>NZ_JBHOFD010000055.1:0-36455 GCF_046543445.1 Paenibacillus nanchangensis
GATGGCGGGGCAGTCGTAACGGACGTTGTGAGCAGCGATGGCGGGCGCACGTATCAAGTGAAGGCGGCGCTGGAAGAAGGCCAGACGTATGCTGTTACATTAACTAAAGAAACTTATGTCTTCACAATTAACCCGGTTATCGTGCCAAAAGCTGAACCGACACAGGTATCAGGTGAAATTAGCAATGTAACCGCAAATGGATTTACTGTAACATTTACACCTGCTGTCGACGGACTGAATGCAGAGAACTTTACCATCGGCGGAGCAGTAGTGGATCAGGTCAATACGTTGGATGGCGGAAAGACATACCAAATCAGTTCGCAGCTCCAGCCAGGCGGGATCTACAGCTTGATCCTTGACAAAAAAGGTTACCTGTTCAACGCCTTACTGATCATGGTACCGATCATTCCACCAGTTGATCCGACACCGGTTACCGGCACAATCAGCGGGGTGGGAACCTCCGGTTTTACGCTGGCACTCAGCCCGGCAGTCGAAGGACTGACGGCAGCTGACATCAGCCTGAGCGGCGGCGCAGCCGTTACGAATGCAACGACAACCGACGGCGGTCTAACTTACCGTGTGGCCGCTCAGCTCGAAGAAGGTCAGACTTATAGCGTCAATGTAGTGAAAAAAGGCTACACCTTCACGGTGAGCGACGTAACCGTACCGAAGACACCGCCCGTGGACCCGACTCCGGTAACCGGATCGGTTAGCGAAGCAAGCCCAAGCGGCTTTACGCTTGCACTCAGCCCGGCAGTCGAAGGACTGACGGCAGCTGACATCAGCCTGAGCGGCGGCGCAGCCGTTTCGAATGCAACAACAACCGACGGCGGTCTAACTTACCAGGTTACTGCCCAGCTTGAGGAAGGCCAAACATACAGCGTGAACGTAGTGAAAAACGGCTACACCTTCACAGTGAGTGATGTAACCGTACCGAAGGCGCCGCCCGTGGACCCGACCCCGGTAACCGGATCGGTTAGCGAAGCAAGCCCAAGCGGCTTCACGCTGACGTTCAGCCCGGCAGTCGAAGGACTGACGGCAGCTGACATCAGCCTGAGCGGAGGCGCAGCTGTTACGAATGTAACGACAACCGACGGCGGTCTAACTTACCAGGTTACTGCCCAGCTTGAGGAAGGCCAAACATACAACGTGAACGTAGTGAAAAACGGCTACACCTTCACAGTGAGTGATGTAACCGTACCGAAGGCGCCGCCGGTTGATCCGGAGCAGCCGCAGCAGCCAGAACAACCCGAACAACCGCAGCAGCCGGTTAGGGTGGAAATTTTGTCGCCGGCATCATCGGCTGTTGTAACGGTAAATGTTCCCGTGATAACGGGCCGGACGCTTCCGGGTACGCCGGTTACGATTTATGTTGACGGCCGTCCGATCGGTTCCGTTATTACTTCGGCCGACGGCACATGGAGTCTGACTCCATCCGTACCGCTTGCTGAAGGTGAGCATGAACTGAAAATATGGGCCGGTCCGGCAGCCGGGTCCGGTCAGACAGCAGAGGTTTCGGCCAAGTTCGTGGTTGACACGGTAGCGCCTGCCGCACCGGTGATTACTAAACCGGGGGACGGCACTGGCAGCGGGACCGGAAACCTCAGCCTCGAAGGGACCGCCGAAGCAGGCAGCAGTGTCACGGTGTATGTGAACGGTCAAGCGGCCGGAACAGCTTTTGCCGATATGCAGGGCAAGTGGTCTCTGCAGCTCAGTGTGCAGTCTTTGGGCGACTATGTCATCACGGCAACGGCCAGCGACACCGCCAACCATGTGAGCGAAGCTTCGGCGCCGATCCGCTGGTCGCGTTACGAAGAGCAGACAGATACAGGCCCCGCGCCTGCGGCTCCGAACGTTTCTGTCCCTACCCAGACACCGGGCGTAAGCACAATTGAAGTGAAGGTCGTTTCGGGTTCGCAAGGGCAGGCGGTGTCCAGTACAACCATCGAGCGGACCAACACAAACGGCAGCGTGAAGGACAAAGTGACCTTTACCGAGTCCAAAGCGGCGGAGTCCGTGGAAAAAGCGAAAGCAGCGGGCCGGTCGGATATCCGGATCGTGATTCCGGACGAAAAGGACGAAGTCAGCGAACTGAATGTACAGCTTCCGTCAGGCACGCTGCGCAGCATCATTGGCGGACAGATGGATTTTGAAATCTATACAGACAATGTTCAAATTACCGTACCAAGCAGCTCGCTTACCGGTCTGGCCAACGATGTGTATTTCCGGGTCATCCCGGTCAAAAACGGACAGGATCGAGCGGCCATTAGACAGAGAGCACTCCAAGAAAAAATAGTCCAGTCCATATCCGGTACCGAACAGCCTGTGATTGTGGCGCGTCCGATGGAGATCGAGACGAACCTTACGAGCCGGCCGGTAACCCTGACGCTTCCGCTGAAAGGAGTGGAGTTCCCGTCCGACCCGGCGCAGCGCCAGGCGTTCCTGGATTCCCTCGCCATCTATATTGAACACAGCGACGGAGATATCGAACTGGTCCGCGGCCAAATTGTCACCTACGAAGGCGGCACGCAGGGCATCCGGTTTGGCGTCAACAAATTTAGTACCTTTACCATTCTCAGCTGGGCAGGAAAAGATCTCGGCGAACTGCTCGAAAAACTCGGCAAAGGCAGCCAGAACGGCGGGCAAGAAGATGCCGGTTCAGCGGATGTGCATACCGCATACATCAACGGCTTCCCGGACCGGACCTTCCGTCCGGAAAGCGGGCTGACCCGTGCGCAGATGGCGGCAATTCTGGCACGTTTGATGGGATATACCGGAGCGCAGGAGTCTTCCGCCACTGTGTACCCCGATGTCGCCAAGACGCATTGGGCAGCCGGAGCCATCGCGGTGATGAAAGAAAAAGGATTAATGATCGGCGACAGGTCCGGCGCTTTTCATGCCGATCAAGCCATAACCCGCGCCGAGCTGGCGGCGGTGGCGGCAAGAATTTCGAATCTTGAAACCGCGGCAGACCGTATGCCGGCTTTCGGCGACACTGCAGGACACTGGGCTGCGGATGCGATCGCGGCTTCTTGGAAAGCCGGCTGGATCAAAGGGTACGCAGACGGCACGTTCCGCCCGAATAAGGCGGTAAGCCGCGCCGAAGCGGTGGTCCTTTTGAACCGCGTGTTCCGGAGAGGCCCGCTCCAAGGTATGAGCTCCTCGTCCTGGAAAGATGTGCCGCTGACGCATTGGGCCAGCGCCGATATTGAAGAAGCATCGAAGACCCACTCCTTTACCCGGAGTGAGGGTGGAGAAGAGCAGCTCTCCGCAATATTGAAGTAACCAGCGGAGGACGCCAACTCTCCGCGGAAGACACGGTCCGCATCTGCGGGCCGTGTTCCTTTTTTCGACAGATTATAGATTTTGACGGGCAAATAGCAGCCGCTGTTCCCCGCCATATGCCGTACCGGATTGTGACAGCGAACAGAACCTTAAGAATGAGGAACCCATATTCTGTAAGCAAGGCACATAAATGAGCGCCCAATGACCTAAGCTAAAGGGGTGTCTATCCAAATGAAAACGCTTCTCTCAATCTGGCAAAGCCGGCGGTTTTCAGATAGAATAGAGAACAGGCCTGGAAGATCGGCGAACTTATTCAGCTTTACAGCATCAGGCAGAACAAGCTTATTTATAATTATTCTAATTTCATAAATCCTTCAAATTTTTCGCAAGAAGCCGGTTTTTCGTGTGATATACTTAACATAGTGTTTACGAAAAGTGTGGAAATGAATGTGAACCGTTTGTCACCTCCACCTTTTAATTACAGCTTTATTATCATGTAAGAAATGGCCCGACCGGCCTGTTTTATAGAAGCAAGGAAATGAGATTAGGATGGTGAACTGGGAATGCACATCGTTGTTGTCGGCTTGAACTACCGCACCGCCCCTGTCGCAATCAGGGAGAAGTTCGCATTTGCGGATAAAGATCTGCCTGCGGCGCTTCACCAGCTGATGCAGACCAAAAGCGTGCTGGAAGGGGTCATCGTGGCCACCTGCAACCGGACCGAGATTTATGTGGTCGTCGACCGGCTGCACATGTGCGGGCATTTCATCCGCAGCTTCATGGAGCAGTGGTTCGGGGCGCAGCGCGAGCAATTTACGCAGCATATGTACATCTATGAAGACGAACAAGCCATTTCCCATTTGTTCCGCGTCACCTGCGGACTTGATTCGATGGTGATCGGCGAAACGCAGATCCTTGGCCAGGTCCGCAAAGCGTTCCTGACGGCCCAGGCTGAAGGTGTCACCGGAACCTGGTTTAACCGGCTGTTCAAGCAGGCGGTAACGCTTGGCAAACGCGCTCACAGCGAGACGTCCATCGGCGAAAGCGCAGTATCGGTCAGCTATGCGGCGGTCGAGCTGGGCAAGCGGATTTTTGGCGCGTTTGCGGGCAAGAAGGTGCTGATCCTCGGCGCAGGCAAAATGAGTGAGCTGACCGTCAAGCACCTGTACAGCAGCGGAGCGGCGGAAGTTTATGTAGCGAACCGCACGCTGTCACGCGCGGAAGAGCTCGCGGCGAAGTTCGCGGGCGTGCCCTGCACGATTGAGGAAGGGCTGTCGCGGCTGAGCGATGTCGATATCGTCATCAGCTCCACGGGAGCGCCAGGTTACGTCCTGCGCGCGGAGCAGGTGGCGGAGAGCATGAAACGCCGCCCGTCGCGCCCGCTGTTTATGATTGATATCGCGGTGCCGCGGGATTTGGACCCGAACATCGCGGAGCTGCCTGATGTGTTTTTGTACGACATTGATGATCTGGAAGGCATCGTCGAAAGCAATCTGGAGATGCGCCGCCAGGAGGCGGCCAAGATCGAAGTGATGATCGGACAAGAGCACGAAGACTTCCAGCAGTGGCTGCGTACGCTGGGCGTCCGGCCGGTAATTCGGGCGCTGCAGGAGAAGGCGGGAGCCATTCATGAAGAAACGATGGAAAGTCTGTTCAATAAGCTGCCGGAGCTTGACGAGCATCAGCGCAGGGTTATCCGCCGCCTAACCAAAAGTATCGTCAACCAGATGATGCACGACCCGATCAATGTGATCAAGGAGCTGTCGGGCGGCAAGCAGGGCGCGGAAGCGCTGGAGTATTTCTCCAAAATTTTTGCCCTGGATGAACAAGCCGGAACGGATGCGGGCGGACGGGATCAAGCGCTGTCCGGCAAGTCCCGGCAGACGTCCGCTGACGCGCCCGGCGGAGATTCGCGTCTGACCAAGACGACGTTTGCTCCGGCCGGACTGTAAGGCGGGTGGCAAGTGTGCATCCGCTGAATGAAATATACGACGCCGCTTTGATTGTGTATGCCCTGAGCCTGCTGTTTTATTTCTCGGATTGCCTTCACCGCAATCCGGGCGGAAAGCGGTTAGGAACAGGGCTTCTTGTTGTTACGGGGCTGCTGCAATCCGCGGGTCTCGGCATCCGGTTTGTCCAGGAAAAAGGACTGCCGATCTTTACGCCTTATGATTTTTTGTTTTGGTTTGCGTTTCTTATCGTGGTCGTATCGCTTGGCGTCGCATTTACCAAGGGATCGGAATTTACGATTCTGCTGCTCAGTGTAGTCGGCTTCAGCGCGTTTGTGCTGAACCGTCTGTGGCTGAACGCAGGCGAGCACGGATTGCAGAGCTGGAGTGCGGTTCACGGCTGGGTGGCGGTGCATGTGTTTCTAGCGAACTTCAGTTTTGCGGCCCTGACGCTTGGAGCGGTGTTCTCTTCGCTTTATTTGTTCCTGCACGGCCGGCTGAAGAACAAACGCTGGAACGACCGCATCCGCCGGCTGCCCAGCCTGGATACGCTTGACCGGTACGGCCGCAGTGCCGTGTCGGTCGGCACTCCGCTGCTGGCCGCGTCGCTGCTTGTTGCCGCTGCTTCGCTGATTGCGGAGGGACGGCTGGAGCTTTTTTGGGATGTCAAAGTGCTGACCACGCTTATCTCGCTCGGGATCTACATAACTTATAAAATACTCGGGCATTCGGGCCGCCGGAGCAGCCAAATCTTGGCCCGGTGGGCTGTAACGGGATACGGCTTTTTAATCCTGAATTTCCTGCTGAATTCCTGGTCGGACTTTCACCGCTGGACAGGGGAGTGAACGCGATGTATTTGCCGGTAATGCTCGCCTGTGCCGGGCGGCGTTGTCTTGTGGTTGGGGGAGGCGCCGTCGGGGAGCGCAAGGTGCACGGTCTGCTGGAGGCTGGAGCGGATGTTGAGGTCGTCAGCCCCGCCGTAACGGACCGTCTAATGGAGCTGGACCGGAACGGGCGTATCCGCTGGACGGCACGGATGTTTCAACCGGAAGATGCGAGCGGAGCTTTTCTCGTCTATGCGGCAACGGATAACGCGGAGGTTAATCAGCGGGTGGCCGAAGTGTGCCATGCCGCAGGGGTTCCGGTTAATGTGGCTAGCCGGGCCGAAAGCGGCAGCTTCATTACACCGCGTGTAATCCGGCGGGGACGGCTGACCGTTGCCGTATCGACTTCGGGAGCCGGTCCCGCCGCGGCCGGCCGGATCGCAGCGCAGGTGGAGCAGCTGCTGGGACCGGAGTATGAGCCTTATCTGGATTTTCTCCACCACATGCGTGGTGAAATCAAGCGCCGGGAACCGTCGCCCGAAGTCCGGGCGCGGCTGCTGCGCCTGCTGGCCGAAATGGATTTGCTCAAAGCGTTCAGAGAGGGTAAGTTAATAGAGTGGAGTCCGGAGGAGATTTCTTCCTGGATTGCCGAGAACCGGGGGGACTAACTTAATGCGAACAATTACGGTGGGCAGCAGACAAAGTGCGCTGGCGCTTACGCAGACCGGCCAGGTCATCGATCAGCTGCAGGCGCTGTGCCGCGAGCACGGCTTCGATTACACATTTGAAATCAAGAAAATCGTAACAAAAGGCGACCGCATCCTTGACGTTACGTTGTCCAAGGTGGGGGGCAAAGGCCTGTTTGTCAAGGAAATCGAGCAGGCTATGCTGGACGGCGAAATCGACATGGCCGTGCACAGCATGAAGGATATGCCGTCGGAGCTGCCGCCGGGCCTGGTGACTGGTGCGGTGCCCCGCCGCGTGGATCCGCGCGACTGTCTGATTTCGAACCGTGCGGCCAGTCTGGATGAACTGCCGGCCGGCGCGCGTGTCGGCACCAGCAGCCTCCGGCGCTCCAGCCAATTGGCGGCGCTGCGTCCCGATCTGGTCATCGAGCCGATCCGGGGAAATATCGACTCGCGCCTGCGCCGGCTGGACGAAGGCGAATATGACGCGATTGTGCTGGCGGCGGCCGGTCTGACCCGGATGGGCTGGGAGGACAAGATCACCGCTTACCTGCCGCCGGAGGTGTGCCTGCCGGCCGTCGGCCAGGGCGCGCTTGGCATTGAATGCCGTGAGGACGACGAAGACCTGCGCCGGCTGCTGGCGCTGTATAACGACACACCAACCGCATTGACCGTCGCTGCCGAACGCAAATTCCTGAGCGTGCTGAACGGAGGCTGCCAGGTGCCGATCGGCGCTTTTGCCGTGTGGGCGGATGGAGCAGCAGCAGGGGCGGCAGCGGGAGACTCCTCCGGTCCGGTCCGGACGATTTCGCTGACCGGGATGGTAGGCCTGCCGGACGGTTCGGTTATTTTGAAGGAGACGCAAGAAGGAGTTGATCCGGTACAGCTGGGAGAGGCGGTTGCGGAGCGGCTCATATCCGAGGGAGCGGAGAAGATTTTGGCATCAGTGAGGGGATGAGTGAAATGGCAGGGAAGGTATATTTGGTTGGCGCGGGTCCCGGCGACGCGCGTCTTATTACGCTGAAAGGACTCGACTGCATCAAGAAGGCGGATGTGATTGTGTATGACCGTCTTGCCAGTCCGCGTCTTTTGAAGTGGGGCAAACCGGGAGTGGACAAAATTTATGTCGGCAAAACAACCGACCGGCACACGATGAAGCAGGAGGACATTAACCGACTTCTTGCGGATCTTGCGCTCGAAGGCAAGACAGTCGTCCGCCTGAAAGGGGGGGACCCGACGATTTTTGGACGTGTGGGCGAAGAAGCCGAGCTGCTCCGCCAGCATGATATCCCGTTCGAGATCGTTCCGGGCATCACTTCGGCGATCAGCGTGCCGGCTTACGCGGGCATTCCGGTTACCCACCGCGAGCATGCGTCTTCCCTGTCGATTATCACCGGACATGAAAATCCGGAGAAGCTGGACCGGTCCATTCAATGGGATAAAGTGACAAATGCGACCGGCACGCTGATCTTCCTGATGGGTGTCGCCAAAATCGGCTACATCAGCGAACAGCTGATCCGCTACGGCCGGCCGCCCGAGACGCCCGTCGCGCTTGTCCGCTGGGGAACGCGGGCCGAGCAGGACACGCTGACAGGCACGCTCGCCGACATAGAGGCTAAGGTCAAGGCAGCGGGATTTCAGCCGCCTGCCGTGATCGTGGTTGGCGAGGTCGTCCGGCAGCGGGATACGCTGCGGTGGGCGGAGAAGCTGCCGTTATTCGGCAAGCGGATTGTCGTCACCCGGGCCCGCAGCCAGGCCAGCGAGCTTGTAGAGCGGATCGAAGACCTCGGCGGCGAACCGTACGAGTTCCCGGTCATCGAGACAGTGATGCCCCGAACGGCGGCCAGCATCGCTTCGGTAGAAGCCGCGTTTGCGCCCGGCAGGCTCGGCGAATACGATTGGGTCTTTTTTACGAGCGTGAACGGTGTGGAGTTTTTCTTCCGTCACTTGGCCGAGCGCAAGCTGGACGTTCGTTCGCTGCACCGCGCGCGGATTGCGGCGGTGGGACCGGCTACGGCGGCGGCGCTGGCCGAGCGGGGTTTGGTGCCGGAGGAGCTGCCCGGCCGTTTCCAGGCGGAAGGCCTGATTGAGAAGCTGGGCGGCGAGCTGCGTCCCGGGGAGCGGGTGCTCCTGCCGCGCGGCGACCTTGCCCGCGGCTGGCTGGCGGACAAGCTGCGGGAGCTGGGCCTTGTCGTAACCGAAGCGGATACGTATGAAACAGTGCTGGCCGAAGAAGATGACGAAGAGCTGCGGAAGCTGCTTGAAGAAGGCAAGATACATGCCGTAACCTTCACCAGTTCTTCCACGGTGCGCAATTTCCTGACGGCACTTCGCCGGATGGGCTGGGAACGGCCGGAGGATGTGCTTACCGGTACGGCTATCGCCTGCATCGGTCCCGTAACGGCCCGGACGGCGGAAGAATTGGGACTTACGCCGACGCTGGTGGCCGAAGAAGCAACGATTGACGGCCTGGTGCAGGAACTGATTGCCTGGAATGCGGGTAGCCGGAAAAACGGACACTAATCCAAATCGCCGAATGGAAGGGAACTTCTCCAGTTCGGCCAATATATGAAAACGGGCTTGAAAATTAGACAGGGAGGCAATGCAGATGAGTTTTCCAATTGTACGGCACCGCCGGCTGCGGAGCTCTGCCGCTATGCGCGGCATGGTACGCGAAACGGTGCTGAATGTGCTAGACTTTGTCCAGCCTATTTTTGTCACGTTCGGCAGCGGGATCAAAAGGGAAATCAGTTCTATGCCGGGGGTGTATCATTTTTCGCTGGATCGGCTGAAAGAGGAAGTGGACGAGATTGTGTCGCTCGGCATTCCAGCCGTGCTGCTGTTCGGCATCCCTGAGACCAAGGACGCCATCGGCTCGTCGGGCTTCGACGAAAACGGCATTGTTCAGGAGGCAACCCGGCTGATTAAATCCTGGTATCCCGGGTTGATGGTTATTGCGGATACGTGTCTATGCGAGTTTACGGATCACGGCCACTGCGGCATGGTGCATACCCATACCGTCGACGGCGTGGTGCATGGGGACGTAGCCAACGATCCGTCGCTTGAGCTGCTCACCCGCACGGCGGTGTCGCAGGCAAAGGCAGGGGCGGATATTATCGCTCCGTCCAACATGATGGACGGCTTTGTGCAGGCGATCCGGGCTGGGCTGGATGAAGCCGGCTTTGAGCATATCCCGATCATGTCGTATTCGGTCAAATATGCGTCCGCGTTCTACGGTCCCTTCCGGGAAGCCGCCGATTCGGCGCCCCAATTCGGGGACCGCAAGACGTATCAAATGGACCCTGCCAACGTGCGGGAAGCAATCCGCGAAGCGGAGTCGGATGTCCTCGAAGGGGCGGATATGCTGATGGTGAAGCCGGCGCTGGCTTATATGGACGTCATCCGGACGATCCGGGAGCAATTCGACCTGCCGCTGGTCGCTTACAATGTCAGCGGCGAATATTCCATGATCAAGGCGGCCGCCATGCAGGGCTGGATCAGCGAAAAGGCAATTGTGATGGAGATGCTGACGGGCATGAAACGGGCCGGTGCGGACATTATCATCACTTACTACTCCAAGGATGCCGCACGTTGGCTGCGGGAGGAAACCGGCCTGCGGGGTTAACTAAGCCTGCTGGCTGCGTGGTCGCGCGCGGAGAACAATTTGCGGGGATAACCAAGTCCACCGCCTGCGCGGCTGCGGGAGGAAACCGGCTTGCGGGATAACTAAGCCGCTGCCTGCTTGATCGCTGAAGAAGACTGGCTAGAGGCGTATAAGCGGCTTACTGCCTTCGCGGCTGCGTGAGGCAACCGGCTGCGGGCAGAAACAAGCGGCCTGCTGCCTGCGCGGCAGCGGATGAAAATAGGCTTACCCAGGCGCAACAACAGCTGCGGAACACCGGAACAAGGCAAAGAGCCCCTGCACACCACTGATTGAGACAATTGATTGGGGGCAGGGGCGGTATATTATGTAGACGGGAGCGGACCATGCGATGATCAATGAGAACGGAGCCCGGCGGGAGGAAGCGTCCCGCGCGGCGTTTGAAGAAGCGAAGCAGTACATTCCAGGAGGCGTCAACAGCCCGGTCAGGGCGTTCAAATCCGTAGGGCTGACCCCGGTGTATGTGGACCGCGGCGAAGGATCCAGAATCTATGATATTGACGGTAACACGTTCATCGATTACGTCTTGTCCTGGGGCCCGCTAATTATGGGACATGCTCACCCGGATGTCGTCCGGGCGCTGCAGGAGACGGCGGCCAAAGGGACGAGCTTCGGCGCGCCAACGCTGCTGGAGACGGAAATGGCCAAGACGGTTGTGGAGCGGGTACCGTCCGTGGATATCGTGCGGATGGTCAACTCCGGGACGGAAGCGACAATGAGCGCGATCCGGCTGGCGCGCGGCATCACGGGACGCAGCAAAATCCTCAAATTTGAAGGCTCCTACCATGGACACTCGGACAGCCTGCTGATCAAAGCGGGATCGGGTGTGGCAACACTTGGCCTGCCGGACAGCCCTGGCGTGCCGGAAGGAGTGGCAGCGAATACAATCACCGTTCCATATAACGATTTGGAATCGGTCAAAGTAGCCTTTGAACGCTTCGGTAGCGATCTGGCCGCCGTGATTGTCGAGCCTGTGGCCGGCAATATGGGCGTCGTTCCGCCGCTGCCGGGCTTCCTTGACGGGCTGCGGCGGGTCACGACCGGTTACGGCGCGCTGCTGATCTTCGACGAAGTGATGACCGGCTTCCGGGTCGGCCGCAGCTGCGCGCAGGGGCTGTTCGATATCGAGCCGGACCTGACATGCTTCGGCAAGGTGATCGGCGGCGGACTTCCGGTCGGCGCTTACGGCGGCCGCCGGGAACTGATGGAGCAGATCGCGCCGACAGGGCCGATTTATCAGGCGGGTACGCTGAGCGGCAACCCGCTTGCCATGACCGCCGGGCTGACGACACTGAAGCTGCTGACGCCCGAGGTTTACGGACGGCTGGAAGCGCTGGGCGCCAGACTGGAACAAGGATTGCGGGCCAACGCGGAAGAAACGGGTATTCCGCTGACGATCAACCGTGTAGGTTCAATGGTCTGCCCGTTCTTTACCGAAGGGCCGGTTACCGATTACGATTCCGCCAAGCGGAGCGATCTGGACCGGTTCCGCAAATATTTTGGCAGTATGCTGCAGCAGGGCATCAGCGTACCGCCGTCCCAATTCGAAGGCATGTTTATCTCGGCCATGCATTCCGAACAGGACATCGACGACACGATTGAGGGCCACCGCCGCGCCCTGAAATCACTGTGACGCTTAGCTGGACGCGTAGAGGCGAATGGCTGGAGGCGATGCCGGGCCGGACGGTGACTTCTGCAGCTGATCCGGATGCGGCGCTGGATGAATGGCTTCTCGGCACGGCACATATGCCGGAGAAGCTGCTGAACCGGCTGCGGCGGGAGGACGGTGTCCGCCGCGCCGGAGACCGCGTCCGGCTGAAGCTGTTCCCGGACCGGGAGCCGGGGATCCCGCCGCGTGCGGCCGAGCTGGCCGTGGTGTACGAAGACGACTTTTGCCTAGTCGTCCATAAGCCTGCGGGCATGGCCGTGCATCCTGACGGAGGCAAGGACGCGTCCTCCGCCGTAACCCTTGACCACGCGGTCGCCGCACACTATACGTTGTCCGGGGAACAGTGCGCCGTCCGGCATGTCCACCGGCTCGACAAGGATACAACCGGTCCGGTGCTGTACGCCAAAAACGAATTTGCCCTGCTCCGGCTGGACGAAGAAATGCGGCACAAGGCCATTTCCCGTCGGTACGCGGCGATCGTATACGGCGAAGTGCCCGCCGGTCTGAAGGTGATTGATCTGCCGATTGGCCGGGACCGCCATCATGCCGCGCGGCGGCGGGTATCTCCGGGCGGGCAGCAGGCGGTGACCCGGATTGTTGACCGCGAAGTCTGGAAAGGAGCGAGTCTGGTCAGGCTGGAGCTGGAGACCGGGCGCACCCATCAAATCCGCGTCCACTTAAGCCACATGGGACATCCGCTGATCGGGGACGAGCTGTACGGACAGGACGGACAAGGGAATCAGGGACGCAAGTCTGGCGCCGGCGGAGCAGCCCGGCAATCTCCGAAGCCGGCGGGACGCACCGGAACGGACGGAGGCGTACGGCGGCGAGACCGGCGAGACCGGCGAGACCGGCAATCCGGCTCAAGGGGGACTCAACATGCGGGTACCGAAGGACGGAATACTCCCGCGGACAAACCTGCCAAACTGATTATTCCCTTTGGCCGTCAGGCGCTGCACGGAGAAAGCCTTGCGTTTACGCATCCCTGGACCGGCGAGCGGCTGGACATTGCCGACCCGTGGCCGGAGGATATGCTCCGGCTGCGGAACCAGCTGGGCGGGGACACGCGGCAGGCTGGGCGCACTGACTAGCCGGGGGAATAGATGAACGAACCCGGGTGACTTGTGTATACAGCAAAAGGCCGGACGCTTTCAACGAAGCGTTCGGCCTTTTGCTGTTATTGCCGGCTGGGCCGGCAATGTTAGTTAGAACGGTATCCATGCGCTGCAGGCCATTCAGGCCGCGTGTTAAGCGCGGATTTCCAACAGCTCGTATTTGATAACGCCCATCGGCGCGTCGATGCTGATCGTATCGCCGGCCTTGCGGCCAATCAGCCCCTTGCCGAGCGGGCTTTCATAGGAAATCTTGTTGTTCGCGACATCCGCTTCGGCTGGTCCGACGATCCGGTATTCCACTTTTTCATCAAACTCCAGATCGTTCAGCACAACCAGCGACCCAACGCTGACTGCGGAGGTATCCATGTCGGCTTCGTCAACAATCCGGGCTTTGGTCAGCATCTTCTCCAGCTGCATAATCCGGGTCTCCATAAACGACTGGTCTTCTTTGGCGGAATGATATTCGCTGTTCTCTTTCAAGTCTCCGTAGCTGATAGCCGTTTTAAGCCGGGCCGCCAGTTCCTTGCGTCCGGGTCCCTTAAGCTGCTTCAGTTCCTTTTCCAGCTGGGCCAGACCTTCCTTCGTCAAAATCACTTCATCTTCCTTGGACATTTCAGAACACTCCCGGGCATAAGTCTTGTCTAAATTTTACCCTAAAACGGCCAAATTTGATACCCGCCGTTCCGGAAAAAACAGCGGGCCCATGCGGCCCGGACGGCGGGCCATTCTTGCTTTTGCACAAATAAATCAAATACAATAAAGGATATGGCGAATACTATCGGAACATGACGGATAGGCGTTACGCCGGCTGGGGGAAGACGTAAGTCTGCCCGGCGACCCGAGGCTGCCGGCACTGACCGGTGAGCGGCGGGACCGGGCGCGGCCGGCACACTCGTACATGGGCTGCGGGAGGGTAAGCAAAGCAATGAATGAAATCAAGGATGCCTACAAACGGCTGGGACTGCCAGAGGATATCAGCCGGGAAGATTTGAACAAACGATTTGATCTGCTGCTGAAAAAACGGAAGTCCGGCTCGCTTGCGGAGGAAGAAGTGGAGGAGGAGATCCGGGCATACCGTCTCATTCTCGATTACTGGCGCAATGAAGACATCCGCGAAGCGGAGAACAAACGGCTGGCCAAATGGGGGAAGCTGGCGGGACCGGTGCGGAAGACGGAAGACTTCTTTCGGAAATACAAGACGCATACGCTGATAACACTAATCGCGGTTGTCGTGCTGACGGCCGGACTGATGACTTATCTGAATCACCGCGAAGAGCAGAAACGGCTGGCCGCCCTGCCTCCCGTTGACCTGTCGATTGTATTTTTGGGCAACTATCGGGCTCATGATATGAACGGGGAGACGGAAGCGCTGGAGCAGGCGATTCTGGAAGCGTTCCCGGAATGGAAGCGGGTTGAGGCGAAGATTACCTATCTTCCTCCAAGCGAAGGCGGCGGCGGAGGCATGGATTTTGCCTATATGCAAAAAGCGGTGGTCGAGCTGGCAACGGAACGTCCGGACCTCTACATCATGGACGATGCCTCTTTTGAATGGCTGTCGCCTCAGGAGGGACTGGAAAATCTTGATGACCGGATTGCGTCCATGAAGGTAGGACTAACGGAAGATCTGCTCAAGAAAGCGCGCACTGAAAGCGACACGGAAGATCATGTCTACGGCATTGATATCGGCAAAGGCCCTGATGTGAAGAATTGGCCGCTTGATTACAGCGGGCTGATCGCTGGCGTGCGGGCGGACGCGGAGCATCATGACAAGGCAATTCAGTTCATTGAAAGATTTGTATCCGAAGCCAAGTGACGGGCGGTACGGCATGCCGGACGGACACTGGACGGGTAAAGGGTTGAAAGGATGGCCTTATGACGATCCCACAGTATGTATCCGGATTTGTGCTATTGCTGAATATCATCTTGGCTTTTTTCGTTGTGTTTCAGGAACGGCGGGACGCCGGGGCAACCTGGGCCTGGCTGCTGGTGATGCTGTTTGTGCCGATTTTGGGGTTCGTGCTGTATATGCTGCTCGCCCAGAACTTGAGCCGGGTCCGCATCTTCAAGTGGGAGGATTTGAATCAAAGCGGGATCGACGGCAAGCTGGAGGCCCAGTCGGCCGAGCTGATCGCCGGGAGGTTCCCCTTCCGCAACACCCGAACCAAAGACCGGTCCGATTTGATCTACATGCATTTGATCAACAACCGCGCGCTGTTTACGGAGAATAACGCCGTGGAGCTGTTTACGGACGGCCGGGAGAAATTTGAGCGCCTGATTGAAGACATCCGGGAAGCCCGGGAGTTCATCCACCTGCAATACTATATCATCCGCAGCGACAATCTTGGCCGCCGGCTGCTCTCCGCTTTGACGGAGCGGGTCAGAGCGGGAGTCAAAGTCCGCATTCTGTACGATGAGCTCGGTTCGCGTACGTTGTTGCGCGGGTTTTTCCGGGAGTTCAAGGCGGCCGGGGGAGAAGTTGAGGCGTTTTTTCCCTCCAAGCTGCGCATTATCAACACCCGTCTTAACTACCGCAACCACCGCAAACTCGTGGTAATCGACGGGCGGATCGGATATACAGGCGGTTTTAATGTCGGAGACGAGTACCTCGGTCTGCATCCGAAATTCGGCTATTGGCGGGATACGCATCTGCGGATCAGGGGGGATGCCGTTCACGATCTCCAGGCCCGGTTTATTCTGGATTGGAACCATGCCTCTCACCGGCATGATATTGTTTACGATCCCGACTTGTTTCCGCAGGAAGGCGTTCCCGGTTCAACCGGCATGCAGATCGTAACCAGCGGCCCCGACTCGGAGCTGGAGCATATCAAATACGGTTATATCAAAATGATTCACTCCGCCCAGCACACGATTTGGATTCAAACGCCGTATTTTATTCCGGATGCCAGCCTGCTGGATGCCCTCCGGGTTGCCTGTCTGTCGGGGATAGAGGTCAACATCATGATCCCTGATAAGCCGGACCACATGTTTGTCTATTGGGCGACATTGTCTCATATCGGCGAAATGCTGAATCTCGGGGCGAATGTGTATATTTACCGCAACGGCTTCATTCATGCCAAAACCTTGGTGATTGACGATGCCGTGGCGTCGGTCGGCACCGCGAACATCGACGTCCGCAGCTTCAGGCTCAACTTTGAGGTGAACGCCTTCATGTACGACGGAGAGATCGCCCGCAAGCTGACCGATCTGTACCGCGAGGATATGAAGGTGTCCACCCGGTTGACGCTGGACGATTACCGGAGCCGGCCGCGCCGGATCCGGATCAAAGAGTCGATTTCCCGGCTGCTGTCTCCAATCTTATAGCCAAACACGCAGCCGTCCCGGTTCGGGGCGGCTGTTTGCGTTGCAGGTCCCTTCAATGTTCGGTATCGCGGTGTCCCGGGATCCGCCGTTCCTCTTCTTCACATGGTTTTTGCCGGCCGTCTTGCTCTTCATCACCTCCCAAGAGCCCGGCATCTTGCTCTCCATCACCGCCCGGAAGCCCGGCGCGCTGCGCCCTAAATTGTCATGCGTCCTTTTGGGGCCGCATATACATGAGGGGAGTAAGCATTCCATTTGGGCTTAATGCTCCGGGCTTGTCTCGAGAGTCAGAGCGATGCCAAGAAGGAGGACATATTCCGTGTTAGACCAATCCCACGGCCTGCGGTTCGATATTTATGAGCGCATTTATTTGTCGGAAGAGCTCGCCGGAATCGCCGAGCTGGAAGAAGTGGAGCTGATTCCGGACATTCGGGTCAATCAGCGGGAGGACCGCGCCGAGCTGTACGGCCAGCTGCTGCTGACGGGGCTGTACCGCGGCGAAGACGACCGGACGGAACGGCTGGAGCATGCGATTCCCGTCGAAATCACCATCCCGTTGACCCGGGTCAGCTCGCTTGAAGACATTGGAGTCGAAATTGAGAACTTCGACATTGATCTGCTGTCCGCGCGCAGCGTAAACATCACGGGTGTACTGTCGCTGCGGGGAATCGGAGGCGCAGCGGAGCCGGCCCCTGCCTGGCAGCAGGAGGAATACACGGTAGCCTATTCGCCCCCGGAAGAGACGGCGGACGCCGGACGCGAGGAGCAGGAACTGGCGCTGCAGGAGGAGGGCTTCTGGTACGGGGCAGAAGCTGAGCAGACGGCTGGTCCGGCGGATATCGAATCCACGGAAGAAGGCCGCCGGCGTCGTCCTGGAGACGATGAGAAAGTGTACACGCATAGTTGGGCCAGCGCAGAAGGGACGGAAGAAAGAGAGACGGAACAGGACGAACAGTACGCTTCCCACGCCGAAGCCGAGGAATATGCAGCCGGGGCGATTCCCGGAGAGGAGACGCCGGAAGCTCTGCCGCCGGTCACAGGTTCAGGGCCTGTATCGTACGGCCTCTTTGCGCAGGCAGACCCTCAGGCGGAGCCGGGGCCGGACACCGAAACGCCAGCCGTTGACCCGACCGGAGGCTGGGGGCGGTTGTCGGGCCTTGCCGGGAACCGTGAAGCGGCTGCACGTTCGGGAGAGGTTTCCTCAGCCGATCATGAGACGGAGGCGCCGCAGCCGGGGGAAGCGGAGTACACGAAAGCCAATGCGGATGAAGCTGCAGCTGTGCAGGCCGTTTCCATCCAAGGGAACCCGGAGGCGCAGGTTGTGGAAGAAGAGTTCCACACCGCTCAGGAGATCCGTGAGGAAGCGGTTCCTGCCAATGTCTCTGCCGCAGTCTCTGCCGCGGCACCTGCCGCCGGTCTGTCAGCGCCGCCGGCTGATCTGGCGGAACCGGCCGGCCTCCCGCTCCAAACCGCCCTCGGGGCGGAGGAATCAGCGGAGGCCACGCCTTCCGCCGAGGAGAAGCCGGATCTCAAGATCGCCGTCGGCAGCAAAAAAGAGCCGGCTTCCGGCGAAAAAGAAAACATCACGTTTTCTACGCTGCTGCATTCAGGCCGGGTCCAGCCGGAGCAGGAGGATTCAGGTCACACGGCAGAGACGGGGGACAACGCCGCCAAAGCTGCTGGAGCGGTTAGCGACAACGAATGGAAAAGCAGGTTCCTTTCGGGGCGCGAAGGCGTAAGCCCGTTCCGGAAAGTACGGCTGTGCATTGTGCAGCGGGAAGAGACGCTGGACACCATCGCCGAGCGGTACCAGCTCAGCGCGCGGGAGCTTTCGCTTTATAACCGGCTCCCCGGCCAGAACGTGGAAGAAGGACAGGTGCTGTATATTCCTTAAAGGCTGAGGCGGTGCGGATGACTGAAATGCGCCGTCCGGCTCCAGGAATAGCTTTGACTATCAAATCTGCAATTTTGTCATTAGCGGGGCTTCGGCTTTCCGCGTCATGAAGCAGGCCGGCAGCGGCCTGCTTTTTTGCATGCCTGGGCTACCGCCCCCGGGATCAGCATAAGTTAACGGAATTTCCGCCAAAAACGGCTGCAGCCGGCCGGCTGGTACTCAAGCCCTGCTTTAGCAGCCTCTTTTTACATAATCCCTCTTTTCCCGGCGCCGGATTTACACAAACAGAGCTTGGACCTGACGCTGCCCGAATATTCGGCCGGTATATTCATAGGGAAAGCAACAACAACCAGATAACAAACCACATCAATTCACAATCGGGAGAGAGGGAAATTATGAATATCGCTTGGGGCAAAGTGAGTACGATCGGCGTGACGGTAAGCTTGTTTGCGGCACTGATGTCGGGATGCGGAGGCAACGCTGGTACCGCGGACAGCGCGGCGAACAGCAGCGGACAGGCAGCGGCAGAGATGACGCTTACGCAGATTGAGGCGGCGGCCAAAACGGAAGGCAGCGTGGTCAGCGTCGGCATGCCCGACACGTGGGCGAACTGGAAGGACACCTGGAGCGATTTGAAGACAAAATACGGACTGGATCACACCGATACCGATATGTCGAGTGCGGAGGAGATCGCAAAGTTCAAAGCGGAACAAAACAAACCGACCGCCGACATCGGCGACGTGGGCGTTGCGTTTGGCCCGGTGGCGGTAGAGCAGGGAGTCACCCAGCCGTACAAAACAGAGTACTGGGAGGAGATTCCCGATTGGGCGAAGGATGAGGAAGGACACTGGATCGTCGGTTACCAGGGAACGATTGCGCTGTTCGCCAACAAAGACAAGGTGCCGAATCCGCCAAAGAGCTGGGAGGATATCAAAAAGGGCGATTATTCGATTATCGTCGGTGATGTAACCAAAGCCGCTCAGTCGCAGATGGCGGTGTTGGCTGCGGCAATTGCGTTTGGCGGGGACGAGTCAAACCTGGAGCCGGGCCTGGCGTTTTTTGAAGAGCTGGCCAAGCAGGGCCGCATTTCGAGCGCGGACGCTTCGGTTGCCAATATTGAAAAAGGCGAAGTGGAGGTTGCGCTGCTGTGGGACTTCAATGCGCTAAATTACCGGGACCAAGTCGGCAAAGACCGGTTTGAGGTAGCGATTCCGCAGGAGGGCAGTGTGGTCAGCGGGTATGCCACGATCATCAACAAATGGGCGCCGCACCCCAACGCGGCCAAGCTGGCCCGCCATTACATTTTGAGTGACGAAGGACAAATCAATCTGGCAAAAGGTTATGCCCGGCCGATCCGCGACAGCGTGAAGCTGCCGGAGGATGTAGCCGCCAAGCTGCTGGCAGGCGATCAATATGCAAACGCCAAGCCGGTCAAGGACCAGAAAAAATGGGAAGAGACCTCCAAGCTGCTGCCTCAGCAGTGGCAGGAGCGGGTGCTGGTCCACCTGAACTAATCAGGCGGGTTTGTCCCGCGAACTCCCCAAATGGACGAAGCATCGCAGGGCGCTGATGGCGTTAGGCCGTTGAAGCGCCTTCGCCCTGCGCTGTCCGCTTTTTTTGCTCAAGAAAGGAACGGTGACGCATGAAACGAAGAACCCGCACGGCGCTGCTGGGGCTGCTCCCGCTTGTCCTGATGGTGGCGGCATTTCAGATTGCGCCGGTGCTGTCCATGGTGACGGCAAGCTTCCGGAGCGGAGATGCTTTTTTTACACTGGTGCAGTACAAGACGCTTCTGACTAGCGCTTATTACATGCAGGCGCTGAAAAACAGCGTGCTCATTTCAGTCCTCTCCAGTCTGGCCGCGATCCTGATCGGGCTTGGGGCGGCGTATGCGATCACCAGATTTTCACCCCGCACCCGGGACAAGCTGCTGATGATTTCAAATATGACCTCCAACTTTGCGGGGGTTCCGCTTGCCTTTGCCTATATCATTTTGCTCGGAAGCAACGGGATGTTCACCATTCTCGGCAGACAATGGGGACTGGATCTGCTGGGGGATTTTAATTTGTACAGCTGGGGCGGACTGGTGCTGGTTTATGTGTATTTTCAGGTGCCGCTGGCTCTGCTGCTGCTGTATCCGGCGCTGTACGGCGTGCGGGACCAGTGGAAAGAAGCGGCGTCGCTGCTGGGCGCAAACGGCTGGCAGTTTTGGCGCACGGTGGGGCTGCCGATTTTGTCCCCGGCCGTGTTCGGCACGCTTGGCATCCTGTTCGCGAACTCCATGGGCGCTTACGCCACGGCTTACGCGCTGGTCGGCGGCAACTACAACCTGCTAGCCACGCGGATCGGTTCGCTGGTTGCCGGCGATGTCGTGACCCAGCCGGAGCTGGGCAGTGCGCTTGCGGTGATTCTCGGGTTAACGACGCTGCTCGCCGTCTTTTTGAATCACCGGATGGCGCGCCGGTCGGAACGTTACGGCCCCGCTGCGCCGCGGCCTGCCGCGAAGCGCAAACGCCGGGTGAACGCGCTGGCTGAACTGAGAGGGGAGGGCTAGTCGATGACGATGCGCAGGAGCGGCTGGATCAGCCGCGTCATGATGGCCGCGCTTATGATTTATCTTCTGCTGCCGCTGGCGGCGACCGGGCTTTACGCTGTAGCCGGGGAGTGGACGGACACGCTGCTTCCAAAGCAGTGGACGCTGGAGTGGTTCCGGCAGGTGTTCAGCGATCTGGCGCTGTGGGAAGCGCTGTGGACCTCCTTTTCGCTGTGCGCGGTCAGCGTGGCCTTGTCGCTGGCCGTGATGCTGCCGGCGGTTTTCGTGATTACGGTGTATTTTCCCCGGGCGGAAGTGTTTATGAAAAGCGTGGTCGTTCTGCCTTACGCCGTTCCGGGCGTGGTGGCCGCGGTCGGCCTGATCCGCACATACAGCTCGGGGCCGCTTGCGATCTCTGGCACAGCTTATTTGCTGATTGGCGCTTATTTTATCGTGATTTTGCCGTTCATGTACCAGGGCATCCGCAACAGCCTGCTGACCGTGTCGGCGCCGGAGCTGCTGAATGCGGCGGAACTGCTGGGGGCAAAACCTTGGACGGCGTTCCGGACCGTTATTTTTCCTAATATCTGGCCGGGCGTGCTGGTATCCACCCTGCTGTCCTTTTCGGTGCTGTTTGGGGAGTTCGTGCTGACCAATCTGCTGGTGGGCGGGCATATCCAGACGGTTCAAATCTATCTGTACCGGAGAATGAGCGAAAACGGCCACTCCGCCAGCGCGATTGCCATTTCCTATTTTATCCTGATTCTCCTGCTGTCCATCGGGCTGATGAAGCTGGGGAAACGGGGCAGCGGAGGGATTCATCAATGAAAGGACATTTGGAACTGCACAACATCGGCAAAATGTACGGCAACACGCCCGTGCTGGAAAGCATCGGTCTAACCGTTCAGCCGGGAGAGCTGGTTACGCTGCTTGGCCCGTCGGGCTGCGGCAAAAGCACCCTGCTGCGCTGCATCGCCGGCCTGACGGATATAGATGAAGGCGACATCCGGCTGGATGAGCGGAGCATTGTCAAGCTTCCTCCGCGCAGCCGGGAGATCGGCATGGTGTTCCAATCGTATGCGCTGTTTCCGAATCTAACCGTGCAGCAGAACATCGAATATGGGCTGAAAATGCGCGGGGCGGACAAGGCGGAGCGCCGAAGAAGGGCCAGTGAGCTGCTTGCCGTAATCGATATGGAGGAAAAAAGAAACGCATACCCGCAGGAGCTGTCGGGCGGCCAGCAGCAGCGGGTGGCGCTTGCCCGTTCGCTTGCAGTCCAGCCCAAGCTGCTGCTGCTTGACGAGCCGCTCAGCGCGCTCGACGCCAAAATCCGCAAGAGCCTGCGCGCGGAAATCCGCAGCATTCAGCAAAAATACCGGATGACAACGCTGTTCGTAACACATGACCAGGAAGAAGCGCTGTCGATGTCCGACCGGGTGTGCGTGATGAACAAAGGCCGGATCGTGCAGGAAGGGACGCCGGATTCCGTCTACGCCTCGCCGCGGACCGAGTTTGTCGCCCGGTTCATGGGGCATTACAACGTGCTGTCCCGGGCGGAGACTTTGCGGCTGTTCGGCGGGCAAGCCGCCGGCGACAGCTTTGCCGTTCGTCCGGAATCGATCTCCGTTCTCCGCGGCGGCGTGGTGTCTGCCGGGGACGAGGTGGAGGTCGAGGCCGTCGTCCGCGCGTCTTCGCTGCTTGGCAGCATCGTCCGCTATACAGTGGAAGCGCGGGACACCCAATTGACCGTAGACGAGCTTAACGGCAAATTCCTGCCGCTGCGCGAAGGGGAAACCGTCCGGCTGGGACTGTCCCCTTCCCAGCTGCTGGAGCTGCAGCGGGAGGGAGCGTAGCCGTGTCGATTTCTTCCGAAGAGCGCAAACGCGTCATCCTCGACCGGCTGCGGGGCGAAGGCCAGGTCCGGGTGGCCCAGCTGTCGGAACGGCTTTCCGTTTCCGAGGAGACGGTGCGGCGGGATTTGATTTTGCTGGAGAAGGCAGGGCGGGTTAAACGCGTCTACGGAGGTGCGATTCCGGCTGGCGGCGGGATGTATGAACCGCCGTATCTCCAGCGCCAGAACACCAAAACGGGGGAGAAGCAGCGGATCGGCAGGCGTGCGGCGGAGCTGATTGAATCGGGCGACACCATTGCGATTGATGTCGGGACTACCGCGCTTGAACTGGCCAAAGCGATTGCAGGCAGGGAGCGGCTGACGATTTTGACGCACTCCATCGCGGCCGCTTATCACCTGATGGAGTCGGTAAACAGCGGCCGGTTGGACGGCAGCATTATCGTCATCGGCGGCGATCTTAACCCCCGGCAGCAATCACTGACCGGTCCGCTGAGCGAATCCGCCCTGTCGAAATTCCGGGTCGACAAAGCGTTTATTTCGGTCGGCGGCATAACGGACCGGCGCGGGCTCAGCGATTACGATGTGCGCGAGACGGAAATGTCCGCGCTTATGATCGAATCCGCCGACCAGTCGATTGTACTGGCCGACGATTCAAAGATCGGCCGTGAGGCGTTTGCCCAAATTGCTCCGCTGCACCGGATACATACGGTAGTCAGCAATATCGCTATGCCTGTGGAATGGGACAACCAACCATCATTAGGGCATCTGCACTGGATGGTTGCCAAATGACTGGATGAGCTAAATGATTTGATTAGACAAATGACTGGTTCAGCCAAACGTCTGCGTTGCCGCCAACTGATTAAATGTATGTGAGTTGGTTCCATTAACGCCATGATTGGCTGCCGAATAGGAGAGAGGAGGCAATAACCGTGCAAGTGAACAGCAAGCTGATTGTTGTGGTGCTGGACGGATTGAATTATGATACCGCCCGCCGCTGTATGGGATATCTGGAGCACCTGACGGAGCACGAAGTGATGGTCTGCTGCGAGGTAAAGTCCGAGCTGCCCAGCAACTCGCGTCCGCTGTACGAGGTGCTGCTGACGGGCACGCCTGCTTACCGGAACGGGATCACCGCCAATTCAGTGGTCCGGCTGAGCCGGGAGACCAGCGTTTTTCAGCTGGCCGCTGAAGCAGGATTGACTACGGCGGCAGCCGCTTATCACTGGGTGAGCGAGCTGTATAACGGCGCTCCGTTTGATCCGGCGGCGGACCGGCATCAGCATGATCCGGCCAAGCCGATCCAGCACGGCATGTTTTATTTCGAGGACCATTACCCGGACAGCCATCTGTTTGCGGACGCCGAGCATTTGCGCCGTACTTACGCTCCTGATTTTCTCTATATCCATTCCATGAACATTGATGATGCGGGACACCGCTACGGCGGTAATGGAAAAGAATACGAAGGGGCGGCGAAAACTGCGGATACACTTCTGGCCATGCTGCTTCCCGGCTGGCTCGAAGCAGGCTACCGAGTCATCGTCACCGCTGATCACGGCATGAACGCAAACGGCATGCACGGCGGAACGACACGCGAGGAACGGATCGTTCCGCTGTATCTGGCCGGACTGGAGCTGGAAGCCGGGGAAGAGCAGCCGCTGGCTCAGCTGGGGATGGCCGGCCTGATGTGCCGCTGCCTTGGTCTGGAGCCTCCGGCCTCCATGCGGCAGACGGAGATTCCTGTGCGGCGGCTGGCAGGCAGCTCCGCTGGCTGATGTGTGCAGGCGGATGGATTCCGCGGACTGGCCGGTTCTTATGCGGCAGATCTGCAGCTTATCGGCCGAGGGGGAAACGCCCCCTTATTTTTCCGTAAAGGAACCAAAATCCGTAATTTTCAGATCGTAGGTGAATTTGACCTCCGAGCGGCTGAACATCTCGTCCCAGTTGTCCTTTACTTTGTTCCATACCGCCGGCTTCTCCATCGCCAGTTGGTCGCCGAAGCCGGCGACATCGGCCTTATACTCCGACTGCAGCTTATGCATTAGCGATTGCATCATAGCCGACAGCTTTTTTTCAAAAATCGCGCCGGCTTTCTTTGCATACGCCTGCGAGGTGGGCGTGCCGCTGGTGCTCCAGGTTTCGCTGTACCGTCCTTCTGTGGCAATTTTGACTTCGAACGAGATGTGTTCGCCCTCCACCCGGGGGGTGATTTTGCTTTTGAAGGACTTCATTTCATAAGCCAGCGGTTCGTTGTCCTTATTGTAGCTTTTGATCATGCCGCTTTGCCCTTCATTTCTCAGCCAGGACAGGCATTCGGCATCCTCTTGATTCAGCTTGCCAACCCAGTGGCCGGTAGACCCCTTGATTACCCCTGCTCCGTCAAATTCCATCTCCTGGCTGCCTGTTATGATATTTTGCAGTACAAAACTCCTTTTCGCATGATTATTGGCATCCAGGTTGGACAACGTTACCGGATCGAGGACCTTGCTGGTCCTGGACTGGTTATGCACCATCTTTGAGATATGGAAGGAAGGAACTTCGTTCGCCCTGCTTGAAGACAGCACTTCGCTTGCTTTGCCCTCACTGACAAAAACCATGGTGCTGGGACGGATATCGTTGTCGCGCAAAACAAAATCGGACATCTGCTCGATCGTTTGCTTTTTCAGCAGATCGGCGGATATAACAATGACCTTCAGATGGTGCCCGATGATCGGCCGGTCCAGACGGATGGAGAATTGCCGGAATATCTCCAGTATAGAATCTCCGCTTCCGGATACGTTTTGATAGGCCCGGGGAGCGTCCGTTTGCGGCTCTTTTTTGTTTTTGGAGCCCATGCTTCGAATCGGCACAATCTGCACGGTTGCCATAACTCTGTTTTGTTTGGGATAGGCCGCCCCCTTAGCTTCAAATTCTTTCTCCGTGGGCGCCGGTTGGCCGCTGTCCAGCGCGAGTCCCGTGTACAGTGCCATATCTTCAATCTCAATGTTGCTCCAGCAGCCTGTCAAGACAAACGGAAGCAGCAGTACGAAAAGGGACTTCATTCCTTTATACATGCCGTTTCAACCCCTTTGTGCGGATCAGCCAAATGACAAGAAGCGGCACCGGCAGCAGCAGAAACAGCCAGATGGACATCATTCCGATCGCATCGCCGAGTGCAAACAGATCCTGGATGCTTTTAGGAATCATCGTCGCTAAAAAAATAAACGGAACCAGACCCAAGACGGCCTTCTGGAAGGAGAACCCGAAGATCTGGGAGAGGCCAAGCGAGGCTTGGAAAAAAAAGCTGCTGAAATTGCAGAACATCTGCATTAGCCAGATCACCATCAGCGGGAATTCCAGCCGTTCTACAAAAAATCCGGTGATTTCAAAGCTCCGCACCAGATCGATGGTCGGCCAGGTGCTGGTGATTACGGAATCGATAGAAAGCCCGCCGACCACGAATAGGACGGTCATCAGATACAAGGTGATCGGAATGGCGATGCCGCCCAGCATCGTCTTGACCGCCCTTTGGGGATGCTGCAGGAAAGCGGTTGTGACCAGAACGACCTCACATCCCGAATAGACCAGAATCGAGGATTTCATGCCGCGAAGCACTGGAGGGAGCCCTTGGCCCAGCACTGGACGCAGATTGTCGATGTTGAACAGCCGCAGACTAACTCCAAAGGAAACAAGCAGTACCAGAAGGGAAATCGGGAGGACAATCTGAAATACGCGGGCAATCGAGTTGATGCCGCCCCAGACAAGATAGGCTCCCGCCCAGATAAAAGGCAGCACAACAGCCCAGACCGGTGTCCGTTCCAGCAGAAAATACAGCGTGACCTCGGCTACCGAGCGGATTTCGAAACCTGCGATAACGATGAAGTAAAGGACCAGCGGCAGGCAAATCAGCTTGCCTGGGATGTTCCCGATGATTTTGCCGGAGAACTGGAAAATCGTCTGCCCGGGGAACTGCTGGCATAGCTTGACCATCAGCAGGACGACCAGCATAATGACCCCTCCGCCCAGCAGAATGGTAAGCCAGGAATCCGGTGTTTTCACCGCCTGCGTCACGCTGCGCGGCATGGTCAGCACACCGGCGCCGAGAATGGTATTTGTAAGGAATACGGCGGCTTGGGAAGCCGTGATTTTGTCATCGGTACGAGTGAACAAGGTGGACCCTCCTTTCGGAACTGCGTTACCGTTTCCGTTTGGTGTTCTGCGTCTTCAGCATAAGCGGTCTCCGCTTCATCAAGGAAAGAGGGGCTCGGACAAAAAGGTCCTTCCAGTCCCGTATCCGAAACGGCGATACCGGGGTCAGATATGGGACGCCGAAGCTCTTGAGTTTGGTCAAATGGCTGCACAGCAGCAGGAAAAACAAAATGGTGCCAAACATGCCGAGAAACGCCGCAAACAGCATTCCGACAAAACGCAGCAGCCGGAGCGTGATTCCCGCGCTATAGGTTGGAATCGAAAAGGAGGATATCGCCGTAACGGCGATCACAATCACGAGGAACGGGCTGACGATGCCCGCTTGAACGGCTGCGTCCCCGATGATCAGACCGCCGACGATGCCCATCGCCGGACCGATCGGTTTGGGGAGCCGGATCCCGGCCTCCCGCAATACCTCGATGGATACCTCCAGGATCAGGACTTCGATCAGCGGCGGAAACGGAACCCCCTGCCGTGTTTCGATAATCGACAGGGCCAGCTCAGTCGGGATGAGGCCCGGGTGAAACGAGATAAATGAAATGTAGAGCGATGGAGCCATCAGCGCCAGAAAGGCGGCGGCAAAGCGCAGCGTCCGCAGCAGGGAGCTTGGCAGCCAGCGTTCATAGTAATCTTCCGGCGACTGCAGCAGCATACTGAAGGTAGCCGGGACGATCAAAGCAAACGGCGATCCGTCCAGCAAAATGCCGATCCGCCCTTCCATCATGGCATTGATGACCCGGTCGGGACGTTCGGTATTTTGTACCTGCTGAAAGGGGCTTAAGTAGTTGTCTTCAATCAGCTGCTCCACATAACCTGAGTCGGCCATAAAATCCATATCCATCTGGCTGATCCGCTCCTCCACTTCCTTCAGCAGGTCCGGATTCACGATGTCTTTCATATACGCAAGCGCCAGGTCTTTCTGTAATTCGGAGCCGACACGGTAGCTTTTGATCACCATCTGATCGCAGAAACCCTGGCGGCGAAGCAATGAAGTGTTTTCGCTCAGTACCTCGGAGAAGCCTAGGCGCGGGCCGCGCAGCAGCGCTTCGGAGACGGGCTCCGTGATCGAGCGGCTTTGCCCGCTCGGCAGTTCGATCAGCAGACCGCCCGCGAGTCCTTCGACCAGCAGACCGGCATGGCCAAACAGCACTGACCGGTTAAAATCGTCCAGATTCTGAGCTTCCTTTAAGTTTCTGAAAGGGAGGGCTGGACCGGCTTTTTCCTTGGAGTCCAGATTTTCGGCGGTGGCTTCAAACATAAGAAATTCCATGATCTTCAGGTTCAGCATCCGGTCATTCTGCATACCGTCAATATAAAACAGGGAAGCATTCGCATTCAGCCGCTGCATCACGAATTCCCGGCAGTGGAAATCATCGCTTTCGCCGATTACTTCCCGGATGGTGCGCAAATCGTCGTTATAATTGCCGCTAAAAGGCCGAGGCGGACGTTGTTTCGATTGCTCTGTTTTGGAGGTGCTGCCGCTGTCCCGGTTTTTTCTCTGACCTACGAAGGTGTACATCCTTTTGTACATGCTGCAGGCTGCGACAGGGATCAGAAATGCAAGGAAAGCCTGCCCGAACACGCCCCAGTCCGGAATATAAGATAGGATGAGCGACATGGATCATAACCCTCCCCGCACTGAAATGAGATGTCATTCGTATTTAAGAGCGTTCCAAATTTTACAGCGTTTTAGTCAGATCCTCTGAAAGTCTTGCAGCTTTCCAAAGCCTCGTTATGCCTGAAAGGCTTCATCCAAGCCTTGAACGAAAGGGGAAAACAGCTTGCCAGCGTGCAAAAACGACACCGTCCGCCCTTTTCCCGGCTTCTTGGTTGACTACCGTGAGGCGAAAAAGGTATTATGGTATCAGCAATATTCCAGCAAAGACTGGGAACGGGAAGAGTAGACGGTTAGCCCTTACAGAGAGCGGAACGGATCAGCTGGAAGATTCCGCAGGAAGCGCCGGTCGAAGTCGCCCGGGAGTCGCTTGTTTGATACGTGCCACGGCGCGGGTTCATCCTGCGGACAGGGACGGGCAGAACAGGCCGGATCGCAGCCGTTATCTGCATGAGTGTCGCACTTGGCACCAGCCTCCGGAAGCACCGGACGGCCATTGGCGGGATTAACCCGTTTGTGCTGTGCGAAACAAAGGTGGTACCGCGAAAGAATGACCTTTCGTCCTTTGAGGACGGAGGTCTTTTTTGTTTTTACCGCAAATTACAAAATCACGTACATGGAGGCCAAGGTTATGACGGAAGCACACGACAATTCGATCGGGCAGACCGCCGAAGACACCGCATCAGGCGGGGCGGGCATGCCGACAACGTACGATCCGAAAGCGGCGGAGAATAAATGGTACGCTTATTGGGTCGAAAAGGAATTTTTTAAAGCGGGACAGCGGCCGGACGCGAAGCCGTTCAGCATCGTGATTCCGCCTCCCAACGTAACGGGAATGCTGCATATCGGCCACGCGCTGGATTTGACGCTGCAGGATATTTTGACGCGGACCAAGCGGATGCAGGGGTATGACGCGCTTTGGCTGCCGGGCATGGACCATGCGGGGATCGCGACGCAGACCAAAGTAGAGCAGAAGCTGCGCGAGCAAGGCGTGTCCCGCTACGATCTCGGACGGGAGAAATTCCTGGAGAAGGTGTGGGAATGGAAAGAGCAGTATGCGGGCACGATCCGCGAGCAGTGGGGCAAAATAGGCCTGTCGCTTGATTATTCCCGCGAACGCTTTACGCTGGATAATGGCCTGTCCCAAGCGGTTCGCGAGGTGTTTGTTAAGCTGTATGAGAAAGGCTTGATTTACCGGGGCAAACGCATCATCAACTGGGACCCGGCCGCACGTACGGCGCTGTCCGACATCGAGGTGGAGTACAAGGAAGTAAACGGCCACCTGTACCATCTGCGTTATCCGCTAAAAGACGGCAGCGGCTTCATCACCGTCGCCACGACACGGCCGGAGACGATGCTTGGCGATACGGCGGTGGCGGTGCATCCGGAAGATGAACGCTATAAGGATATGATCGGCAAAACGCTGGTGCTGCCGGTGATCGGCCGCGAGATTCCCGTTATCGCCGACGAGTATGTGGATAAGGAATTCGGCAGCGGCGCTGTCAAGATTACGCCTGCGCATGATCCCAACGACTTTGAAGTTGGCCAGCGGCATGACCTGGCGCAGATTACGGTGATGGACGAAAGCGGAACGATGAACGAGCAGGCGGGACCGTACCAAGGCTTGGACCGCAGCGAATGCCGCAAGCGGATCACCGAGGACCTCAAGGAACAAGGGGTGCTGATTGCGGTAGAAGACCATGTGTATCAGGTTGGACACAGCGAGCGTTCCGGCGCCGTTATCGAGCCTTACCTGTCCACACAGTGGTTCGTAAAGATGAAACCGCTGGCTGAAGCCGCCATTAAGGCCCAGAAATCGGGCGAAGGCGTCCGGTTTGTGCCGGACCGTTTTGAAAAAATCTACCTGCACTGGATCGAAAACATCCGCGACTGGTGTATCTCCCGCCAGCTGTGGTGGGGCCACCGGATTCCAGCCTGGTATTCCGAGTCCACCGGCGAAATGGTTGTCGCCCGCGATCTGGAAGAAGCCAAGCGGATCAGCGGCCTGGAAGATTTGACGCAGGACGAAGACGTGCTGGATACCTGGTTCAGCTCGGGGCTGTGGCCGTTCTCGACAATGGGCTGGCCGGAGCAGACCGCCGATTTGGAGCGGTATTATCCGAACAGCGTTCTGGTTACCGGGTTTGACATCATCCCATTCTGGGTGTCAAGAATGATCTTTATCGGCATTGAATTCACCGGCGGAATTCCGTTTAATGACGCGCTTATTCACGGCTTGGTCCGCGATGCGAACGGACAAAAAATGTCCAAATCGCTTGGCAACGGCGTCGATCCGCTTGAGGTCATCGAAAAGTACGGCGCGGATGCGATGCGCTATATGCTGTCTACCGGCAGCACGGCGGGGCAGGACCTGCGTTTCCGCTGGGAGCGCGTGGAGCAGGCGCGGAATTTTGCGAACAAGATCTGGAACGCGTCGCGTTTTGCGCTGATGAACCTGGAGGGTGTAACATACGAATCCATCGACATCACCGGCGAGCTCAGCACGGCCGACCGCTGGATCCTGCACCGGCTGAACGAAACTTCCCGGGAGATCACGCGTCTAATAGATGCGTATGAGTTCGGGGAAACCGGACGGCAGCTGTACAACTTCATTTGGGACGATCTGTGCGACTGGTACATCGAGTTCTCCAAACTGACTTTGTACGGCGAAGACGCCGCGGCCAAACGCAAAACCCAATCCGTGCTCGCTTACGTGCTGGACCGGACGCTGCGCCTGATCCATCCGTTTATGCCTTTTATCTCGGAGGAGATTTGGCAGCATCTGCCGCATGATGGCGAGACGATTACGCTGGCAGCCTGGCCGGAATACGATCCGGCGCTGGAGAATCCGGAAGCGGTGGCCGAGATGACGCTGCTGATGGATATGATCCGTGCCGTGCGGAATATCCGCGCTGAGGTAGGCGCGCCAATGAGCCGGAAGGTAGAGCTGATTGTAAAAGCGGGCAGCGGGGAATCGCTTGCGATTGTCGAGCGCAATGAGAGCTACATCAGCCGCTTCTGCAACACGTCCTCCTTCGCCGCCGGCCTTGAGCCGGAAATGCCGGAGAAGGCGATGTCGGCCGTAGTGACCGGCGCGGAGCTGTTCCTGCCGCTGGCCGGACTGATCGATATAGCCCAGGAAATCGCCCGGCTTGAAAAAGAAGCGCAGACGCTGAGCGCCGAAGTTGAGCGTGTCGACAAAAAGCTCGGCAATCCGGGTTTCATTGCCAAGGCTCCGGCCAAAGTCATCGAAGAGGAGCGGGCCAAGCAGGCGGATTATTCCGCCAAACGGGAAAAAGTGCTGGCACGCATCGCGGAACTGAAAGGATAAACGTCTATGAACGAATGGAACGGGGCCGGGCCAACCGCCCCTTTACACACATACGCGGAAGCCGTTGACTGGATCAACGGTCTCCTTCCGTTTGGGATCCGCCCGGGCCTGGACCGGATCGAAGCGCTGGTAGACAAGCTCGGGCATCCCGAGCGGCGCCTCAAGTTCATCCATGTGGCGGGTACGAACGGTAAAGGTTCAACCTGCGCGTTCCTGACAAGTGTGCTCCGGGAATGCGGGTATTCGGTCGGCACCTTCACCTCGCCTTATATCACGAAATTCACCAACCGGTTCCAATATAACGGCGAAGATATTCCGGAGGAAGTGCTGCTCCGGCTCGCCAACCGGCTGCATCCGCTTGTGGCGGAAATCGCCTTGACCGAGCTTGGCTCGCCAACGATGTTCGAAGTTTCGACGGCGCTGGCCATCCTTTATTACGCCGAGGTTTGTTACCCCGATGTGGTCGTATGGGAGACCGGGCTGGGGGGAAGGCTGGATGTAACCAATATCGTGACGCCGATTTTGTCGCTTATTACCAATGTCGGCTACGATCATACCGATGTGCTTGGCGACACCCTGGAGCAGATTGCCACGGAAAAAGCAGGCATTATCAAACCCGGCGTTCCCGCCGTCTCGCTTGTCTCCCAGCCGGAGGCGGTCGCGGCGCTGCGGTCGCGGGCCGAGACTTGCAAATCCACGCTGTATCTCGCCGGCGAGACGTTCTCTTACACGATTACCGGCAAAGAAAACGGAGATCAGCGGTTCCTGTTCCAAGGCCCGTTCCGCGAGCTGGAAGTCGGCATTTCGATGAACGGGGAACACCAATGCGCCAATGCCGCCGGCGCTATGATGGCGCTGGAGGTCCTTCGCCAGTACATGGCGTTTCAGCTGGATGACGAGGATCTGCTCCGCGGCTTCAGCAAAGCGTTTTGGGCGGGACGGCTGGAGCGGGTAGGCGTGTCGCCGGCGGTCGTGCTGGACGGCGCGCACAATCCGGAGGGCGCGGAGACGCTTGCAAAAAGCCTCCCGCAGTACTATAAATACCGCAAACTGAATTTAATGATGGGCATGCTGGAAAATAAGCATCATGAGCCGTATTTGAAGCATATACTTCCTATAGTGGATACGCTTATCCTGACCGAACCGGATTTTCGCCGTAAGATGAATGCCGGAGACCTATTAGGGATTGTGGAGAAACTGCGCGGGAGCTATGCCAAACCGGATCTGCAAATCAAAGTGGAACAAGATTGGGGCAAAGCGCTGCAGCTTCTGAAATCGGTGACGGAAGAGGAAGACTTGGCGGTCGTGTCCGGCACGCTGTATTTGATTGCCGATGTGCGGGCGGCGCTTTTGATGCAACCCGATTCTGAAAAAGGCTGGTGACTGACTGTTGGATACGACCGAACGAGTTCATTTTATAGGCATCGGCGGATACGGGATGAGCGCAATTGCCCGGGTCATGCTGGAGATGGGATATACCGTCACGGGTTCGGATGTGGCGGCGCAGGAATTAACGGAGAAGCTGATCGCCAAAGGCGCAAAGGTTTATATCGGACATACGGCGGAGCAGGTAAAAGGAGCCGATCTCGTCGTGTATTCGACGGCGCTGTCCAAAGACAATGTGGAACGCGTTGAGGCGGAACGGCTGAACATTCCGATTCTGCACCGTTCGCAGATGCTTGCGCGTCTGCTGAATGAGCGTAAGGGCGTGGCCGTGGCGGGAGCCCACGGCAAAACGACGACCTCGTCCATGATCGCGCTTGTGATGGAAGACTGCGGCGCTGATCCGACGTATATTATCGGCGGAGAGATCATGAATGTAGGTACAAACGCCAAAGCGGGCAAAGGCGACGTGGTGGTGGCGGAAGCTGACGAAAGCGACGGCTCGTTCCTCCAGTACCATCCCTGGCTGGCGATCGTTACGAATATTGAAGCAGACCACCTGGAGAATTACGGCGGCGATTTCAACCGGCTGAAGGAAGCTTACGTGCAGTATATGAACCAGGTGCGCGAGGACGGTGCGGCAATCGTCTCCGCGGACGACGACAATATCGCCTCGCTGCTTCCTCGTGTGAAGAGCAGCGTGGTGACCTTCGGGATTGAGTCGAAGACGGCGGAGTATACGGCAACCAATATTGTGCTTGGCGACCGCCAGGTGTCGTTTACGATGAACCGCCGGGGCGAACCGCTCGGCACAATTGCGTTGTCCGTGCCGGGGCGGCATAACGTATACAATGCGATGGCGACCGTGATCGCGTGTCTGCGGGCAGGTCTGCCGTTTGAAGCGATCGCTGCCTCCATCGTGAAGTTCCATGGGGCCAAACGCCGGTTCCAGGTGCTCGGCGAGACGGACGGCATTCTTGTAATCGACGATTACGCGCACCATCCGACCGAAATTCAGGCGACGATCAGCGCTGCGAAGGCGACGGGCAAACGGATTATTGCGGTGTTCCAGCCGCAGCGGTATACCCGCACGTTTTTCCTGCTGGATGCGTTCAGCCGGGCGTTTGGCGAAGCGGATGAGGTAATCATTACCGACATCTATTCTCCGGCCGGCGAACAGCAGATCGAAGGCGTGACATCCGCCAAGCTGGTTGAGCTGATTGTACAGAACAGCAATCCCGGCGCGCGTTATTTGCCGTCCAAAGACGATGTGCTGGCTGACCTGAAGGACCGGGTTGCCTCCGGCGATCTCGTCATTACGATGGGAGCCGGCGATATCTGGAAGACGGGTTATGCGCTTGCTGAACATCTGCGGGGCCGCGCGCTGAAATAGGGCCTGCTGCCCGTCCTTTTATAACGCATTTCCTCTTGTATGGGAGGAAATGCGTTTTTTCTTAGACAATCCCCTCCAAAATTTGCCGATTATGGTTTTTACAATAGAATAATGCTGACACTGCCAACATCTTTTGATATAAAATAGAAGGAGAGACACACTGCCGGGGAAGGTTCGCGGCTAGTTCATCAAATCTGCTCTCTGCGGTTCCGGAACGCGGCAAGGTGACACCTGGCCATGGGCCGCAGCTGTTTTATATGATTATTTTTTTGAAGGGAATGGCGGCGGGAAGATGCCCCTGATGCGAAATGGATAAGCTTCTGGAGATTCATACATTGTTGGTGTCGCTGGTTGCGGGCAATCTGTTAATCGCGGCAGCGTTGGTGGCTTACCTGTTTCGCTTTCCCAAGGACAGAGCGACCAAGCTGTTTATTGCGGCCAAATCGCTGCAGGGGCTCAGCTGGCTGCTCGTACTGCTGCGGGACAAGCTTCCGGGACCGTTTGCTGTTCCGGCAAGCAATGCCTTGATTTTGTTTGGAGGCTGGATGGAGGTATTTGCGCTCCTGTCCGTCCTGGGCTTGTTCACCATGGGCACGGTCCGCCTGTATGCCGCGATATCGGCATTTGGCGTCGCCGGGTATTTGGCGCTGTATGTAAGCACGCCGGCGGAACAGCCGCGCATTGTGTTGACTTCGGTTGTAGCGGCCGTCTTCATCGGTTATCCGGCCGTCCGCATGATCTGCAAGCGCACAGCGTCCCCGCTGCAGCTGCTGCTTGGCGGTTGGTTCGGATTTGCGTCCGCCGCCATGCTGCTCCGGGCCGCCGCCGCTTATGCCGGGCGGACGCTCACCGTTTTTACGCCCGAGCCGTCCCAGGAGCTGTTTTATTTCGGAATGTACGCCATGATGATTATCGGGACGGCGGGATTTATCCTGCTGTCCCGGGAGCAGTCCTATGTGGAGCTGGAGCGGGTAGCTACGTTCGACGAGCTGACAGGTATATTGAACCGGCGGTCGTTCCTGATCCGGGCGCAGCAGCGGCTTGATGCAGCGGCGCGGCGGCGTGAGCCGGTATCGTTTCTGCTGCTGGATATCGACCATTTTAAGCGGGTGAACGACACGTTTGGACATGATGCAGGGGACCGGATGCTGCGCAGCTTCGCGGATACGGTCAACGGAACGCTGCGCGATCAGGATTTGTTCGGCCGGTTTGGCGGCGAGGAATTCGCCATTCTGCTGACGGGTGCGGACGCGGCCGACTCCGACCGGGTGGCCGAGGCGGTCCGTTTGGCCGTCTCCAATCCGGCGGACGGAGAGAAGCGGCCGCAGAGCGTCAGCATCGGTGTTATCACGGTGAACGCCGCGCCGGACACTTCCCTGAATATGCTGTACAAGCTCAGCGATACCGCACTGTATCAGGCCAAAAAACAGGGGAGAAACCGCGTGGTTCGCGGCTGGCCGGCTTGAGAGCGGAGGTAATGGGGAACGGGAGCTAAGCGTTTCTTTATTTTTGCGGCACCTCAAAACCGGGATTTCCTTCAAATCATTGGATCTCGGTTAACCCAGTTATTTCAAGGCGTATCTGCCGATCTAGCCTTCGCTGCCCGATCTCAGGCTGCAAAAGTTGAGTTAATAAAAGCAGCGGCGAACCAAAACTTGATAAACCATGTCTTGGACTGCCGCTGTTGTCGTTGAACTACCTGGAACGAATCCTCCCAGCGACAGACCCGCAGCGGATTACCACCGAATGCGATACCGAGGTT
>NZ_JBHOFD010000056.1:0-35966 GCF_046543445.1 Paenibacillus nanchangensis
TATCTGTCTAAGACCTGACATAGAAAGTCCGAGAAGGCCTAAAGTGATATATAACCAATAACTAATAAATGGCGAATAAGAATACCTTTTAAAAAATAAAGAAATCGAAGATATTATAAATAATGAAACTATAAATAAATAAATCCGATAATCAGCGCCAAGAATTTTAATCGCATTTGCCGTTAAAAAAAATAAAAATTCAGAACTTATACTGGGAATAATCGTCCTATAGGCCTGGATATAGTCTCCAGAAATCATATACAACTGTTTATACGTAGCTGTATCAGAACCAACGGATACATCCCTAAATGCTACAACTGAAAAAAGTAAGATCGATGAGATTATAATATACTGTCTTTGACTTATAGGTACTCTTAGCCGTTGCAGTACTACTAAATAAACTAAAATTGCAAGAACCGTGTAGTAAATTATCATTTCAAATCATTTCTTCTCCCTTTAAATACTCATTTTACATAAAAAATCGAGAACGGCATTACTAAAAAGAGACTTCGACTACTCGACTAACTGAAGTATACTATCAGTATAGTTTTGATACTTCAAAGGGTTTTCCTGCATCGTTTTATCGTGCATAGTAAATATCACATTTTCCTCAATATCTATTACTTGTCTTGTCAACTCTTTAAGGGATGCATAAGTGAAGTCAGTCGTTAAGAAGCCATTAAACTCATTGTTGATATACTTTCCTACATCACCTGATGGAGTTGCTATAACTGGAGTTCCACATCCAAAACTTTCGCTTAGCTTAGTAGGAAACCCAGCTTTATTCAACAATATATTTTCTCGAATAATGACACTAAAATCACAAGATGCAATCATATCTAATGATTCAGTATGGGGGATTCTACCTAAAAATTCGACATTACTATTAACAAAAGGAAGACTTAACAAATCCGTGAAATTCTCTAGCAAATCATCTTTATTAACCCCTGCAATTTTCAGCCTGCATTTTTTCCCTTCTTGATTCAATTCGGATATTACCTTAATCATCCAATCTAATCTTTCTTTTTCAAACTTCTTACCTGGATCTCCAGCATAACCAAATGTCTTAATCTCATTTCCTGCATATTTCTTAACACTCGCCCATTTCTCATCTCTTATATTAATCGTAGCTGGAATCAAGCGTATCCTCGGGACAGCATCCTTGTAATAATTAAAAAGATACTCTGATATAGTAACCATATATTTTGCTTTTTTATGAAGATATTTCATTCTTATTAAAGTATCAATATCTTTAATAATATTTTTAGGAAATGCATATAACGATTTGCTAAACCAGTCTACTGTATCAACAACAACTCTAATTTTTCGTTTAGAACAATATTTCATTAGTCTCCACAAGGCTAGGGCCATATAATCCATGATTATCAATGAATGTATATTATTGACTCCGTATTGCTCAATTATTTTTACAATTGAACTAATTTCGTAAAATCGTCTCAACCAACCAGAGTTTGTATTAGGATATTTCGTAGAATATGTTGAGATTCCATTATATTCGCAATAGCTAGATAACAAATCTGTTCCTTCTTTATCATTATTTACTCCTATAATTATTGGTATTTTACCAATATCCTTGTAAGAGTTACATATCATCATGGCCCGTTGTGCAGCAGCATTTTTATCAGGCAAGAACACAGTTCCAATATAGATCACATATTTTTTATTTTCCATGTTCTCTTTATTCGTCATTTATTTATAACATCCTTATAAAGTGTCTTCATTTCATTTAAAACATTTTCAAGAGAATACTTTTCAACTCTTTCTTTATTATTGTGCCCCATTTCATTTCTTAATTTGCTATCAGTTGCTAGTAGCTTTATAGCATTAGCAAATCCTTCAACATTCTTAGGATTAGTTGAATATCCTGTAATACCATTAATTGAATAGTCTACTATTCCATGAACATTAGAAGTGACAATCGGCAATCCAGCAGCCATAGCTTCTAATGCTGCAAGCCCTAATCCCTCTCTCTTAGAGGGGAAAATAAATATATCTGAAATCAAACAAATATCAGGGATATCCTTTCTAAAACCCAATAAATGAACTTGTTCTTGCAAACCCAACTCTTTTATTAAAGCAACTAAATAATCTTTCAACCTACCTTCACCGCATATAACATAATGAATCTCAGAATCATTTAATAACTTTAGCGCTTTTAGTACCACTTCATGATTCTTATTAGCATTCAACTCTCCAACAGAGAGAAGCAGTAACTTTTTGTTTTGAACGCCTAATTTCTTCAGTACATTTTCTTTCTCTATTTCAACGTTTTTAAATTTACCTGTATCTATTCCGACCCCAGGTACATACATTACTTTTTTTGATTTAAAATATGATTTCGCTCTTAAATAATCTTCATTATTAATAGTTATTAAAACATCGGTATATTTTGAAAAAATAAGTTCAATAGGAAAATACATTAACCAATTTATTAAGGGTGCCCCTTTAAAGAAATGAAACCCATGCGCTGTATAAAATACTTTTGTTCCAATCGTTTTCCTCGATCTTCGAGCAGCTAAGCGAGCAAGCACCCCCCCCATAGGAGTGTGACAGTGTATAATAGAGTAGTTATTTTCATCTACTATTTTTACCAGCTCTTTATACGCCTTAATGTTACTTTTCCCCAAGGGGGATCTGGAAATTGGTATATTAAACTTCTTGTCACAATGCTTTATATTTATATCCCCATTTGCAACAACGTGAACTTCCCATCCTTGATCTTGAAACCACTCTAGATAGGGTAAATGGAAAGCTTTTATATGATAGTCAACAGTAGCACAAAACAATACTTTTCTTTTCATCTTTTCTCCTAAAATATTTGCTTGACAATTTGTACGATATGTTCAATATCGCTAGATCGCAAAGATGATCCTGAAGGTAAACAAACCCCTTTTGAAAACAGTTCCAGTCCAACATTGCCGTGTAGCAGTTTATGGTGATTAAACACTATACTATTAGAAAATAGCTCCTGAGCATGCATCGGTTTCCATACCGGTCGAGCTTCAATATTATTTTTCTCTAATGAATCAATAATATGTTCAGGTGTAATCGAGTACCCTTCATTAACAGTTATTACGCTTAGCCAGTAATTAGGTGAACCATCCGCAAGAATTGGCATTAACTCAATAGGCAATGTTTCAAAACTTTTTTTATAAAAAGAGTACACTTGATTCTTACTTTCGATACGTGCATTTAAACATTCAAGTTGTCCCCTACCTATTCCCGCACAAATATTGGACATTCGATAATTATAGCCAATTTCCTTATGCTCATAATGACGGGCAACTTCTCTGGACTGTGTAGACCAAAAACGCATTTTATTGATTGCATCTTTATTATTGGATACAACCATCCCTCCACCTGAGGTAGTAATTATTTTGTTACCATTGAAGGAAAAAACGGCCACATCGCCAAATGTTCCACATTTTCTCCCTTTATAAGTAGCACCTAACGCCTCCGCAGCATCCTCAATTACCGGAACACCATACCGGTTGCAGATTGGTAGCAGTTTATCATAATCAGCACTTTGTCCGTAAAGATCAACAATAATTATAGCTTTAGGCATTTTATTTTCACGAACTGCCCATTCAAAAGCCTCTTCTAATGCAATTGGTGACATATTCCAAGTTTCTGGTTCGGAATCGATAAATATTGGGGTAGCATGTTCATATAGAATGGGATTACAGCTTCCTGCAAAGGTGAGATCTGAACAAAAAACATAATCCCCTGGGCCTACCCCAAAGTATTTCAAGGCCAAATGAATACCGGACGTACCTGAGGATAAAGCCAGCCCATAGTCGACACCAACATATTCGCACAACTCTTTCTCAAACATATCAACATTTGTACCTAATGGAGCAATCCAATTTGTATCGAATGCTTCTTGTATGTACTTCATTTCGTTTCCACTCATGTGTGGGGGCGATAGATAAATCCGGTCTGGCATCATTTTTCATCTCCGAAAGTTTTTTTTATTTTTGCAGGAGTACCCGCGACCATTACATTACTTGGAACACTTTTTATTACAGTTGAACCTGCAGCTACTAGCACATCAGAACCTATACTAATATTATTTGAGATATTTGAGCCTACACCTACCCAGGTGTAATCCCCAACTCCCACGGTCCCGCTTAAACGTGCCCCTGGAGAAATGTGCACTCCTATACCTAAAATACAGTCATGATCTACGGAACAAGATGTGTTGAGAATCGCTCCTCTTCCTACCTTTACATCAGCATTTACTATGGCTCCGGGCATAATAACGCTTCCTCGATTAATTATGCTGTATTTACTTACAGAGCTAAATGGGTGAATGATCACTGGTAATTTATATCCTGCTTCCTCAAGGTAGTTTAACCATATTATTCTTCTTCGATTATTACCAATCGCTACAAAAGCATATTTATATTTATCTATAAATTTTCCATAGTCATCAAAAGGACCTAGAATGGGGTGATCTAATCCACTTGTGGCAATTGGATTGCTATCCAGAAAGGCGATGTTATCCCACAAGTTTGTAGAAGCCGCTATGTCAGCAACTACTTTTCCATGTCCACCGGCACCCAATATTAGCAAATTAGACAACCCTATCCCCCATTTTATCCTTGAATTGAATCCCCATTAAATAAGGGCATTGTCTCATTATTAGAACTGTTAATTCCATCTCTAATCAAAACATTTTTCAAAGTTCTCATAACAATTTTTAAATCCAGAGCAAAACTAATATTATCTACATACCAAACATCATATCGAAACTTCTCTTCCCAGCTTATTGCATTCCTTCCGTTTACTTGAGCCCAACCTGAGATCCCCGGTGTCACTTCGTGTCTCCTGTTTTGCTCGGGAGTATAGTAAGCCATGTACTGGACCAACAATGGCCGAGGACCAACAAAACTCATTTCGCCTTTTATAATATTAATCAGTTGTGGTAATTCATCAATACTTGTTTTTCTGAGAAAAGATCCGATTTTCGTAATCCTTTCAATATCAGGAAATAGTTCACCTTGTTCATTAGTTTCTAAGGACATGGTTCGAAACTTATATACAGTAAATACTTTACCATATCTGCCAGGGCGCTTTTGCTTAAAGAGCATAGGTCCTTTAGAACCAAATTTTATTGCTATAGCCGCCCCCAACATGATAGGGGAACAAAAAACAAGCAACAAGCAAGCTACTACTAGATCAGCGGTTCTTTTAAATATCATATACGGCCGCATAGAATTGTCCCTCCACGAACTAATAAAGAAAGGCGGGATTCTCTCCCGCCTATTCACAACAGTCAATTACCCAGTACACCCATACCTGCTTGAATTTGCGAGTTAAATTCACTCCGATATTGACTAATAATTGATGTACTATGACCATTTGCTTTAAGTTTAGCCTCCGCGTCAGCTACTATACTCTCAAACGACGCGGTGAATTGACTTAATTTTGCTTTACCTTGGGCTTTTAGTTTTTCTTTTGCTGCTGCATCTGTGGTACTCGTATATTCACTATAAAGTCCAAAAAGCGTGGAAACCGCTTCTCCTCTAAGAGCATTAAGCTTAGACTCAGCTTCGCCGGTAATCTGCTCATAAGACACCTTACTCGATTGACCTCCACCAGTTCCTCCAGTACCGCCGTTTCCTCCTGCAGCTGGTGAAGCGCTTGGAGCCGGTGTAGCTTTTGGTGAAGCGCTTGGGGAGCTAACAGGAACAGTGCTTGTTGCAGCGGATGTCGCCGCAGGTGTTGCTGTTGGTGCCGGTGAAGTTATCGGGGTAGATTCAGAGTTACCCGAGGTACCAGTAATTGTCTTGGTCTTCTGGTTCCAGCCGATTTCAATTCCTACTGATTCGGACAAGAAACGTAATGGTACATAAAGTGTGCCGTCAAGCATATAGCTGGTCAATCCGCTTGGCACAGATTTTGCTGATCCATCAAATGTATAGGTCACTTTGGACTCAGTCAGGTAAGTGATCACTTCATCCGCCTTGCCAGAGTTTGCACGGCTTACCGCGTTAGCCAGATAGTCTTTTATCGTGACTTTTTCCACGCTGCCAGGATCCGATACCGCTACTTTTTTGGATTTGTTGTCCCAAACAACGCTTTTGTTCAGCGCATAGGAAATGAAACGGAGCGGCACGTACGTTGTATTTTTAATGATGAACACATGCTGTCCTGCCGGAGGCTGAATGGTTTGACCGTCAAATACAATTTTGGCATCCACGCTGGTGACTTTAATCGGTGCTGGTCCTGCGGCTGCCATTACCGGCGTGATGCTAATCAACAGTGCAAGCCATAACAGCGCTGCGGGATATCTGATATACTTCATCATTGCTGTTCACTCCCTTGCTCTTCCTTCTGAACCTGATCGTATGTCTTGCCTTGACTCACGCCATATTTCTTAGCGATTTCTGATAGCTCGTTATATTGTTCAGGTGACACTTTATCCAGAATGATTTTTCTAGCTTCACGTTTCTCTTCTACAGTTAATCCGCCACTGGCCAGTTCCTGCAGTCGTTTGATATCCGACATACTGAGTTGTCCCAGAACAATGGAAGCTACGTTTGCCTTATCTCCAACCGTCACGTTCTCTTTAATATGTTTGGCTTTGTCCGTCGAGACTTGAGCTGAATATGCTTTCGCATCCTCTTTCTTAGGAGGAGTAGTTGCTTGTGTTGATTGATTGCTCTGCTTATCTGACGAGGTTTGTTGTTCGGGTGCTTGCCCGGCTGTACCTGATTGGGCTTTAGAAGTTTGGTCTCCTGCCGGGTTAGCTGCCGCCGTATTGCCCATGTTACCCTTATCGGTCTTGGCAGTGTTGTCCGCTTTACTGTTGTCTCCCTCAGTGCCCGAAGGTTGTTGCACAGATGGTACACTACCGTTGCCTGCCGGCACTGCCGAAGGTTGTGGCTCTGCGGCTACTGGTGTAGAACCATTATCCGCCGATGGCTCGGCTGCTACTACATCGCCTTGACCGCTGCCCAGCAGGTCATCGCTTTCCAGATCAATGCTGTCCGCCATGGAAGTCATCAGTTTATCGACCGCATAGTTGGCTGCGAACAAACCGCCGATCCCTAGTAGCAGAACAACTGCTACGCACCAAGCCAACACCTTTTTCCATCTTTTGTTAAACATTGCACTTTACACCTTCTCACCAGGAATTAGGACCTATTAACGATCACGGGTTTTCTGACGATGTTTAACTTATTGCCACAGAAGCAGCCGGCTGCATCGGCACGATCTGATTAATGACTTCCCGGATCGAATTAGCGTCATCCATCAGAACACGCTCCAGCCGCTTGAACTCAAGTTCCATCTGGTGCTGAGTCACTTCAGCGGGCTTGCCAATAAAGATACGGTCATGCAGTGTAGCACCCAGATTTTCTTCGGCTGTCAGCAGTTCTTCATACAGCTTTTCGCCTTCCCGGACACCTGTGAACTCGATGGGGATCTCTTTGTAAGGTTCATATCCGGACAGCGTAATAAGATCTTCCGCCAGCGTAACGATCTTCACCGGTTTGCCCATATCGAGCACGAAAATCTCACCGCCATTTGCAAACGAACCGGATTGGATCACAAGCTGTACGGCTTCCGGAATGGTCATGAAATAACGAACCATCTCAGGATGGGTAACCGTAACCGGGCCTCCGTCCAAAATTTGCTGTTTGAAGCGTGGAATAACGCTTCCCCGGCTGCCCAGCACGTTGCCGAACCGTACCGCCGAGAACTTCGTTTGACTGACTGAATCCAGGCTTTGTACATACATCTCTGCAATCCGTTTTGTCGCGCCCATGACACTGGTCGGATTCACCGCTTTGTCTGAAGAGATCATGACAAACCGCTCAGCCCGGTGCAGATGGGCGGCATCCGCTACATTTCTTGTACCAAACACATTATTTTTGATGGCTTCAGAAGGATTTCGTTCCATTAAGGGAACATGTTTGTGTGCTGCCGCATGAAAGACCACCTGTGGACGAAACTCCCGGAAGATGTCCATCATCCGCGTACGGTCTTGAATATCGGCGATCAACGTCACCAATGTTACATCCGGGAACTTGGACCTAAGCTCCATTTCAATGGTGTAAATGCTGTTTTCGCCATGGCCGAGCAGCAGCAGCTTGTCCGGCGCAAATCCGCTGATCTGGCGGCAGAGTTCGGAACCAATGGATCCTCCGGCACCGGTAACGAGGACAGTTTTGTTATGCACATAATTTAAAATCCCGTTCAAATCACTGACTACCGGCTCGCGTCCCAGCAAGTCTTCTACACTGACGTCGCGCAGCTTTTTAACAGATACCTTCCCTTTAATGAGGTCATTAAAGTTCGGAATAATGCGCAGCTTAACGCCTGTAGTCTTCGCGATCCCTACAATTTCCGAAATTTTATCTCTGGAAACTGACGGCATTGCAATAATGATTTCATGCACATGATGTTCAAGTACCAGCCGGGGAATATCCTTCCGGTTACCAAGCACCGAAATCCCCAAAATGGACATGTGGTATTTGTTTTCATTGTCGTCCACAAACCCGACTAGCCGGGTGTGCGAAAACGAGGGCCCCATCATCTCCTTGGCAATTAAAATGCCGCAGTCCCCCGCCCCCACAATCAGCGTGTTCGTTTGTTCATCCTGAGGCGTAAAGCGCTCTATCCGGAAGACCCGCCAGAAAAAGCGTACGCCTCCAACTAGAATTAAAACCGTCTCTACAATCCGAATCTCAACACTAAAGGGGACTCGATTTGCTAGCAGTAAAAGGGACAATCCATAGCTAATAAGCGCGCCTACACCTACAGCTTTGGCAATGGCGATAATCTCATTGATGCTTGCATACTGCCACATTCTCCGGTACAGTCCGAAATACACCATCGTCGCCCCATAGGCAAACATGCAGATTAGACCGAAGCGGAGCATTTGTATCATATAGCTATCAGGAATGCTGCCGTCAAAGCGAAACAAGTAGGAAGTCGTGATGCTAAACCAAATAATCGCAAGGTCGGTCAGGAACAGTATAGCCACTCTTTTTTTCACTGTCATTTTCAGTGCCTCCGAAAAATAACAATTTTCTCTATCGGTCAGTTCCCGTAATAATAGTAGTAGTACCCCTCACTTGCCTTGCGTTTCACGTTGTTCAGTACTACCCCCAGCATCTTCGCGCCGACCCGGTCCAAATTACCTTTGGCCTTGGCGGCAATATCGCGTTTGACTTTACCATAGCTGACGACCATAATAACTCCATCGCTTTTTGATGCCATAAGCTGAGCATCGGTGACAGCCAGCAGCGGTGGCGTATCCACCAAAATAATATCAAACTGTTGCCGCAGTTCCTGCAGCACATGGCTCATCCGGTTCGATGCCAGCATCTCTGCCGGGTTCGGCGGGATCGGTCCCGAAGTAATTACGGACAGATTGGGCACTCCCGATTCTTGAATCACATTGCTCATTTCCGCCTGCTGGGACAGCAACGAGGACAAGCCGTAGCGATTGCTCAAAGAAAAGGTTCTGTGGCCGGTGGGCTTGCGCAGGTCCGCATCAATCAGAACGACTTTTTTGTCCGATTGGGCATATGCCGCTGCAAGGTTCGCAGTGACGGTAGACTTGCCTTCTTCCGGACCGGAAGAGGTCACCATGAGGACCTGAATTTGCTCATCGACAGAAGAAAAATCAATATTCGTCCGCAGCGCTCGAAATGCTTCGGAAACAGGGGATCGCGGATTTGTAACGGTAATTAGGTGACGTTTGTTATTTTGCGGCTGTGACATGTTCCAGTTCACCCGCCTTTCTCGGTTGTGCGGTGGAAGGCAGTGTGCTCTGTTTCGCTTCTTCCTGTCCCAGTCTTGTAATCATCGCCAGGGTAGGAAGGCCAAGATACTGCTCAATATCCGCTTCCGTCTTGATCGTATCGTCCATGTACTCCAGCATGAAGGCGATTCCTAGTCCGACCATGAGCGATACTACAAAAGCAATGGCCAAATTCAGCACCACATTAGGCTCTACCGGAGCAGGGGCCGTCGGCGGATCCAGCTTGGCTTCATTCAAAATAGACACGTTCTGCACATTGAACAAAGAAGGTATTTCCTGTTTGAACACTTGGGAAATAGCGTTGACAATTTCTGCGGCTCTTTGGTAGGAATTATCTCGAACGACAAGTGTCATCACTTGCGTGTTATTTACGGAGCTAACATTTACTTTTTTCATGAGCTCTTCCGTCGTCAGGTTGAAGTCCGGATATTGATTGCTCACGAGTTCAAGGATAGCCGGAGTTTTGATGATTTCCTTATACGTGTTAATCAACTGGATATTCGTATTGATTTGGTTCAGATCGAGCTGATTGATCGATGTTTGCGTTGGGGTCTGATTAACGATGATTTTGGTAGAAGCCTCATATACCGGGTCTTTAATATAAAGACTATAGACACCAGCAGCCGCACAGGCAACGATCACGATACTGACGATCAGCCAGAGTCTTTTCCGCACAATGCGGAAATAGTCGCGAAGATCCAATTCTTGTGATGACACGTAAAATTCCCTCCAAGCTCTTTCTTCGTTTTCTTCACTAGCGCATTGTTTAGTATTCCTTAAGTCCTAGCAGTTCTAAGAGTTCTTAGGAGTGCTGCCGTTTCATTCCTTAAAAAGGCCTCCTCTCACCTGCATGAGAGGAGGCTCCAACTGTACTTGCTTTCTTATTTCAGGTTCATTGTGCGGTAGATGATAACCGCAGCTTCGGCACGGTTAGCCGTGTTGTTCGGGAAGAACTTGCCGCCATTACCGATAACCAGGTTGTTCGTTGCAGCAAAGGCTACGCCGTCTCTCAGCGTTGGGTTGATCTTACCAGCATCGGCAAACTTGCTCAGCGATGCAACATCAACCGCAGCTGTTGTTTTGTTAACAGCTTGCAGAGCGCGGGAGATCATCGTTGCCATTTCAGCACGAGTGATCGTTGCGTTAGGCTCGAAGCGGTTAGCGCCGCGGCCGTTGATGATGCCTTTTTCAGCAGCCACAGCTACATACGGAGCGTACCAAGCGGAAGAGCTAACGTCGGCAAAGCTTTGTTTTGCCGTGCTGCTTTCCAGGTTCAGCGCGCGAACGAGCATTTTAGCGAACTCGGCACGAGTTACATTGTTTTTCGGTGCAAACTTGCCTTGGCCTACGCCTTCGATCGCGCCTTTAGCGGCAACCACTTGGATCTGGCGTCCAGCCCATGCTTCTACTTTGGCCGTGTCAGAGAAGGAGACTTTGTTCTCTACAACAGCGTAGGATGAGAACGTGTCGCGCGGCTCAACGATGAACTCGCCGTCCAGTACTCCGCCTTGGTATTGCAGCGCGCCGTAAACGACTTTAGCTACGGACAGCAGTTCTTTGTCCAGACCCGTCGTATTCTTCAGCGGCAGACGCAGCGTTACAGGCTCTTTGAAAGTTGTTACCGCTTTGCCGTCAACAGTGATGGTGAAGTCGTAAACGGAAGAAGCCAGTTTGTTGGTTGTCAGCTTCGTTACAGTGGAATCGTCAACTACCGAAGTAGTCAGCGTTACCGCTCCGTCGAAATTGGCAACCGGCAGGGTAACAGTTACGCCGTTAAATGCGATTGCGATATTTTTGATGCCTTTTGCTTTGGCAGCCTCGATGATCGCTTTGGACAGCGGTACTTCGATCGTCTTCGCATTTACTGTTCCGAGGTTCAGTGTCAGCGTCAGGTTCTTCAGATCTTTGTTAGCCGCTTTTGCGTCAGCGATCAGCTTGTCCATTGCAGCCAGTACGGTAGCGTCGGAAATTCTCAGAACCGCTTTGTCGCCAGTGATAACAACCAGTTTGGAAACGTCCAGGACGCCGTCAGCGCTAACAATCGGGTTGGCTGGAGTCGTTACGACTGTACCGCCGCCGCCACCGCCGCCGCTTCCGCCGTCACCGCCGCCAGTGTTGCGAGGGTATGCAAGCAGGTAAGCTTTCACCAAGGACAGGGCTGCGTCTCTGGATTCCGGAACATAGCTGTTGAACTTAACAGCCACTTCTTTCAATTGGCTTGCAGTGATTCCGAGTCCGTATACGGCTTGGCTTACACGGAGAGCTTGTGCTCCCTCTCTCTTGTTAAGAAGATTTTGGAAAGTCGTCTCGAACAGTTGGTCTCTCGCGGCGGAATTCTGCAGCAGTTCAACCAGTTCAGCATCGGACTTGCTGTTCAGAATGCTGCGCAGTTCTGTTTCCAGACCGTTTGCACCAAACATAAATTCTTTGACATCATTCATTGTCAAATTCTCTACGCCGCCCTTGGCGCCAAGACGCTTAACAAGGTCGATATACTGCTCATTCGTGCGGATTTTTCTAACTTCGTCGTAGTTTCCACCGTATACGTCATAAACTACACTGGTTACGCTCTTGAACAGAGAGTATGCAGTCTCGGTGTCAGCTTTGTTAAGGCCCAGATTCACTTTAATCGGGGAGATGATGTCTTCAAAATAAGTGCTGTATACAGCCGTCGTGACTTTGTTCTTAAATTTGAACAAGTTTTCTACGTCTTTTTGATTCAGCTTGCTGTATACATTGTTGATTTTGGTCTGAATGTCGCTGCTGCTTACAGCAGCCGAAGCCACACTCACGATTCCCAATTTCTCTGCCAGGCCTTTGCCGCTAAGCGGGATGCCTGCCAGGGATGCTGCCGTCATACTGACCGCCAGCGTAGATACAGCGATTTTTTTCTTCAATGTCACTGTTCTTCCACCTCTTCTGTTATGTAATTTGTTGCTGCGTTGAATCCTGTGTCCATGACCTCCATTACCTGCCAAATAAATGGGAATAATGTAGAAGCCACCCAGTAAGAACCATTCTACCATTCTATTAAAAGGAAGGTCAACGCTTACGAGACAAGAATCTGAACATTTTTTGACGTTTGGTGGATTCTTGTGGAAAGGTTCCCGTTGTTAATACGCGGTTTTCCGTCAAAAGTTCTGCATTTCCTCGGAAAAATTCTCCAGCTGCTGCTCCAAGCTCCTTTTCAACCACACGAAAAGCTTCGCTAAGCCCAAATGGACGCCGCAAACTATCATGCGCATCGGATGCTACCACATGGATTAAGCCGCGTCGGCACAAATCCAGCGACAGCTTCTGCAGCTTCCCCCCAAATATTCCCGCCACACTTTGGGCCGTCAATTGTCCTAGCGCTCCCAGTTCAATCAGCCGCGCCAGCTTGTCCGGACGTTCGGCTACCTCCGCATTGCGTTCCGGGTGCGCAATAACCGGCACATATCCCTGAATGACCAGTTCGTGGCAGACCTCCGCCATACTGCTTGGCACTCTTGAAGAAGGCATCTCCAACAAAATATAACGGGATTCGGCAAGCGGAAGCAGCATTCCCTGTTCCAGTTCATCCAGAAGACCGCTGTTCACCCGGATTTCCTGCCCGGTTAACACGCGCAGCGGACAGCTGTTCTCTTCCAGCTTCCGTTTAAAAGTTTCAACCGCGTTTATGATATCGGCTGCAGGATTCAAATATTGGCCGTTAGCATGATGCGGAGTCGCCACAACAGTATGTATACCATCAGCCAACGCATCGGCGGCCATTGACAACGCCGACTCCCAGTCGGCCGCTCCGTCGTCCATGAAGGGCAGAATGTGACAATGGATATCAATCATAAGGTATGTATCGGTCCTTTCTTCGTAATTATGAATAAAAAATTGCAATTAACGTAATTTACCAGGCTTTAAGACTCAAACCTAACCATTAATCGTGGAGATTTTGTCGATCCGAGGATTACATAGCCCCCGTAATATTTCAGCATTTCGTTTCTTCCAAGTGTTCCTGGTTCTGTCGTTTCTGTCGTTTCTGTCGTTTCTGTCGTTTCTGTCGTTTCTGTCGTTTCTGTCGTTTCTGTCGTTTCTGTCGTTTCTGTCGTTTCTGTCGTTTCTGTCGTTCCGTTCATTTCCGGTGGTTCCGGTGTTTCGCGCTTTTCAGTTTTTTCAGCGTTCCCCTTGTTCCCGTCGTCCCCCCACGTCCGGCACAATTCGACGTTTACACACTCCAAATCATTGTCCCATACACAAACAGGCCGGTCAAAGGAAAGTTTCCTTGACCGGCCTGAGCCGAGCGGATCAATCACGTTTAATTGTTTCCGGACTACGAGAATCCTAAATGTCCGTTGGTTCCGGCGCATCATTGTCATTCACTGCTTCAGTTTCCGCCCCCGACTCTTCCGGTGTTCCCGCGTAAGACAGGATCACATCCCACAGCTCGTCCCTGCCTAGCCCGATTTCCGAGGAAAATGGAATAAAGGTGTCCTCCGGCCGGACGCCAAGCGCTTCTCTCATAATCTTGATGTGCTTCGGCCAGCGGGTCTTCGGGATTTTATCCGCCTTGGTTGCGACAACACACATCGGAAGACCGTAGTGCGTCAGCCACTCGAACATCATTTTGTCATCGGCAGTGGGCGGGTGGCGAAGATCGACAACCAGCAAAATAAGCTTCAGCGTCTCACGCTCAGCCAGGTATTTTTCGACCATTTTACCCCAAGCCGCCCGCTGCACCTTCGACACCTTGGCATAGCCGTAACCCGGAAAATCCACATAATACAGCTGATTATTAATACGGTAATAGTTCATATGCTGCGTCTTGCCCGGCGTGGAGCTGGTGCGGGCGAGATTGCGGCGGTTGATCATGCGGTTAATCAGCGAGGACTTTCCCACGTTGGAACGCCCTGCCAGAGCAATCTCCGGCAAAGCGTCCTGCGGGTACTGGTCCGGGCCGACGGCGCTGATCACAAATTCGGCGCTCGTAACTTTCATAAAACTTCCTTTCTACTGCAGGCCGCCCTGTTCCACAAGCGCATGCTGCAGCACTTGATCCATGTGGGATACCGGCACGAACTCCACATCGTTTTTCACGCTGTCGGGAATTTCCTTGAGATCGCGCTCGTTGTCTTTGGGCAGCAGAATTTTTTTGTAGCCGGCGCGGTGGGCAGCCAGCGATTTTTCCTTCAGTCCGCCGATCGGCAGCACCCGGCCGCGAAGCGTGATTTCTCCCGTCATCGCCACGTCCTTCGAGACATGCCGTTTGGTCAGGGCCGAGATCAGCGCGGTCGCAATCGTAATCCCTGCGGACGGTCCGTCCTTCGGAATGGCGCCTTCCGGAATGTGGATATGCACATCGTTTTTCTCATGAAAATCCAGCGGGATTCCCAGCTCCGCAGCCTTGGACCGGGTATAACTGAAGGCAGCCTGCGCCGACTCCTTCATCACATCGCCCAGCTTGCCGGTCAGCGTAAGCTTGCCGGTTCCCGGCACAACCGTTACTTCGATCAAAAGCGTGTCTCCGCCCACTTCCGTCCAGGCCAGCCCGGTCACCGTGCCGATCTGGTCTTCCAGCTCCGCCATTCCGTAGCGGTACTTAGGCGTGCCCAGATACTCCTTCACATCGTCCGGACCGATGACGACAGTCTCTTTCTCGTTCGAAACGATCAGCTTCGCCGCTTTGCGGCAGAGCGCCGCGACCTGCTGCTCCAGATTACGCACGCCGGACTCGCGGGTATATTCACGGATGACGCGCAGCAGCGTATCTTCGCTGATCTGCAGCTGTTCTTCCGTCAGGCCGTGGTTCTTCTTCTGCTTCGGCAGCAGATAACGTCCGCCGATTTGCAGCTTCTCCAGCTCCGTATAGCCCGGGATGTACAGCATCTCCATCCGGTCAAGCAGCGGGCGCGGAATGTTATGCACCGCATTGGCGGTTGTCACGAACATTACGCTGGACAGGTCAAATGGCAGCTCGACAAAATGATCGCTGAACGTGTTATTCTGCTCGGGGTCAAGCACCTCCAGCAGGGCAGCCGATGGATCGCCGCGGAAATCCGACGCCATCTTGTCGATCTCGTCAAGCAGGAAGACGGGGTTCAGACTTCCCGCAGTCTTCATGCCCTGAATGATGCGGCCAGGCATCGCGCCGACATAAGTACGGCGGTGACCGCGAATCTCCGCTTCATCCCGGACGCCGCCAAGCGAGATCCGCACGAATTGGCGGTTCAGCGAGCGGGCGATTGAGCGGGCCAGCGAGGTTTTGCCGACACCTGGGGGCCCCACGAGACACAAAATCGGACCCTTCAGCTGCTTCACCAGCTTCTGGACGGCCAAATACTCCAGCACACGCTCCTTCGGTTTCTCCAGACCGTAGTGGTCTTCGTTCAGCACCTGCTCGGCTTTCTGCATATCGAGATCGTCTTCGGTGCTGTGGCTCCAAGGGAGCGCCAGCAGCCAGTCGACGTAGTTGCGGATGACGCCGCCTTCGGCGGAGCTGGACGGCATCTTTTCCAGCCGGTCGATCTCCTTCTCCACCTTCTCGCGAACCTTCTCCGGCAGCTCCAGATCAGCCATCTGGCTGCGCAGTTCATCGGCTTCACCGGCCCGGCCTTCCTTGTCGCCGAGCTCTTTCTGGATCGCCTTCATTTGTTCCCGCAGATAATATTCTTTCTGGGTTTTCTCCATCTGCTTCTTCACGCGCTGGCTGATCTTGCGTTCCAGCTCCAGCACTTCGCGTTCGTTGTTCAAAAAGTCCAGCAGCTTCTCCAGCCGCTTGTGCACATCAATCGTCTCAAGAATCTCTTGTTTGTCCTTAATCTTGAGCGTCAGGTGACTCGTGATTACATCCGCCAGGCGGCCAGGCTCCTCGATGTCCGACACCGCGGCCAGCGTTTCGGGGGTTACCTTCTTCGACAGGCTGATGTAGTGCTCAAACTGCGCCAGCACCGTGCGCATCAGCGCGTCACTCTCCTGGTCACCGTCTTCCTGCTCAGGCAGCTCCCGCGCCAATACTTCGTAAAACTCCTCGTTATCCGTATATTGAATGATTTCGGCCCGTTCCATGCCTTCCACAAGCACGCGGATCGTTCCGTTCGGCAGCTTCAGCATCTGGCGGACATTGGCCACCGTGCCCACCCGGAATATATCGTCCTGCCCCGGTTCTTCAATATTTACTTCAGACTGAGAACAGAGGAGGATTAAGTTGTCTTCCACCATCGCTTTCTCCAGCGCTTTAACGGATTTCTCGCGCCCCACGTCCAGATGCAGGACCATGCTCGGGTAAACAAGAAGCCCTCTTAACGGCAGCAAAGGAAAACGACGACCTTTCGTTTTGTTGGATATCATCGCTTTCGCACCCCCAATGGCTCTCAAGTAATGTCATATGCATTTATTCTAACAAAAGCCGCCTGAAAACACCAATTGGACCACCTCTCGCCAGCAGGCGGCTGTTCCGCGCGTTGCGGCTGCAGCCCAGCCTGCTGCCGCTAAGTTCACGGTGCAGGTAACCCGCCGCGATCGCTCCCTGACCGCTCTCTGACCGTTCCCTGCTGCATCAGCCTCCCGCCCAGCGGGAAGGACAGGCCGCCTCCTGTCGAGGAATCACAGCCTGCCCTTCAGCAGCGGGCCAAAATAAATTAGCCCATATCGTTCGTTTACGGTCACTGCCCGCTACAGGTTCGCCCCGTCCCCAGCGGCCCCCGCCTGAAACATCGGCGCGCCGGAAGCGTACGAATCGCCGGACGCCGCGGGCAGCCGGATATCGGCGGTATCCGCTCCGAATAGATGGCGGAACACCTCGTCAATCGTCTCTACCGGGATTACGCGCTGCGGTTGCAGCTCCGCAAACAGCGACTGCCAGTTCTCCTTCGGAACAAACACCGTTGTTGCGCCCGCCTGGAGCGCGGCTTCCACTTTGGCAACGACGCCGCCAACCGGCTTCACTTTGCCGTGGATGCCGATCTCGCCGGTCATCGCCGCCGTATTGTCCACCGGCAGCCCCCGGATCGCCGATACAACCGCCACCGCCATGGCGACACCAGCGGACGGACCATCCACAGGCGTACCGCCCGGGAAATTCACATGCAGGTCGTATTGATCCGGATTCAGGTTCATGGAACGCAGCACGGTCAAAACGTTCTCAATCGAGCCTTTCGCCATACTTTTGCGCCGGATCGTGCGCGAACCGCCACCAATCTCCTCTTCATCAACCACGCCGGTGATGCTGACCCGTCCCTGCCCTCCAACAGCCGGGGAGGCAGTCACTTCAATTTCAAGCAAGGTGCCCATGCCCGGCCCGTACACGGCGAGGCCGTTCACAAGGCCGATTTGCGGCGATGCCGGTACCTTGCGTTCGGTCCGCAGCGGCAGCTGGCTGCTGCCGGCCACCCACTCGACATCGGAGGCGCTTAGTGTGTCGCGTTCTTCTGTCAGCGCAAGGCCTGCCGCCAGCTGAATGATATTAACAGCCTCGCGTCCGTTGGTCGCATACTGCGTAACCACTTCAACCGCCTCGGGACTCGGCTTCAGCCCGATTTTCGCAATCGCCTCCCTGGAGATGATACCAATCTCCTCTGGAAGCAGCGGCCGGAAATAAATCTCCATGCACCGGGAACGAAGCGCCGGAGGCAGTTCATGCGGCGAGCGGGTCGTTGCACCCACCAGACGGAAATCCGCAGGCAGCCCATTTTGAAAAATATCGTGGATATAGGCCGGCGTACTGCTGTCCTCCGAGTTGTAATAGGCGCTTTCGAGCAGCACCTTGCGGTCCTCCAGCACTTTCAGCAGTTTATTCATTTGAATCGGATGCAGTTCTCCGATTTCGTCGACGAACAAAATGCCGCCATGCGCCTTCGTCACTGCGCCCGGCTTTGGCTGCGGCACCCCGGCGACGCCCATCGCGCCTGCTCCCTGGTAAATCGGATCGTGGACCGAGCCAATCAGCGGGTCGGCAATGCCGCGTTCATCAAAACGCGCCGTTGTAGCATCAATCTCCGTAAACTTTGCGTCGCCTTTAAAAGGAGACAGTTTGTTTTTTTTCGCTTCCTCCAGCACCACCCGGGCTGCGGCGGTTTTACCGACTCCGGGCGGTCCATAAATGATCACATGCTGCGGGTTGGCGCTGCACAAAGCCGCCTTCAACGCGCGCAGCCCGTCCTTCTGGCCGACGATGTCGCCGATCGAAGCCGGCCGGGTCTTTTCCGCCAGCGGTTTTGTCAGTGAAATCGCCCGCATTTTGCGAAGCTTCTCCAGCTCCTTGCGCGACTCTCGGTCCACCGCCGTCTTGTTGGTCTTTTGTCCGCGAAGCTGATTCCAAAAATAAACGCCGATGACGGACGCAAAAAAGAGCTGCACCACCATCAGCACGACGCCCAATTCCATGATCTTCACACCATCCTTCTTCTTCTGACTCGATTCTCCTGCGGCGTCTGCCGGCGATCCTATCTATCATAAATTTTGCATTCCTGCCGGACTGCAGTGTAACCAATACTAGGTAGTATAGCCTTTTACGCCGCCGATAAACGCGCCGGACGGTGTTTCGCCAAGAAAAGGGCAGCAGCCGCTCCCCGCTTTCCGGTTATTCACTAATTCCATCGATATAACAAAAATCAGGCCCGCCGGATTCCCTCTCCGGTTGGCCTGATCATTTGAAGCGGAAGCAGACCTCCGCTTTACTTTATAGGACTTATCGCATTAAGCAGTTCGTCATCTCCGCCTAAGCCCGATGCTCGTGCTTACTGCTTTTATCTATTGCATTAACCACACCGTCCCAGACTCTCAAGGCTTACACCGTCTCCGCCGCAGCCCGGTGCTGATGCTCCTTGCGGCCCGGAATTTCTCCGGTCGCTTCGTAATGCGCCACGATGATGTCGATTTCTTTCTTCAGCTCGTCGACAAGCTCGGCTTCCGGCACTTTGCGGATCATCTGTCCGTACCGGAACAGCAGTCCTTCTCCCCGGGCGCCGGCAATGCCGATGTCCGCTTCGCGCGCTTCGCCCGGGCCGTTAACGGCACAGCCCAGCACGGACACCTTAATCGGCACCTTCAGCTTGGAGATGTATTCTTCCACCTCGTTGGCGATGGAGAACAGGTCGATATCGAGCCGTCCGCAGGTGGGGCAGGAAATCAGCGTTGCCGCGTTGGAGATCAGCCCAAAGGTCTTAAGCAGCTCCCGCGCGACCTTGACTTCTTCCACCGGATCCGCGCTGAGCGAGATCCGGACTGTGCTGCCAATGCCCATCGACAGCAGAGCGCCAATCCCCGCCGAGCTCTTGACCGTTCCCGCAAACAAGGTACCGGATTCGGTAATCCCCAGGTGCAGCGGATAAGGAATGACCTCGGCGGCCTTGCGGTAGGCTTCAATCGCCATCGGCACGTCGGAGGCTTTTAGCGAAACGATAATATCATGGAAATCCAACTCCTCCAAAATACCGATGTGGAACAAGGCGCTTTCCACCATCGCTTCCGGCGTAGGATAACCGTATTTCTCCAGCAGATGCTGCTCCAGCGAACCGGCGTTGACGCCAATCCGGATCGGAATGCCCTTCTCTTTGCAGGCTTTGACAACGGCTTCGACCTTCTCCCGGCGTCCGATGTTGCCCGGATTGATCCGCACTTTGTCGATTCCGTTTTCGATGGCCAGCAGCGCCAGCTTGTAGTTAAAGTGGATGTCGGCAACAAGCGGGATATGAATCCGCTTCTTGATCTCCTTGATCGCCGCCGCCGCTTCTTCGTTATTCACGGTTACGCGCACCAGCTGGCAGCCCGCTTCCTCCAGCCGCAAAATCTCCGCGACAGTCGCTTCCACATCCGCCGTCTTCGTGGTACACATACTTTGGATGGCAACCTCGTTGTTTCCCCCGATGATGACGCCGCCAACGTTGACGGGACGCGTCTGGTGTCTCAAGAACATATGGTTTCTCCCCCATAACGCCAAAGCTCCACCCTCGGCACCCCGTGAAAGGCAGGTTAAGAAGGTGGAGTTCGGGTTTATATTTGTAAGCTCCTGGATCAGGCGCTTTCTTCTTGTTTCTTATCCTTGGACAGATTCAGCTCAGGCAGAGCCTTCTCTTGGACGACCTTCTCCGTAATGACACAGTCCTTGATGTCTTCGCGGGAAGGAACCTCGTACATCACGTCCAGCATGATGCTTTCGATGATCGCACGGAGTCCGCGCGCGCCGGTGTTACGTTTGATCGCTTCCTTGGCGATGGCTTCCAGCGCCTGCGGCTCGAACTTCAGGTTCACATTGTCCATCTCCAGCAGCTTGATATACTGCTTGGTCAACGCGTTCTTCGGCTCGGACAGGATGCGGACCAGCGTCTTCTCGTCGAGCGGCTCCAGCGTGGAGATGACCGGCAGACGTCCAACGAACTCGGGGATCAGACCGAATTTCAGCAGGTCTTCCGGCAGCACCATCGACAGGTATTCGCCCGCTTTCAGGTCCTTTTGGCCGTCGGCTGTGGCGTTGAAGCCGATGACTTTTTTGCCGACACGGCGTTTGATCAGCTGCTCCAGCCCGTCAAATGCGCCGCCGACGATAAACAGGATGTTCGTTGTGTCGATCTGAATGAACTCCTGATGCGGGTGCTTGCGTCCCCCCTGCGGCGGAACCGAAGCAACCGTGCCTTCCAGAATCTTCAGCAGGGCCTGCTGCACGCCTTCACCCGAAACGTCGCGGGTAATGGACGGATTCTCGGATTTGCGCGCCACTTTGTCAATCTCATCAATATAAATAATGCCGCGTTCGGCTTTCTCTACATCATAATCCGCAGCTTGAATCAGCTTCAGCAAAATGTTCTCAACGTCTTCGCCGACATAACCGGCTTCCGTCAGGGAAGTCGCATCCGCAATTGCAAACGGAACGTTCAGAATCTTCGCCATTGTCTGAGCAAGCAGCGTTTTACCGGAGCCCGTCGGACCAAGCAGCAAAATGTTGCTCTTCGACAGCTCTACATCCTCGATCTTGCTTTGCGTGTTAATCCGCTTGTAGTGGTTATACACCGCTACGGACAAAGATTTCTTCGCCTGCTCTTGACCGATGACATACTGGTCGAGAATATCGCGGATTTCCTTTGGCTTCGGAATATCCTTCAGATCCAGCTCTTCTTCATGGCCGAGCTCTTCTTCCACAATCTCCGTGCACAGCTCGATGCACTCGTCGCATATATAAACGCCGGGTCCCGCTACAAGCTTGCGGACCTGCTCCTGCGATTTGCCGCAAAAGGAGCATTTCAGCTGTCCTTTCTCATCGTTAAACTTAAACATCTAACCACCCCTTTAGGATTTGATCGGTGCAGTGAGAACCTGGTCAATAATGCCGTATTCCTTCGCTTCCTCCGCACTCATAAAAAAGTCGCGATCCGTGTCACGCTCGATTTTTTCAAGGGGCTGACCTGTACGGTCCACATAAATTTGGTTCAGCTTCTGTCTGGTCTTAATAATCCAGTCCGCATGAATCCAAATATCGGACGCCTGACCTTGAACGCCGCCAAGCGGCTGATGAATCATTACTTCGCTGTTCGCCAGCGCATACCGTTTGCCCGGCGCACCGGCCGTCAGCAGGAGCGAGCCCATGCTTGCCGCCATGCCAACACAAATCGTGGAAACATCGGGTTTGATGTATTGCATCGTATCATATATACCCATGCCCGCGGTTACAGAACCACCAGGCGAGTTGATGTACAGACTAATGTCCTTCTCGGGATCCTCAGCCGCCAGAAACAGCAATTGAGCGATAACCAGATTGGCGACATCATCGTCAATCGCATTGCTCAGGAAGATGATGCGGTCTTTGAGCAATCTGGAGTATATATCGTATGAGCGTTCTCCTCTGTTAGTCGATTCTACAACCATTGGTACCAGACTCATGCCACCAACCCCTTTTCTGTATAGTTTAGTGTTGCCTGTGCAGAAATATTTTAACACGTTCAAAGCGCAATGTCATTTTTTCACTCTTCGGGCCGTTCGACCCGGCAGAGCGCGGGGAATCTTCCAGTCCTCATGAAAAAAAATCCGCCGAGCCGCCCTCGTGTCTCTGGAATAATCAGATTCGCGTCAGCCCCGGTTTCGATTGCATCAGCTTCGTGTCCATTCGGTCCGGACTGCACCGGCACCCCACAGCTTCAGAAACCGCAAGCCCCGGTAACCGGGGCCCCGCCTTATAAGCAAAGGCACGTAAGGGAATCTACGTGCCTTTGAATCATGCAGCCGCAGCCAGTGGTGCGGTCTGTATTATGAAATTGTGGGAAATTACTCTGCGCTGTCTTCAGCCTTGGCTTCTTCGGCTTTAGCTTCTTCTGCCGGCGCTTCAACTTCTTTGCTGTTCTCAACCAGGAACTCGATCGTCTTGCGGAGGGAGATTTCCTCCTTCAGACTGCCCAGCGAACCGTTGGAAGCGAGGATATTGCGGATTTCTTCCGGTGTACGCTTGTACATTTCGGCCATATCCGCCAGTTCCTTGTTCACTTCTTCTTCGGACACTTCGATATTCTCCTGCTTCGCGATCACTTCAAGCACCAGGTTGTTGCGGACGCGTTTCTCGGCGTCGCCTCTCATCTGGGTTTCCAGATCTTCGCGGGTTTGGCCGGAGAAGCTCAGGAACATGTCCATGTTCATGCCTTGCTGACGAAGACGGTTGTCGAAATCACGGACCATGTTCTCTACTTCGCTGTTGATCATGGCGTCCGGAATTTCCACTTCGGCATTGGAAGCAGCTTTGTCGACTACCGCGTTTTCGCGTTCGCCTTTCAGTTCAGCTTCCTTGCGGGATTCGAGCTGTTTCTTCAAATCTTCTTTGTATTCGGCAAGCGTTTCGAACTCGCTTACGTCTTTGGCGAACTCATCGTCCAGCTCCGGAAGCTGCTTGCGCTTGATTTCATGCAGTTTTACTTTGAAGGTTGCAGCTTTGCCGGCCAGGTTCTCTGCATGGTACGTTTCCGGGAAAGTTACTTCCACGTCCTTGAAGTCGCCTGTAGCCATGCCTACCACTTGCTCCTCGAAGCCAGGGATAAAGGAGTTGCTGCCCAGTTCCAGGGAATAGCGTTCGGCTTTGCCGCCTTCAAACGCTTCGCCGTCCACATAGCCGTCGAAATCGATAACGGCGATGTCGCCTTCTGCAGCCGGCTGCTCGTCGATTACGACCAGCTCTGCATGGCGCTCTTGCAGACGCTTCAGTTCAGCCGACAGCTCTTCTTCAGTAACTTCAGCTTTGCGGACCGGAATTTCCAGACCTTTGTATTCGCCAAGCGTTACTTCAGGCTTCACTGTGATTTTGGCTTTGAACTTGAAGGATTGGCCTTTGCCGAATTGCTCGATGTCCACTTCCGGACGGTCAACCGGGAAGATGTCGGTTTGTTCGACAGCTTCGGAATACGCTTCCGGGAGAAGAATGTCGATCGCGTCTTGGTAGAGGCTCTCTACGCCAAAACGGGATTCGAAGATCGGCCGCGGCACTTTGCCTTTGCGGAAGCCCGGCACGTTGGCTTTCTTTACCACTTTATTAAATGCTTGATCGAGAGCTTTGGATACGCGCTCTGCGTCAACTTCTACTTCAAGAACCCCAAGGTTCTTCTCTATTTTTTCCCAGGTTGCTTTCATGTTATACTTTCCCCTCCAAAATAGGTTCACATGATTCTTTGAAAATACACGCACAGAATAACCATTATAGTATATCCAACATCATGCCGTTTTTCAAGTAGATTAATCCCCGTACGGACGGCGCCTAACAGCAGGACAGGCACAGATACCAGAAAACGGCGGAAGCATGCGCCCGAAAAAGAGGGCCGCTTCCGCGCGCTCAGAGTCCGTTTTTGACAAACTGCCGGATCGAACGGTACGCCTGTTCAAACTGGAAGCGCATCGTATCCGTTATACCGTACAGGGTCCGCGTCTCTTCCTCGTTTCGCGTGCCGTTCAGGCTTTCGGACACCACCTGGTGCAGCGCGCCGGCCCAGAGGTCGAGCGTCTCGTCGTCCCCGCGGAGAAGCCAGCGGTAATCGGTTGTCCCGTAAGCCGACATGATGAACTGGCTCCAGAGCTCCTGGGCAAAATAATACAGCGTGGGCTCATGCACTTCCGTCTGTTCCGCTACCCGCTCCAGCACCTGCGCGACCTGGGCCGGGAATTCGCCGTTCTGCAGCGGCACGTCTTCGATCTCCACCTGGATCATTCCGCTTCCGCGCTGCAGCCGGACGCCGCCCGTAACGCCGCGGCGCCGCAGCGTCTGCAGCGCCCGGAACTGCAGCAGCGGATGCGCCCGTTCCCGCTCGAGCCAATCCGTCAGCTCGGCGTCGATCTCCTCGCCTTCCAAATACGACAGCTGCTCCAGCGCCAGCACCGTCTGCTCGCTCAGCGGCTCGGCAATCACTCTGGAGAGCAGCTTGCTCTGATATTCCCGATCTTCTTCCTGCTTCTGTCTGGCCAGCCTGCGGGCCATTTCTTCCTCGCCAAGGTCCGCATCCTGTTCCGGCACGGCGGGCGTCTCGGCGAAGGCCTGGGCGTGATCCGCATAAGGGAACGCATCCTCCAGCCAGCCCAGCAGCGACTGCCATTCTTCGTAATGCCGCGGCTCCTGCCCCTGGCATTGCAGCAGAAAACGGAGCAGCTCCATCGCTTCTCCGTAGCGTTCGCCCTCCAGCATAACCGTCAGCTGGATCTGATAGTAATCCAGCGTCTTCGGAAACAGCACTACATTCTCCTTGACGGGAGCTTCGGATTGTTTGATAGGGGCACCTCCTTTATGTGTCGGCGATCAATCTGGCCAATTCCGGCGGATCAGGGTCCGCGCGGTTTACATCCCTATGAATGAAAGGACTGCGCCTTAGGCTGCCTCCTTTGTTTTGTCCGGAACATCAATCGCAGATAATAGCATACCCTCCACAGCGGTGAAAAAAAACGGGTTGAAATTGTATTCTTTCTATGCTAACATATTTTTTGCTTGCTTTTTCATATGTCCCAGTAGCTCAGTTGGATAGAGCATGCGCCTTCTAAGCGCACGGTCGGGGGTTCGAATCCCTCCTGGGACGTGACCACAGCCTTTTCCTTTGCGGGAAGGCTTTTTTTATTGCCTGCGGTGAGCGCCTGAATCTCTGATCTTCTGAAGCTGCCCTGCTCTTGCTCTGCTCTACCTATCTTGCCCTGTCCTGACTAACCCAACCTCACCCTGCTCTCTCCTCAACCAAACCTTATCCTGCTCTCTCCTCAACCAAACCTTATTCTGAGCAGCGTCTCCAAACACTCCAGGTTTGTAAACTCTATACCCGTTCCCTTTTATCCTTAACCTTTCCTACTGGAAGGAAACAGCCAGGCTGAACCTTTTCATAAAAAAGTGTTTTACAAAAAGAACAGCCGGCGCTATATTAATGAGTGAGTACTCACTCATAATTCAAGAATCGAGGGGATTTCCATGCGGGACAGCAGCTTTTACGAATCGCCCCCCGTTGATCAGCCGGCCGTTGACGTGCACGAAGTCACAAGAGCTTATGGGCGAAAAACCATCCTGAACGGCATCACACTTCAAATTAAACCGTCAGAAACGTACGGCATTCTGGGTCCGTCGGGGGCAGGTAAAACGACGCTGGTTAAATTGATGACCGGCATTGAGGAACCGACCAAAGGCCGGGTGACCGTGCTTGGAATACCTATGCCGAATCTGCCCCTGCTTGGCCGCATAGGGTACATGGCTCAGTCCGACGCGTTATACACCGAGCTCAGCGCCAAAGAAAACCTGGAATTTTTCGCCTCCCTCTATGGTTTAAGGGGAAAACAGCGGTCCGCCCGCATCGAAAAGGTAATGCACACCGTGGATTTAACCGCCCACCTCGGCAAAAAAGTCTGTGACTACTCCGGAGGGATGAAACGCCGCTTGTCCTTGGCCATTGCCCTGCTCCACGAGCCGCCTTTGCTCATTTTAGATGAGCCGACGGTCGGCATCGATCCCGTGCTGCGCCAGTCGATTTGGAACGAGCTGCGGGAGCTGAGCCGGAAGGGAACCACAATCGTGTTAACTACGCATGTTATGGACGAAGCCGAAAAATGCGACCGGCTGGCCATGATCCGGGACGGCCGTCTGCTGGCCGAGGATACGCCGCGCGGACTGCTCCAGGCTACAGGCTCGGACACTATTGAGGAAGCCTTTCTTCATTACGGGAGGGAACAGGCATGAGAACCCGCGCGATTGCCCTACGGATTACCCGCCAATTTTTGCATGACCGGCGGACCATGGCATTGATGTTTGCCGCTCCGCTTGTCGTCCTGTGCCTGATGAGCCTGGTGTTCAACGGCAAAACCTACGAGCCCGCCGTCGGCCTGACCGGCCGGGCTGCGGCGCTTGCCTCCATCCTGGAGGGTCATGGTGCCACAGTGAACCAATACCAGGAACCTGCCCAAGGGGAAGATGCCCTGCGCGCCGGAGAGATTGACGCCCTGATCTCACCAGAAGAAAAGGGAGTCCGTGTGCTGCTTGAAGGAAGCGATCCTTCCGTGAACCGTGCCGTCCTGCTGCTTCTGGAACAAAGCCGGCAGGAAATGGCCGGCTTTATGACCTCTACAAATGCGGAGTCCGTGGCGAAAGGCAATATTGCCTCTCCTGGCAGCGAACGTCCGGCTACCGCAGACGGTTCATCACAGCCAGCTGTTGCAAGTGCGGCGGACGGACCGACCTTGGCAATCGATTACCTGTACGGCTCAGCCGACATGAAGACACTCGACCGGTTTGGCCCGGTGATGATTGGCGTATTCGTCTTTTTCTTCGTGTTTCTGATCTCAGGCGTCTCTTTCCTGCGAGAACGTACGACCGGCACGCTTGAGCGCCTGTTGGCCACGCCTCTTAGACGCTGGGAGATCGTTATTGGTTATGTCGGCGGCTTCGGCCTGTTCACCCTTGTGCAGGCGGTCTTAATCACCTGGTTCAGCATCGACGTACTCGGCATTCAGATGGCCGGCTCATTCGTCTATGTTCTGCTAGTTACCCTGCTGCTCTCCATGACGGCGCTGACACTAGGAACGCTGCTGTCCGCTTTCGCCGCAAACGAACTGCAGATGATCCAGTTCATCCCGCTGATCATTGTGCCGCAGATCTTTTTGTCCGGCCTGTTCCCGCTTGACACGCTGCCCCTATGGGTTCAGCGGATCGGCTGGGCAACTCCTCTGTATTATGGCGCGGACGCGCTGACAAACGTCATGATCCGGGGAAGAGGCTGGAGCGGCGTCGCGCTGAACGTCTATGTGCTGGCCGGATTTTCTTTTGTTTTTATCGCCCTGAATATATTGGCTTTGCGCAAGCACCGGAAGCTGTAACGGCTGGCCATGACGGTCTTCGAAAATGTAATTCCCTCCTCTATATGATAAAATGGAGACCAATTGGACCTAGATTTGGAGGGTTACCGGAATGACTAAGCAGGAAACCGCCGATTACCGCGGCATGGAAGAATGGTCCGAAGCGCTGCGGCTGTACGGAGCCGAAGAGAAAATGACACCAAAGCAGATCGCCATAGTGGAGGCGGCAGTCAACGTCTTCGCCGAAAAAGGCTATGCCGCCGCTTCCACCGGTGAAATCGCCAGACTGGCCGGCGTTGCCGAAGGAACGATTTTTCGCTACTACAAGACCAAAAAAGACCTCCTGATGGCCATTGTGGGGCCTTCGGCGGTCAAGCTGATTACCCCGCTCCTTCTAAGTAACTTCAAAGACGTGTTGGAGACGCCTTACGACAGCTTCCCGGTCTTCTTGAAGACTTTTGCGTTGAACCGGCTGGAATTTGCCCGCAAATACTACAAAATACTGAAAATTCTAATTCAAGAAATACCGTTTGAACCGGCGCTTCGTAACCAGTATAAAGAACTGGTGATCAGCAAAATTTTTGCGCAGATGGAAGAGATCGTCCGCCATTTTCAGGACAAAGGGGAACTAGCCCCGCTTCCTCCCGCGGTCATTATCCGGTTTACCGCCTCCTCCCTCCTCGGTTTCCTTATTACGCGGCTGCTGCTGCTTCCCGACTCCGAGTGGGACGACGAGCTGGAGATCGACCGGACAATCCGGATGATTGTGCAGGGCGTTGGCGCATCGAATACTGGCGATTGAACGCAACATTATGACTGGTCCCCGCCTTTACTTACAGGCTGAGGGAACAGTCTTTTTTTGTTCCATTGGGTCTTGATCCCAGACAAAACCGCCCGATCCACAAGGGACCCGGGCGGCTATAGGGGCGGAGCAGCCGGCGGGGGACCGGATCTCCTGGGAATTAGCGGCGTGTCTTGCGGCTTCCCAACCACATCGGGAACCGGAAAGCCAGATTGATGAACAATACGACAAATACGAGCACGGCGGCCGATTTATCGGCGATCTGCCTGGCGTCCTCAACGATAGCCTCGGACTGCACGTACCAGAGGTGAACGGCCAGCGTCTCGCCCGGCGACAGCAGGTTGAAATCCCACATTTCGCCGGAAGTGCTGAGGCCCGCGGTCAAGATGATGACGGCCGATTCGCCGAACGCCCGGCCCGCCACCAGGCAGATCCCGGTGATGATGGCGGGCATCGCTACCGGGAGTACCGCCTTGCGGATGACGTGCAGCTTGGTCGTGCCAAGCGCGTAACCCGCTTCGCGCAGCTCGCCGGGGACGGCGCGGACCGCCTCCTCGGTGACCCGGGTCAGCATCGGCAGATTCAGCATTGCAAGCGACACGGCGCCGCCGAGAATCGTTAACCCGATGCCGAAATACTCCGCGAAGATCGCCAGGCCAAGCAGGCCGAACACGATTGACGGCACGGAAGATAGCGTCTCAACGCACATGCGCAGGCCCGCGGTGAACTTGTTGTCCGGCGCGTATTCCGCCATGTAAATGCCCGCTCCGACACCAATCGGCACGGAAATCAGCAGCGACAAAATCAGGATGTAAAAAGAGTTGAACAGCACCGGGCCGATACCGCCGCCCGGGTCGATCTCCTCAGGCTGCTTGATCAGAAATTCAAACGACAGGCTCGGCAGCCCTTTGCCGAGAATCGTGAACAGCAGCGCAAAAATCAGCAGCAAAATCAGCCCGCCAAGCGCATACAGCAAACCGGTCACAATCCGGTCCCGCCGGACGGCCCTGGCGCTCCGTTTGGTGCGGACAAATCCGTTCATGCGGCGTCCCTCCTTTTTCTGCCGAGAAACCGGATCACAAGAATCATGGCGAATGAAATTAGCAGCAGCAGGAACGCCATCATATGCAGCGCATAGTTCCAGGTCGAGTCAAATTCCACGTTGGAAATCTGCATCACGATGTTGCTTGTCAGCACCGAAGCGGAAGTGAACAGCGACTTGGCCAGCTGCGGCGTGTTCCCGATCACCATAACAACCGCCATCGTCTCGCCGATCGCCCGCGTCATGCCGAGAATAATCGCCGACACAATGCCGCGGCCCGCAGCCGGCAGCACGACCCGAAAAATCACCTGCAGCCGGGTCGAGCCCAGCGCATAAGCGGCATCCCGGTATTTTTGGGGAACTGCCACAATCGCATCGTCGCTGATCCGGCAGATCGTCGGCAAAATCATCAGCGACAGCACCAGCGCGGCGGCAAGCAGGCCGTCCCCCAGACTTTCCCCGCTTGCTTCCCGCAGAAAAGGCAGCAGCACGGTCAAGCCAAGATAGCCGTATACAATAGAAGGAATGCCCACCAGCAGATCAAGCACCGGACGGATAAACCGTTTCAGCCACACCGGCGCGATCTCCGCCGTCAGCACCGCCATGCCAAGCGATATTGGAACGGCAATCAGCAGCGTCAGCCCGGTAAGCGAAAATGTATTGACGATAAACGCGGCTGCTCCAAACGCTTCTTCCTCAGGCGTCCAGTTAAACGACAGGAAGAACTCCGCCGGCGATATGTCGCCGAACAGCAGCAGCGCGGTTTTGCCGATAAAAAAAACAACCAGGCCCAGCACCAAGCACAAGGCGATAATGCAGAAAAGGAAAAAATGTTTCGATACCGTGTTGCCCAGCCGGTGCCGGGCGTGTCTGCGGTCCGCGGCGCGCGTCCCCCGTGCGTCTTCCGCGTTTTTGCGGATCGTCAGATTGTGGACAGGTGAGCCCATGACTCGATTCCTCCCGAAAGGCGGCCGGCTGATCCTGTGCGTCAGCCGGCCGCCTAGCCATTCATTTTAAATTTTTGCGTTTGCCCCATGCGAAACTTGAGTTTACGTTTGCGTTTGCTTATGCCTACCTGCTTATTTCATGGCCGAAATTGGGATGAATTTCAGCTTTTTCAGCGAACCCTGCTGGAACTTCTTGCTTTGCACGTACTCGATAAAAGCCTTGGTAGCGCCGGTCGGCTGGCCTTTTGTCATGTAGTAACCGTAGGCCCAGATTTTGTAGGAGCCGTTGATTACGTTATCCGTCGTTGCTTCCACGCCGTTGAACTTCACGGCTTTCACGTCGCCGCTCACATACACCAGATCGATGTAGCCGATGGCGCCCGGCGTAGTGGCTACGGCCGTTTTCATGTCGCCGCTGGAGCCGGTTTCCTTGTAGTTTTTCTCTTTTTTGACGATGTCGCCGCCGTCCAGCGCTTTTGCCTGATAGTTAACGCGGGTGCCGGAGCCAAAAGCGCGGGTGATCACCACGATATCGGCGTCTTGGCCGCCTACTTCCTTCCAGTTGGTGATTTTGCCGGCAAAAATACCTTTCAGCTGTTCCGTGGTCAGGTTATCGACCTTTACGTTTTTGTTGACGATGGTGGCGAACGGAATCACGGCTACTTTGTTGGCTACCTGGCCGTCAAAAGCTTTGAAGCCCGGAACGTCCATGCTGGCATCCCAGTCGCAGGCGCCGATGTCGGCGATGCCTTTTTTTACGGCTTGCGGTCCGGTGACGGAGCCTTTGCCGGAAGCGGCGATCTTGACCTTCGGGTGCATCTTCTGGAATTCTTTGGCCGCCTGCAGCGTAAGCGGCAGCAGGGCGGTTGAACCGTTAACGGTAACTTTGCCGCTGAGCGATCCGGCTGCGGCGGTTACGCCCGCGAACGAAGCGGCGACAGTGATGACCGCAGTCAGGGCGGTCACGGTGAACTTTTTAAAGAAATTCATGTTGGATTCTCCTTCTTGGCAGTTATGCCTTGGTTTTTTTATTGTTGAGCCCGGGTCAGCTGCACGGCCGAGCCGTTTTGCACCCAATGTACGGTGCCGTCGCTGATTACAGCCAATCCGCCGTCGGCGGAAACGGAAATTTCACTGATCTCGCCGCTCGTGCGGTACAGCTCGGCCGGCTGGCCGCCCTCGGCGATCGAAAAGACAACGCTTGTGCCCTCGGCAGTTGTGCCGGCTACCAGCAGCTTGCCGTCCGCTTTGCCCAGCCAAAACGGCTCTACAGATAAGTTCAGATCAGCAGCGGTTCCGTCTTTTTTTACCGTTTTTACCTTGTTAGGCGCAGCTCCTTCCGGGTCCGCACTAAGGTATACCGCACCGTCTCCCCAGAATTCCGGATACAGTTTGTTGTCGCTGCCGCTGGTCAAGGCCGCTGCTTTGGCGTCTTTTGCGGTCAGGTCGATCAGGTACAGCTGCTCTCCCGCTTTGCTGTAATCGACGGTCAGCGATTCCTCGGTGCCTTCTTTGTCCGTGGTCGCCGTACCCGTAATATTCACGATGTAGAGGGCGGATTTTCCGTCATCGGACACGCGCAGCATTGATTTGTTTTCCACTTTGTCGGATACAATGGAGCTTACCGCGCCGGTGGCGGCGTCGGCTTTCGCGATTTTTTCCTGCTTGTCCCCTTGGATAAAATAAAGGGTTTTACCGTCCGCGGACCAGACCAGGTCGGTCTTAACGCTGTTGTCCGTGCCAAGCGGCTGAATGACGCCGCTGAACAGGTTCATGATACTCAGACGTCCGTTTTCGTCCGTAAACGCGCCCCATTTGCGGTCGGCGGACACGGCGTATTCGGCGGTGCGGTCATCCGTCGCAAATATTTCGTAGCTGCCCAGCGCATTGCCGAGCTTCAGCGTAAGCGCCGATTCGGCGTCCTCGCGGTTCACCAGCAGCCGGCCGTCCGAGGTAAAATGCGGCACCCCGTACACGCCTTCCGGACGGGCCACGCTCAGAATTCCCGTATTTTTCTCCAGCAGCTCACCGCCCAGCGCTTTGACGGTTGGCGTTAATTCTACGTAAACCTTGCCTTTATGTGCGACCGGCGCATAGGTAAATGTTCCCTGTGCTCCGTCCAGTTGAAACACGGTGCTGCCCGGCTGAACCCGGACGGTATGTAACCCTTGGCTGTCGGTCAATTCCACGCCGCCTGCCACCGCCGTATACTTGGCGTTTAATGCCGCGGCCAGATCGGCCAGCTGATACAATGCCTGCGGTCCGCCTTTTAGCGTTTTCAGCGTAATTTGCTGTCCATCCACCGTCCAATTGGTTGAAGTTTCGGTGTAAGCGGATGTTTTCACTCCGGCTTTCGGCGCCGGCTTGGCCGTTTCCCCCGCGGCGGCCGCCCCTGCGGCTCCCGTCGTCATAAGCAGTGCGGAAGCCATAACTGCCGTAATCCATTTCTTGTTCTCCAATGCGATTCACCCTTTTTCGTATAGGTAATTGCTAATCACATTGTCGATCTCAATCGTTAAAACTGTTGCGGGGAATTGTTAAGCAGTTATAAAGTGGAAAAATATTTTTAGGACTATGGTTCCGGTCCCCCCCGCCCCGCTACCCGGGCCTCTTCACCCGGGCTGGTCGAAGGGCTTAAGAGGAGAAATGAAGGCGTGATACCGGGTGGAGAAGGCGTAAAACTGGGTGATAAAGGCGTAAAACTCGGCAGGGAAGACGCAAAACAGGGCTGTAAAACCTATCGGCGGGCCATAGTCAGGGGCGGAATGAGGGCGTTGAAAAAGGTGGGCCGGACATAGAATGCCCCGCTAAAGCACAAAAAAAGGGCGTCCCTGCGGACAGCCCTTCCTTGATGTTTTGTAAAGTTTGTAAAAAACACTCAGAACGTATACGGCCGATTGTGTGCAAAATCGTCCCCGGTAATCTGCCATTTGACCCCATCGACTGAGCTTTAGCGATTGGACCTGAGCCTGGTTGGCCCGAGTCTTACCGATTGACCTGAGTTTCACCTATTGACCCGAGCTTACCGGTTGACACGGGTTTTACCGATGGACCCTAGCCTTACCGGTTAGCAGGAGCTTTACCAGCTGACCCGCACCCTTCCCTCAGCCCGCTTTGCCAAGCAAAAAACTGACCGCAAGAATGACAAGCACGATCAAGGTAATAACTACATACAGGTAATCCCGTTCTTTCAAAAAAATAAACAAGGAAGCCGCAACCCGCAGCACCGGCGTCAAAATAAGCAGCATCAGGCCGGTCTGCAGCACAGCGGCCGGTTTCAACGCGGCGGCGCCTGCCACTGCCGCGCCCGGACTAACCGGATATGTCCCTTCCGGGTACCCGGTATTTCCGGCGATGAGCAGCAGAATCAGGCCGGCGACTATGACGGCCGCGCTGATCAGCACCCCGATCCGCAGCACCCTGCTGACGATCGCCTCCACTTCTTCGGCTTCGCTCCGGCGTTCTTTTGTGTCCGCGTTCATCATCTACAATCTCACCCCTTGCACGATCATTTGAATGGAGACATAGATCAGGACCGGGATGAACAGCTTCCGGATCGTTTTGTTTTTAAGCCGCTGCATAATGCGGGAGCCCAGCGTCGCTCCAAGCAGTACGCCGAGCGCGACGGGTGCCGAAATGAGCGGGTCGATGTCCCCCCGCAGCATATAGATGCCGGCACTGGCCGCCGCCGTAACGCCCATCATGAAATTGCTGGTGGCGGTCGAAACCTTCATCGGCAGCTTCATAAACAGATCAAGCGCCATAACTTTAAAGCTCCCGCTGCCGATGCCAAGCAGTCCGGAGACGACGCCCGCGCCGTACATCACACCAAATCCGCCGTATACATTGCCCACATTGTATTCCACTTCGCGTTTCAGCGCCTTGTCATAGTAGCGCCCGCCGAGCTTCAGCTTGGCCGCCGCCGGGCTCATCTCCACATTTTCCGGCAGCTCGCTGTTGCGGTTCTTGAGCATGTTGAGCGCGGAGTACAGCAGCAGCAGCGCAAATACGATGTACAGCAGCTTGGGCGCCAGCAGCCCGCCGATGAACGCGCCGGTAATCGCTCCGACGGTCGTGGCGATTTCCAGGAACATCCCTGCCCTTAGATTGGTGATTTTGTCCCGGATGTAGGATACGGCGGCTCCGCTCGATGTGGCAATAACCGAGATGAGGCTCGCGCCGATCGCATATTTGATATCTACACCGAATAACAGCGTCAAAGCCGGGGTCACAATAATACCTCCGCCCAGACCGAGAACCGAACCCGTAATGCCCGCCAGGATCGCAATCAAAAAAATCAATGCAATACCGCTTGTCGTCAATGCCATCGCTTAATCTCCCATATGACAGATTCAAATTCTTACTTCCTAATCTACGAAGCAAGTCCGTCCCACATGTTATGCCTTATCCTTCATTTTGTCAATGAACGAATTGTTTTACTTGCATTTATTAAGTGATATAGTGTAAGTACATTCAAAAAGAAAGTCATTTAGGAGGAGAACTGTTGAGCCGCAACGTAAACGAACTGCCTGGCGATGCAATTGACGCCGTCGACCGGGATATTATCCGCGAGCTGAACCGGAACGGTCGCGTATCCTATACCGACCTCGCCAAAACGATCGGCCTGTCACGTGTGGCGATTCAGGCCCGTGTGAACGCGCTGATCGAAAGCGGGGTAATCGAGCGGTTTACCGCCGTCATCAATCCGGAGAAGATCGGGATCGCGGTGTCCGCTTTTTTTAATGTGGAAGTGGAGCCCAAGCATCTGCATGAAGTTGCCGAGCAGCTGGCCGACGACCCCTGGGTCACCAGCCTTTATCATATGACCGGCCCGTCCAAGCTGCATATGCACGCCCTGTTTTCGGACAACGCCGAGATGGAGGCTTTTATGAGAGACAAGCTGTATGTGCTCCCCGGCATCACCTCCGTCGAATCCCAGGTGCTGATCAAGCGGTACAAAAGCCGCATGGGAATGCGATTGTAGCGTGCCGCCCGCCGCGGTGCAATGAAACGGCCTGAGCCAGCTTGGGCAGCGCAGCCAGAGCCAACACTAACAAAATCATGCACGGAGAACTATTATTCACAAGAACCAGACGCCACAAGGATTAGACGCAATGAGCCGCTGCC
>NZ_JBHOFD010000057.1:0-34180 GCF_046543445.1 Paenibacillus nanchangensis
TTTCGTTCGTCGTTACCGCGTCAGCAGCAACTTTTATAATATATCATGTCCGGCGAAGATTTGCAAGCTTTTTTTATTTCTTTTTTTCAGCTCCGCTTTATTATCTCGCGGCCGGAATAAGAATATACCATGCAATCATCACATTGCGCAACAGGAAATATATTGAAAAAGAAGCCTGGCTGTGTGCTGTACAGCCAAGGCTTCTTTTTGGTCCATCTATCTCACACGGGTCAAAGCATCGCATACCCGGCACTCCTGGAGCGGCTTCAGCACATAATCGGCGATTTCATGCTCAAACGCCCATAAGGCATAACGTTTGCTGGAAGTAACAACGATGATTTTTAGATCGGGGCACAGCCCTTTAAGCTGTTCGGCAATGGTCCTTCCCTCAAGGTCCGGAAACTGCATTTCCAGAAACAGCACTCTGGGGCAAAGCCGCTCAATCTCGTTTACCGCCTCCCGCGGATTCAAGGACATGCCGACAACGGCGACTTTCCCTGTGCTCTCCAGCATGATCTTTAGCTGCTGTAAATCTTCGTGGTTCGCGTCCAACAAATAGGCGGTAATCATCCTCTTCCTTCTCCTTTCCGGTTATGAAGCCAAACCGCGTATACGCCGCTGCTCCTGCCCTCTATCGACCTCTTTACGTTCCCGGCAAAATAAAAAGCTGCCCTTGCGGCTTCTGACCGCAATACGGGCAGCTTTTATGCAATCACTTCATAACAGCCGGCAGCACCTCGCGCAGATCGTCCATATCCGCCGCCAGATGAATATTGTCCATCGTCCGCAGCGAACCGGAGATAACGCCGGCCAGCTCCCCTTTTTCATCGATAAGAGGACCGCCGGACATTCCGCTGACCACTTGAGCCGAAGTCAAAATCCGTTCACGGCCATTGATGACAGCGGCTGGATTATTGACAATCCCTTCGGTGATGACCGGTGTATTTTTTAGCGGGTAACCCAGTGCAAATACTTTTTCGCCATGCCGCAGATCGTCTCCCCGAACCGGAAGGAACGGGTAAGCTCCGCCTTTGACCTTGGCAGTTTGCGGGTTCGGAAGCTCCAGCACAGCGACATCTGTTGTTTCATTATATTGAACAACTTTAATCGGACTGACCACCGTGCCGTCATTGAATATCCCTTCAATCCGGCCCGCGTTTTTGACGACATGATAAGCCGTTACCGCCGTGCCGCCTTTTGACAACACGATACCCGAACCGGCCGAATTGGCTTTGTTCTCATTGCCTACCACGCGGATATAAAACAGGGCCCGCTCCGCCTTCACATAGGTATCTTCCGCATTCAGCGCGGCGGGAGCAGAAGCGCTCCCGGTATTCCATGTCATCACGCCGGCCAGCAGCACCGAAATCCAAAGACAGCAGACGATAACTTTTGCTTTCATGTCATTTCTCCTTTAATGCTTATTTCCGCACGGCCCGCACCCTTATTCGGATGCGGCCGTGATTTCCTTGTAAGCCCAATGGGAAGGCTTCAGGTCGGTGTATTTCGTTCCTTCCGCCGTTCCTTTTTTGCCGATAATGCGATTGATCAGAACGACCGCTTGCGCGCGGGTAATCTGGCTTTGCGGTTTAAAGGTCCCATCCGGGAAGCCCTGAACATATCCTGCCTGAATCAGAGCGCTGACGTACTTGGCTGACCAGTGATTGCTCACGTCTTTCAGCTTTGTTTTGACGGCTCCTTCAGTATCCAGGTTGAGAATCCGAGTGACAATCACTGCAAACTCCGCACGGGTCAGGCCTTTTTCTCCGCCAAAGGTACCGTTCGGGTAACCCTGAATAATTCCGGCTGAGGTAAAGAACGCGACGAGATCTTCCTGCCCTGCCTTCACATCGGTAAAGAAGTGCCCTACCGTCACATCCTCCATATCCAGCAGCGGAGCCAGCGCTTCAATCAACTCAAACCGGGTGATGGCCGCATTCGGCTTAAACTGCCCGTTGCTGTAACCCGAAATGTAGCGGACCTCGGAGGCATTTTCTTTCATGCTGTAGCCTGCCGGGCTTACCGTGAAGGTGGCGGAGACAATCCGGTCATCTCCCTCGGTAATTGCCTTGATGGTCATACTTTTTGTAATCAAAATCTCTCCGGTATACCGGATGCTCTTTGCCGTCGGATCGGTGCCGTCGATCGTATAGTAGATCGCTTTGCCCGCTGGGGCGTTCAGCATCAGCTTGCTGTTCACCGCCACCGGAACCGGCTTGCCGTCCGGAGCGTCGACCGCGCCTTTACCGATCTCCAGCGTTAACGCAGGAGCCGGGGTCGGGGTCGGCTTAGGTGTCGGAGACGGCAGGAGCACTACTCCGCCGCCGCCACCACCACCGCCACCGCCGCCAGCCGGAGGAGGCGTCGGACTTGGTGCAGGCGAAGCCGGAAGCTTCGTGAAGCGGACGGCCAGTTCGCTGCTCGGCTCTTTTTCTTCACCAGCTGCGAAAGCGCGAAGTTCAGCCGCTTCCTTAATCAAAATCGGACCCGAATACACTTTGGAATTCAAATCGGGTTTGCTGCCGTCAAGTGTGTAGAAAATCGTTCCGTCCGGCTCCCCAGGCGCAAGAACAACCGTGGTCTCCTTCTCGAAAGGAGAGGTTCCCGATACCAGCACCGGCACAGCCGCCTGGTCGCGGAACACTACCGCAGGTTCAGCAAGGGTCAGCTTCCGGGTCAATCCGTTAACCGATGCGGTTAGAACCACCGGATCTTCTCCCTGCAGCGTGCCTTTGCCCGATTCCAGCTTCACAGCGCCGGATTCCACGCTCCAGGCGAGCCCATTGCCTGCGGACAAGCCAAACGGCGCGCGCACCTTGTTGATCGAATCCTTGCTGTCCCAGAGGACGGCTGCGGAAGCGAGCACCGAAGCATCCTTGCCCTGCAGACTCTTCAGCTGCGGGTACCATCCCGCCTGTGCGGACCATTCGTCCGCAGCAAGCGTCTCCGGCAGTTTGGCGGCCGCAAGCGCCTCAGCCGTTAAACCGGCTGCTTGAGCGTTGTCACCGGCTACTCTTACGCCAGCTTCATTGTAATAAGCGGTGTCCGTCTTCAGCAGCTGACGGTTGTAAACTGTGCCGCTGATGTCCGTTCCGTCCGCCTGGCCGGCGATGCCGCCGAAGAACGTCCGGCCCGGAATAATCCGGCCTTCCGTTGAGGCGACGATCTCGCCTGCACCTACCGCGCCGGATAAGGAACCGCCTGCGGTAAGACCTGCAATCCCGCCAGCCTGCACACGATCCGCACCCGATACGGCGACGCGTCCGGTGTACATCACGGCGTGCAGCTTGCCTTCGTTGCGTCCGGCGATGCCGCCGGCTGCTGCTGCCTTGGCTTCCGCGCGAAGCTCGCCGTAAGCAGCCGACTGGCGGATGTCTCCAGCCGGGGCGTTAACACCGGCGATACCGCCAAGCGTAACGCTGCGTTCCGCCGCTTGTTCAGCCGATACAGCCACGGAGGACACCGACGTGCTGATTTGGCCTTCGTTGACACCGGCAATGCCGCCTGCAAGCTCGCCTTTAAAGGTGAGCTGGCCATGGGCAGCCGCGCCGTTGATCGTGCCGCTGTTTACACCGGCGATACCGCCGATTTCCGTTTCGCCCGACACCGTAACGTCCTTAACTGTAACACCCTCCAGCGTACCCATGTTGCGTCCGGCTGCGATACCCACCGCCTTAACGCCGGATACAACCGGCTGTTCGAAGATTACATTGCGGATAACGCCGGTGTTTTCGGTGACGAAACCTGTGCCGTCTTTTTCCGAAATCAGACGCAGCCCGCGAATGACATGGCCTTGTCCGTCAATTACGCCGGAGAAGCCTTCAAAAGGAATCCAGCCGCCGTGCAGCTCAATGTCCGCTCCGAGTGTAATGGTACCTCTTGCCGGAATTGCATTGGCGGTACGGTTATAGAGACGGTAGTAATCCAGTCCTCCTGCATTGTTCAAGAGCACCTCTCCGCGAAGCTGGGCTTCGCTGAGTACCGGCACGGATGCCGATGTGCTGTTAAGCGTCAGATTAGTCTCATAATCATAATACCAGCTGCCCGTTTCCAGCGGACTGTAAGCCTCCACAGCCGCAGCTTCCGCCGCAGCGCCCGCATTACGTCCCACCGCAGCCAGGGAAGCCGGCCCCGTGTAGGTCGATGCGTTTACTTTTCCGTCGCGGAAGTTGTAACCGATAAGAGCGCCTTTGTACACATTACTGCCCTCGGCTTTTACGCCGATGACTCCTACATGCGCATAAACCTCTTTGATGAAGCCGTCGTTGTACCCTGCAAAACCGCCCGTGTACGAACGGGTAGCCGACTTGGTTCCCGCCGCTTCCACTTTTGCCTGCAGTGCATAAGAGCGTTCAATGCTTCCCGCCCGTTCCACTACAGCGGCGAAGCCGCCTGTGCGTGTGTCGAGGCCGGTATTGCTGATATTGCCTGATGCATATGCTTCGCTGATCTTATAGTGGTCTGCCGACCCGGCAAAACCGCCCGCATAAGATCCGCTGACCGAGCTGACCGTAACCGGTCCTGCGGCATAGGCATGATGAATCGTGCCTTCACCCAAATCCAGCTCGCCCAGCAGGCCGGCAAAACCGCCCGCCGCAATGGCATCATCCGCATTCGAGTTCTTCACCTCTACCGGGATCTCCGAGTAGGAATGCGTAATTTTGGTATGATCCGCTGTTCCGGCGAACCCGCCGGCACGTGTAAACGGCAGGGTGTCCTCAAGCGTAACGGAGGTTCCCGCCGCAATGGTCTTGCCGCCGGAAGCAAGCGCTTTGGTGTAATGGAATTCACCATGTTCGGCCGCTCCCGCAATGCCGCCTACGCGGTAACGGGTGCTGCCTTCGGCATTCACTCCGCCGCTAAACGACGAGCTGACCGTAATCCCGCTGCTGCTCACGCCGGTGATACCGCCGGCCGTAATGGAGCGTCCGCCGTTTGCCGCAACGTCCGCTGCGGATTTTGATTCATAAATTGACGCCGACCGGTTCACGCCGGTCAGACCGCCCACTGCAAGCTCGGCTTTGGAGCCAGCGCCGTTCAGCCGGACGGAGCCGTCTTTTACCTCAACATGGTAAGCCCCTCTGTAGAGCGGAGCTTGGCGGCCGAAGTCAAAGGACTGGTGGATGCCCGTAGTCTCCAACAGACCTGCAGCACCGCCTGCGGCGCTTTCGCCTTCCGAACCTTGAACCGTGATATCCGGTTTAACGGCAGCTTGGTCAATAATCGAATCCATCGCTTGACCGGCGATGCCGCCTGCATAAACCGTCTCTCCGCCGCCGCGGATGACCGCGGCCGCTTCCAGCTTGTGCACCGCCGCATTTTGCAGCTTACCGGCAATGCCGCCGGCCACGGACCGGGCTGCGGACGAAGCTTTTATGCCAATTTGGCCGACTGAAGAATTTTCCAGATCAAACCGGTTGGTTCCCTGGCCTTCCTTCACGCCGACAATGCCGCCGATCGTTCCGCCGCCGACAAGCTGCTCGCCTGCCGCATCAGCGGTAACTTTCAGTTCTGCCAGAGTGCTGCCGGTCTCGGAATAACCGATGATGCCGCCCAGCACGGAATCCGTTCCGGATGCTTCAACCGCACCATCCTTAAAGGACAGCGTCAAGTTCTCGGCTTTCCCCGAAACATGGCGTCCGATTACGCCGCCGACAACGCTGCCTTCACCCGATGCGGCAATCCGGTAGCCGGACACAACATCCATCGAAATAGCTGTAACGTTGCCTTCCTGCACACCCACAGCGCCGCCGATCACCGCTTGATCGACTGTGCTGCCGATGCTGCCGCCGGCTCCTGTGATCGAAAACGTTTCTTTTTCCAGTGCCGAACGGTTCTCACCGACGATGCCGCCGGCAACGGAGTTTGCATACACCGCTTCTACGCGTCCGCCCCCGTCAAGAACGAGATTCAGCGATTTGATGGAACCGGTGTTCCGGCCGATCACGCCGCCTACGATGCCGCCGGCTACTTTGGCGCCGTCCGTTAGATGGATGCGTACAGCGGATACTTCACCCAAATTCAAGCCGGCAAGAGTACCTGTATAACGGTTGCCCGCTACCGACAGCGGTTCGAGATTGACGTTCTTGATTTCCGCCAGTTTACCTGTTACTCCAAACAAGCCGGAATAATCGTGAACCGCCAGTACGGTCAAGCCGTCGATCAAATGGCTGCCGCCGTCAAACGTTCCTTCAAAAGCAAGCTCTTCTGAAGCCCCGATCGGCTCCCACTGCTTCGACTGAATATGAATCGGGTTCGCCACCGTGATGGTACGCCCTTCGAAATCAAACGGCTCCACGCCGACGATCGAGCCATTGACGATTGCGGCTAGACCAGCCAGCTCCGCCTCGCTTTTGATCTCAAACTGGATCGCATCCTTATCCCGCATATACCAGTTGATGTTGGCGTTCACGCCGCTTCCGGCGTCGCCGCCTGTGTTCGCGGTACGGTTAACTTCGGGATATTTGTATTCGGCATTTAGAGAGCCGTATTTCCAGGCTGTTGTAAAGTCCCAGCCGGACAATCCCGGGAATACCTTCCGGTCGCTGAGCGTATCCGACAGGATGGTGCTGAGCCGCGCACCGGCGTTTTGCCAGCGGTAGTTCCCTTCTGCAAAATCGGGCAGATCGGTGTTGATGTTTTTGCTTTCATCTTTAATATAGTAGGATTTCAGCAGCAGCTCCCGGCTTGCATTATCGTAACGGCCGGCAAAACCGCCCGCATACGAACCTGCAGCCGCCGGCAGCACGGTAACCTCCGCCGCCGAATAACTGTTTGAAACCTTGCCGTTTACAATCCGGCCAACAAATCCGCCCGCATAGGAACCGGAGCGGCCAGCCGTTACACTTTTGGCTACATAAGAGTTTTTGATTGTGCCTTCACGATGTTCGCCGACCAGGCCGCCGACGATCATGTAAGCTCCATCGGCCGTCACCTTGGACGCGCTGTAAGACTGCTCGATGGAACCGGTATTGCGTCCAACCAGACCGCCAAGGAAAACGGATTGGTTCTGCTTGCCCGCCGCCTTACTGGTCACGTCGATGTCCACATAAGAACCTTGAATCCGGCCGGCATTGTCTCCTACGAGACCGCCTGTCAGCGCGCCCGCGCCTTCCACCGTCAGATTCGCATTGGAGTACGTGTAGTACAGCGCAGCGTTTGCCGTATTTTTGGCAGCCAGGCCGCCTACCACGGAGCCTGCGCCTCTGGAGATCACCGTATTTTTGTCGGCGATGCTGTTATTGGCGATCAAAGTCCGGTTTTCGCCCGCCATGCCGCCGATCAAAGCGTTCGGCGCCGTGGAGGTAACCGAACCGACTACCCGACTGTTCTGGATCGAGCTGATGGCCGTGGACGGATTCGCCGCAGGATCGGTTTCCCGCGCATCGTTCAGACCCACAAAGCCGCCTGCAAGCGTGCCTTCCGCCTTGTCATTCACCTTTACACTGAATCCTGTAATGACGTTTTGGGTCAAAATCGCCGAGTTAGAGCCTGCATGATGGCCCGCAAGTCCGCCTGTGTAAGACTGGGGACCGCTAACCAGCAGGTTCACCGTTTTGCCGACCAGGCTGTCGAGTCTCGACTTGTCGCTGAAGCCCAGCAATCCGCCGGCTTTTGCCGACACCGCAGTCTCGGAAGCAGTAATCAGCACGTTTTCGAGGTTCACCGTTTTGGCGTCGCCCCTTACGATGCTGCCGCCGGCATAGCCGGCGATGCCGCCCATTTGGCCGTTTGCGCCGGTAAGCACGAGATCAACCGTATCCGGCGTTACGGCACGGAGTACAGGCACCAAAATTTCGGTCTGTACCGCGGAGCCGGCCACGCCGCCGATCCGGGCAGCTTCCCCTTCAGCCCGGATCAGTGTTTCCGGACCGGACAGCAGCTGCGGAGTTGCGATTTTTGCCCGGAGGGTCCCGTCAGCCGCGCCTTCGGAACGTCCAGCGATACCGCCAATTTCGGCGCGCTCGCCAGTGGAGCGGATCGCCACCGTCTCGGCATGCATATCGGTAAGCGTACCGGCGTTCAGACCGGCGATGCCGCCCGCGTTGTTTGTGCTGCCGCTTTCTTCAATCGTGATACGCTGCGCTTTGCTGGCAGGCACACTGCCCCGGTTGACGCCATACAGGCCGCCGATCCGTCCTGCCGTGCTTTCCGCTTGAAACGTTACATCGGAAGCGGTCAAGCTGCTGGCATCCGGGCTGATGTTCGCCTCGTTTACGCCCAGCAGACCGCCTGCAGCCGCGGCATCCGCCGTCAGCCGCATGGATACGCGTTCCGCCTGAAGGTAAAGCTCAGGCGAACGGTTCAGGCCCACCGCGCCGCCATAGGTGCCGCTTGCCGCCTGTACAACAGCCTCGATATCCGATACGAGGACCGGCGAACCGGCTTGTCCAACCTTTGCCGTTTCGCTTAACGTACCGGCAATCGCACCAAACGTATAATGGCTTCTGCCGCTGTCCGTAAGCATGGCAATCCGCGCTGCGGAGCTGTCCGTAAGGCTCACCGCCTGCTCATTCAGCCCGACGATGCCGCCCGCCGTGATGCGGTCGATGCCGTCCACCGAGCCGGGAATATTCGTCTGGATACGGACACTGTCGTAGCCCGTATAACCGTTGTCGCCTGCGGTGATGCCCGTTACGGTTCCTTGGGCGCTGCCCGCTGCGCCGCCGATTACGCCGCCCGCAAAAGTGGCGGTAAATTCGGTGTAGCGCACCTTGGAGTTCTCCAGTGTCCCGTTCAGGTAGCCGGCCAGACCGCCCACGGTGCCGTCGGCTGTAACCGAAGCGTAAGCCGCCGCAGTTCCTGCGGCAGACGAACCGCGAAGCGTGCCCTCTTCAAAAGTACCGGCAATGCCGCCTGTGTAAGCGTTCAGTCCGCCGGTCACCAGCATCCGGCCGCTGTATGCCGCGCCATCAATGATGCCGCCCGTCATGGAGCCGACGATACCGCCTGTACGAATCTGCGATTCAGGCGTTGCGGCTTCCGCATGAACGGTGATGGAGTTCTTGAACGCCGCCCCGGAGATCAGCCGGTCCGCGCCGTCCTTGTCCACGATGCCAACAAATCCGCCCGTGTACAATTTGGCCGTTCCGTTTACGGTAATGTCGCCCGTGCTGACCGCATTGGTCACCGGCGTTCCGCCCGAACGGGCATACGCACGGTTGCCGGTAAGGCCTCCCGTGTAGACCCCTGTTCCGGCATCCACCGTAAGGCTGCCGCTGTTCGCGTACGCTTCTTTGCCTGCATTCTCCAGCAGCACCCGGCTGCTGGAGAAGCCGACAAGTCCGCCGGTATAGACTTCATTCGGCTTGCCGTTGACTGCAATCGCACCGGTGTTTTTTGCCTGTCCGCCAAAGGACAAAACACCGTCGATGTGGCCGATCAAACCGCCCGTATGCACCAATTGGCTGCCCGAAGCGGTAATGGCATTTGCATTCGTGTAGCTCTCTGTCCAGGTAAACGGACTGGCGATTTCACCCGCGATACCGCCGGTGAACACCCGGCTTCCGCCATTGTTGATGACTGGAGCGGTATGCGCAAAAGTTACCTGGAACACCGGATTTGCTTGTGCCGACTGAATCGAACCAATCAGACCCCCGGCATAGCTGCCCACAGCGTCCGGAGCTGCAATCTCTACCTGTCCGCCGCTGGTTGTCAGATTGGAGAAGCTGACCGCTCTCTCCGCCCGGCCGACAATCCCGCCGGCGTAATTCACGGTGCCGCCGTTTACCGTCACCGCGCCGGAGTTAATAATCGGCGTCTCATCTTCATGCATGTTCAAAGCGCCAAGCGCGTTCCCCGCAATACCGCCCGCCACGCCTTGTCCGCCCATGGCGTTGACCGTAACGGGAGCGCTGTTGGCCACCTTTTTAATCTTCGCGCCGGCTGCGTCCACATAACCAACGATCCCTCCGGCAAAAGCATGATGGCCCGCTGTAACCGGACCCGCATTCTCGGAGTTCGAGACCGCACCTTCGGCGGAGCCTACAATCCCGCCCGCGTAAGCGCGGAAGGGCGATCCGTCCGCGTCAACAGGGATCTCGTTCGCAATGTTGTACACGGTGCTGTTGCCGGTCATTTTACCGACAGCGGAGCCCGCATAAACATCATAAGTCACACCGGTTACACTGACCGCGCCATTTACAAAATGGAATCCGCCCACAGTTCCGCCAGCCATGTGGCCGACCAGACCCTGATAATCATAACTTCCTGTGGCGTTTAATCCTCTAATTTCAAACGTGGCGCCGCCCTTCGAGATCAGCGTCCCCCGAAACGGCTTGTCCGCCGTCCCGATCGGCACCCAAACCGCTCTGGACAAATCCATATCGCGGGTAACCTCAAAGATTTTATTCGCGAAACCCCCGATTTTACCGTCTTTATCGTCATTTACAAGCTGTGCGATGCCCGCAAGCTTCTCTTCACTGTCAATGGTATACGTCTGATAGGTCGGATCGTACCATGAGACCACCGCTTCGGAATCCCAGGTCTGCCCGTCCGCTTTCGCCATCAGGCCGCCGGCAACGGCGACAACGCCCAGAAACAACAGCGTGAATCCGAACGCGAGGAGGGACCTCTGCTTCCTTGCCAATAACTCCACCACCTAAATAGATTTCGCGTGCCGCCTAATTCGGCTGTAGGCCGTTCCCGGCCGCTAAGTTCTAACTGAACCGCCGCTCCCCGGGAAATTTGCAAAAAAACTGAGTTAAGGAACCCGGCGGACAGCCTCGCCTCTCTACTTCAAAGGCGGGACCGCCGCAGATATCCGTGTTACTTGGTCAAAAACTCCTCCAGCCGGATGGCGATGGCTGCCGCCTGCGCACGGGTGAGTGCGTCCTTCGGTTGAATCCGGTTGTGTTCTCCAAGAATAATGCCGTTTTTGATGCTCAGTGCAACAGGCTTCCGGGCCCATGCCGGAAGGGTGCTGCGGTCTTCAAACGCGGCGAGAATCGCCGTCGTCTCCGCATCGCTCAGCTCTTCACCGGCTCCTGCCGCTTCGAGCAGTCTGCCGGCCATAGCCATCGCTTCCATACGGGTAAGCGCGGCCTGCGGAGAATACGCTCCGCCGCTGGTTCCGTTGACAATGCCGAGCTTCGCCGCAATCGATACGCTGCGCTCATACCAGCTGCCCTGCTTCACATCGGCGTAGCTTCCTTCTCCGCTGCGGTTCATCAAGCCCGCTGCGCGCAGCAGAATCGTCGGATACTCGGCGCGTGTCACCTTGCTGTTCGGATCAAACGCGCTGCTGTTCTTGCCGAGCACAATCAGCTTCGCAGCCGCAGCCGCAATGCTCTTCGCCGCCCAGTGTCCGGCAGGCACATCTTTAAAGGTCTTGCTGCCGCTCAGGAAGAACAAGCTTCCCGGTCCGGTAAGCTGAACCTCCAGCGCGCTGCCCGCACCCGCCGCTTTAAACGGCAGGGTCGTCCAGCTGCCCGTTTCGTCCAGGAGAACGACAGCCGTTACTTTGTTTGCAGCCGTGCCATCCGGAAGATTTACCGTTGCTTTCAGAGCCGGAGTCCAGCTTGCTTCCGGCACATTGGCCGTCAGCGTCATGCCTTCGCCCGCGGCAAGCACGGATGCGCCCAGTCCCTGCACAATACTGCCGACTTTGTCTTTTCCAGCCTGGCTGTTTTTGCCAAGCGTCACTGTCAGATCGCCGTTTGCCGTTTTAAGCCGGTCTGCGGTCCATTCCAATCGGCCTTGCGGCAGCTCAAGAATCAAGCTGCGGCCCTGCTGGATCAGACGGTCGATGACCGCCCGGTCTACCTTAAAGGTAAAGCTGTTGGCCTGACGATCCGAAGTAGCTGCTACTACATCTCCTTCGGTTCCAGCGGAATCCGCCGTAACGTGGATAGTCGCATCCGCGCCGCTCCACTCAATAACGGCCGCTTTGCCGTTCACCGTCACCTCTACGCCTTCCGGCGTTTTGGCCGGTTCCTTCGCCGGCTCCGCTGCACCACCGCCACCGCCACCGCCGCCTCCGCCGATCGTACCCGGAATGCCCGGGGTTGGAGGTGCGGGAACATACGGACGGGATCCCCACAGCTGTGCCGGGATCAATCCCGATGCGGCCATCGCCAGCTTGCCGCTGGAGGTCCGCTTGGCGACAACAAGAATGTCGCCTGAATACGCCGGGATGATGCCGTTAGCGGGAAGCAGTTCCCAAGAGCTGAGATCAGCTTCAAAGGCCGGAACTTCCGCCGGGGTGCCGTTATGGAACACCTTGTAGGCCAACTGCTGTCCGGTCATATCTCCGGCATCGTTGACGGTCAGGCGCGTAACCGCACTGTTGCCGCTAACCGGGGAGGCGGATACCGCTATAGTTCCAAGCGCCACCGGTTTGTCGTAAGCAAAGCTGGCCACAGCCATTCCTTCCAGCGTAACGCCTTCCGCTACTTCATACTCCGCACGGATCAGGTTGGAACCTACGCCCGTGCCTGTCACCACACCATTCGCAAGCTCGGCCGTATCGCCAATAGCCAGAGTGTAGGACAGCTTCGGATCATTCAGCGCCACTGGCTTGTCTTCATGGGTCCGGTTGCCGTTCTGATCCTTGCCCGTATATCTTCTCAGACTCACTTCAAGCTTCGCGCTTTCGCCCGGCTGCTTCCCGATCGGCTTCACAATCAATTCAGCCGGAGCCTCAAAGCCGCCGTTCGTAACGCTGACGGCTGCGCTGTTGCGGTTGCCCGCTTTGTCTTTGGCCACGAATTGCAGCTCGGCCGTCGGTCCGTTATTCGGCACCGGTACCCGAGCGTTGAAGCTGCCGTCTTTGGCCACTTCAACCTTCGTGCCGGCAACCGTAAGTTCGGTATCCGCGGAAGTGCTGCCGACAACGGCAATACTTCCGTTCTCCGTCCGCTGTCCGGTCGTCGGCTGCTCCAGATACAGCACCGGCGCCAGGGTATCCACATTTAAATACATCATGGTTACCGACACATCCCGTGTTGCCAGGCTGCGCGCCCGCAGTTCAACGGCGAATCTTCCGTCCGTCTGGAACTTGTCGAGCGGCAGGCTCGCTTTGGCCCCCGCGGTAACCGTCGCCTTGACCGGTTTCCCATCCGCAGACAGCAGCGGCTCATTGTTGTAATAAGCGGTCACCTCTACGTTCTGATCCGCGGACAGCACTACCGTCTGCTCGGTTTTGCTTGTGGTCACTTCGTAGAACTTGCCGCCCTCCACCGTTGCTCCTTCCATGCCGATTGTCAATTTCGGCAGCTTCGGAACCGGCAGCAGCTCGTTAGAACTGTTGACGGCTTCGGCATAGTGGTAGTTTTCGTTCGGGTCTTTGGCCGCGGTCGGCTTGGTAGCCGCCGATACGCCAAGCGTATAGTAGCCTCCTACTTCAAGTCCCGTATACTTGATTTCTTCTTTAGTGAAGTCGATTTGGGCCAGGCCGGACTCGCCGTTCTCTCCCATTCCCTCCGTGCTGAGCGGCGTGTTCGCCGTCCAGCCGCCAACCGGAATGTCTTCGTAACGTCCGGTCGCCTCATTAAAGTAAGGCTTCAGTTCATCTTCCGTAAACAAAATCTCGCCGAAATTGGAGTAAGACTCCAGTTTCCCGCCGTTTTTGCGCAGCGCTTCAATCACATAGCTGTGCTCAAAGCCTTCATGGCCCGCTTTGTGAGCGGCCGGTTTGAACGACAGGGCGAACAGCCCGTTGCCTGCCGGCTCAATCTTTACATCACTGACCGCGCCGGGTGCCAGCGGATCGATGATTTCAAACTTTTCCGCCGACGTCTTGGTGGCAAAAGTGGACTGCGAGGACAGCTCCGCGCGCAGATAATAGTCGCCTTGTCTCAGCAGGCCGCGGATGTCTTCGGTGCCGCCCATCATGGTCACCTGGGTAACGTCAATTTCGGTGCTGCCGCTTGTAACGCCGCTGTTTTCGCCGCCATTCTTCGCAACAGGAAGTCCTTTGGCGATCAGCATGCCCGCGTCTCCCGGCTCCAGGATCGTTGTTCCGTCTTCGAGCTTGGACGTGTTATTCGTCACCGGCTCCTCCGACAGATACAGATTGATCGTATCGCCTTCCTTCGCGTTCTCCACTTTCCAGCTGGCCGTAAATTTGTTCGGGCTGGCTTCATTGTTCGCCAGCTTGATTTCATTCAGCTTCGGTGCGGTCGGAATGTTCAGCAGCTTGGTTTCCACCGCATCTTCCGCGGTAAGCGTCCATACGCCGCCTTTTACCGCGTCTTCAGGTTTAATCAAAATATACGCTCTGCGGATGTCCGTGCCGTCCGCCGAATCAGCCGAGGAAATGACCTGGGTGAAGGCGTTGGCTTTCGGATTCGTGTTGGTGTTGTCAAAGATAACCGGGTAAAGTTCACCCGATGCCTTTTTAAGCGTAAATTTCGGCATTTCTTTGGAGTCATAGCGCACCTCGATCACGCCGTTGCCGGAGACGCCGCCCATCGGAATGGAATGCACTCTTCCGCCGCCGCTCGATTCGATGCCGCCGACGCCCATGTTCATCGCATCGCTTTCGATGGTTTGAACACCTTCTTCGACCTCATGATACGTAATTTCCGTGCTCAGTTCTTCCGTATCGATCCAGGAGGTAGCCACTGTCGTAGCGCCTTCCCCGATGACCATCAGACGTGGTCCAAGATCCGGATCGTTGACCACCAGGTGCACCAGTCCATCCGGCAGATTGTCGCTGGATGTGCCGAATTCAATTCCCCCGCCCCAGTAATACGTAATGCCGAGCGAGATAAACAGCACCCCGATGCTGCCCCATACTTTATCGTTATTGATACCGAAGAACACGCTCGACAGCGGCATACCGCCTACAAGCGGCACATCACTCGGGATTTGGACTCTTGATCCGATATACCCTTCGAAGTCGGTCCGGTTTTTCTCCAGATTTTGTCCGACAAAAATACCCGCTTTGCCGATAATGACATCCCAGCCGCCGATGTCCACTTCCGCTTCGACTCTGACGAACCACGGCGTAACCCACTGGGCTTCCAGCAGCGCCTTGGTCAGCATCGGCATCAGTTCCTCGCCGCTCGGCTCGGTGGAGAAATCCAGCTTGCCTTCGATCTTCAGTCCCGTACGTTTAACGGTCAGATCGACATCGCCGAAGAAGTACGCCGGCGTAATGCCGAAACGCATGCCTACGCCCGCTTCCACCGTCAGCGGGAACGGATCGCTGCTTGAGCCTCCGGCAATGGTGTCAGCCAGCTCGCGGACCGCGCCGCGGACCGCCGTCAGGTACGTGGCGCCGGTGACAAGGATACCCGGTTCGGGCAGCGTTGTGCTGAATCCGATCACATCGGGCAGCACCCGGCCGTCCGCCACTTGTTTCAGTCCAAGCTCAATTCCGACCTCCAGCATGTTTTTCAGTTCAGCATCGAACTTCAGGCCGTATTGGTTCGGATGATCTTCGTTGTACTCCACATAATGTGTGATATTGATTTCGCCGCTTGCGCCTTCGACTTTGGAGTTTTCTTTTTTCTTGGGCGCAAACAGGCCCATGCTCTCCATCAGATCGAATTTCAGTGCGGCGTCAATCCCGTAAAAACCTTCGTTGTTAAACACGACATTATTGATCTCTGCCTCCAGCACCTTCAGCGAAATCGATCCGCCGAAAGAGATGCCGCCGTTGCGCAGAATAAAGTCGTTGAACGTGAGGCCAAACCCTTCAATATTGAAGCTTGGCGCTGCGAACAGGGAATGCTTATTGAAATACACCGGCTCCAGCATGACTTGTCTGAGCGGATTGAGTCTGTCGCCCACACCGCCGACCGCCCATTTCAGGCTGCCGTTTTGGCTGTCGTCTTCCGGATTGCCTTTGCTGTCCGGTACGCCGCCGTTGCCGTCTTTGCCGCCTTCTTCTTCGCCCGGCTCTTCCTCTTCTTCGTCTCCTTCGTCATCGCCTTCGTCTTCCGGGTCCTCGGAGGATTTGTTGAAGCCGTTGAAGAAGTCCAGCGTCCATTCGCCTTCATGGAAAATAAATCCGCTGGCGTCCACGCTCAGCGTTCCGTCACCCTTAATGAACAGGGTGTCAAGGAACGGCATGTTCTCGTAGCCGTCGATCCGGTCCGCCACATTAAAAATATCGAGTTTGCCGCGGACAAACACCATGTCTTTGCCTTTATAGGCAACCGCTTCGTTAATGATCGCCGGCTCGGTTTGGGTATCCACCACGACCTGCTGTTCCGCACCGGTGCCAACCTGTTTGATCATGCCGCGGATGACCACAAGCACTTCACGGTCCGCGCCTTCTTCTTCTTCAAACTCCTCCAGCTCTTCATCCGTTTCAAACAGCTGGTAGTTGTAAAGCGGAACCTCTTTCAGCGACTCATCGTCCATAAATTCGGCCAGGTCGAATCCGGGGTCAACCGCTTTACTCGCCACGCCGAACAGCGCTTTGGTCTTCTTGAACGCGTCCAGCTGTGCCTTCAGGCTGCTGCCCGAGGTAAACGGTTCACCCGGGAACAGGCTGTTAAGCTGCTCCAGCAGATCTTCCCTGACGGTCTGGCCGACGGCCGCTCCGCTCAGGTCTACATTTTCTTTATAGAGCGCCAAAATGTTGGCTTCCCTGATCCGGGTTTCTTCATTGTCCGAGACAACAAAGGTCTGATCGGTTGTTACATCGTACAGCTCCTGGGCATCTTCGTCGCCCGATTCGCCGCCTTTGTAATCGAGCTCCACCTGATATTCGCCCAGCGGCAGCTCAGGTCCAAGCCCGGCCTGAATGATCTGGCCTGCGGCGTCAACCTCATCGCCGCCCCGGTACGTAATGCGCATATCGCCCGTCAGGCCGTCGTCCGTCGGCTGAATCAGCACGGAATCCTGTACGGGAACCTTGTAACGTTTGCCGGTAATGATTTCTTTAAGGTACAGGTCAAAGTTCGCAGGCGTCTGCGCATTGCCCGTATTGTAAGCTTCGATGTTGGACAGGTTCAGCGTGATGTACTTGATGTCCGTGCTGAACAATTCGGTTGGCGATAAGCCGTAGGCGTAAGTCCGCACCGCTTCGCCTACTGCGGGAAGCAAAATAAAGTTGCTTTTGCTTGCCTCATACTGCGCCTTGATGCTGTCGTCCTTCACGCCTTCGATTGCGGCCCGGGTTTCCGGACTGCGGGCGGTAAGCATATATTCGCGGGTCACCGGCCAAGGTTTGCCTTTGGCCACCACTTTAAAATTGGCGGTAACCGTGTCGCCCGGCTTGTATTTCGGCTGAATGCCTTTCTCCGCTTCCTCCGGCGTGGCCGTCTTGCGGAATTCAAGCACTTTGCTGCGGTACGATTCCGTAACGGGCAGGCCGTCTTTCATGACGACTTTGCCGGATTCATCCAATTTGGCGAAGCTGAGGCCGCTTTGCAGCGTAAGCTCCACTTCAACTTTGGAATGCTCCTGATTGAAGGCGGGGAGATTTTCTACCTCTGCAGTAATGTCAAACAGCCCGTTTTCATTCAAAGTGTCCTTGTCCTTCAGGGCCATTTGCTGCACCTGGTCCACATAACGGATGGAGAATACCTTGTCCGGCGCAATGATTTCGCCAAGTCCATAGATGGTCTCAAACGTCTGGGACGCTTTGGGCGCAATTTTATCCGGATTCCAGTAAAAAGCGACCGCGGAGTCCGCCGTACCGTAATCGTTGGTATCGCGGGTGAAATCCAGATTGCCGTTGGGCTTGTAATCCCACTTCGTATTCGCCAGGCCGTTCCAGTGGCCGACGATCATTTCATCCACGATGTTGATGTTGCTCTCTGCAAAGTTGTTGAAGCCGTAGGCGACCACATTTGTCGCCATCGGGTTGTCGAGATCCAGCTTGTCTCTCATCACCCAGTAGGATGGCAGCTTATAAAATGCCGTATCTTCCTCGGGGATGCCGATGCTGGCCGGGTCATGCACCAGCTTGCGCTCCACCATCAGCGGCGCCCGGGAGGCGGTGCCGATCTGGAACTGCGGGCCGTCATTGCCGCCTACCATCGTATCGAGCATAATCCGCGATCCAACTTCGACGTTCGCGCCGGAAGTATTCGTCACTTCATAACGAATATTCACGTTGCCGGCATTAACGAGATCCTTGCTGTCGGTGTAAAGCATAAGGATCTGTTTGATCTGGACGCCCTTGATGCTCCAGACCGTCTCGATCTGGCGGGTGCCGTTCGGGTTGGACACGATGACCGGTTTGGTCGTCTCGGAGAAAAAGTTTGCTCCAAATTTATAAGGATTGCCGAAAATATAATCCGTTCCGTCGATTTTGAACGTCGTAAACGAAGACTCCGGATTGTCTCCGGCGAACAGCATGTTGACGTTCTGGTCTTTTTTGCGGACCGGTTGTCCTTCAACCGTCCGGATGCCGTAACGGCCGGTGGCGTTGTCGACGGTAATGACGACAAAGTCGTTTTTCAGTACCGTGACATCCTGCTTTGCGGCGTCGGCAAGCGCATGGACCGTCTCGGGAATTGTCGTTATAAACAGGATAATGGCCATCATTAACGAGACGGCGCTTTTGACCAGCTTCACTTGAGTACCCCCAGTTCCTATTTCTCGGAACCGTGCCAGCCCGGCAAGGGCGGCTTAGCTGCCTATAGCGCCAAGCCGCCTTTGTCTTCAGGCTGCGTCCGGTTCTCCTACTCCTTGCTTGCGATAAAGAACGTTGCGAACTCGCGGTCGCGTTCCTGGTTCCGGACGATGACTGTGTACCAGCCGGCTTTCGGGAAGGTGACCTTGAAGCTGCCGTTCACCAGTTCCTGGTAGCTCAGCTTCGTTGCAATGTATTTCATCTGTCCTTCGCGGTACAGACCCGGCTGATACAGCAGGTCGAACGTACCCCATTCGTTTTCTTTTTTCACGCCGCCGATGTTCATCAGATTGAAGCCGGAGACTTTGAAGGTAATGACATTGGTCTCGAACAGCGCCGTCTCGCCTGACATTGCCGATACAAGCGTGTCGTTGCCGAAAATAACCATGATGCCTTCAGCTACGACCGATACGCTTTGCGTGGCGGTTGTGACATTGCCTACATCATCCGTTGCCGTGTAGGTCACCGTCTGTCTGCCCAGTCTGCTGAGATCCAGCCCGGTAACTTTGACGTCCACATTTTTGGAGACATTGTCGCTTACCGTGTATCCGCCGAGGTCGGTTTCCGCGTTGAAATCTTTTTTGTTCTGGACGATGCCGATGGACTGGCGTTTCAGCTCCAGTACAGGCGGCGTATTGTCCAGTCCCGTAACCTTAACCGGAACTTTGACGCTGTTGCCCAGCAGGTCGGATACGGCCATCACCGTATCGGCGTTTGCTTCAAACGTGCGGGTCAGCGAAAATGCGCCGCTGCCGCCGCTGATTTGGTTCGAGTATCCGCCGCCTGCCGCTTCGACCGGAACAAGTCCGGAGAACACGGTGTTCTGCGCCGCGGAAGAGGTGCCCGAAAGGGTGACCTTCACCCGGCCCTTAACGTATTTCTTGCCGTTTACTGTCACCATGTCCTTGTCCGTCAGCGGCCGTCCCGCTCCATCAAGGAAGGTGTAGACCGGCTCGCCAACGGTTGGAGGTGCGGACAGCAGGTTGTCCACTTCTTCTTTCAGCGTTGTTGTATTGCCCCACGCATCAGCTACAGTTACGGAGACAACGCCGTTCTCCTCGACGGTTGTCAGCCCCTTGCCTTTAACGAGGACAAAATCTTCGCCGGACGGATCGGCTTTTTGCACTTCCAGCGTAACGCCAGCGGAATACAGCACATTGCCGCCCGCATCTTTAATCGTCTTGAAGGTTCCGCCTTTGCTGCCGTTTTGATAGGAACGGACGAACCGCACCTTCGGCCCTTCGTTGTCAATGCTGTCCACAACCGCCTTCGCGGTACCTTTGTTGCCCGCCTCATCCTGGAACTCGAAGGTAAATTCGCCGTTTTCGGTGAAGGTACGCGTTGTAGCGCCGTTATTGTTCAGCACTTTGACCGGTTCGTTGGTCCGGAGTCTGACCGTAAGGCTGCGGTCTTTGCCTTGTCCGGCGCCGCCATCCGCAAGGCCTTTTTCGCCTTTGGACGGGATAACGATTTCGCCGATTGGCGCGGTTGTGTCCACGTTTTTCACAGCAACATACAAAATATCGTTTCGTTTCGCTTCATTTGGATCGATCAGTTCAAAAGCGTACAGTCCGCTCTGCGTGACATGGAACTTGTTGCCGGTGCGCGCCGGCTCGGACGGATTGACCTCCGCCGGAACCACTTTCACACCCAGCGGCAGGGCAATGTCAATCGTCACCCCGCGTTCCGCGCTTACCGGAGCGGTTGTGCTTAATGTGGCGATGCCGTATACCGGCTCCACATCGAAGCGTTCTTTTTCCGTTTTAAGATCGGAAGGTTCACCCTGAACGCCGCTTGGCGTCCGGTATTTCACCTTGATGTTTTGTGCCTGCGGATCGCCATTGTCAACCTTGACGGCTACAAAATTCGTGTACGGCCGCCATTTCTGCCAGTCCGTTCCGTCGGGCGAAATCGAATATTCGTAACCGGCTTTGTCCACGGCTTCCAGCCCCAGCTTAACTACCGCCGTGTAGCCGTCTTCTTCATCCCCGTAGATGTAAATCAGACTGGAGTCCGGCGATACAGCCGGCTCTTCTTCCTTGGCCGGCTTCAGCACAGTGAACACTTTGGTGTGCGCCAGCGAGGCATTGCCCGCTCCGTCGGTGGCCCGAACGTAGAGAACGTAGTTCCCCGAAGTCCCAGGCTCCAGCTCCTTGTTGCCAAGGACCGCTGTGCCTCCGGCCGGGTCAGGCTGACCCGAAGCGGCGGTGAACTCGGTCCAGCCCGCGGACTGTTGATCCGGCGCGGCTGCTCCTTCTTTCACCCATTGGTAAGCGGCAACGGTGCCTTTTTTGTTGTAGAGCTCCGAGACGCTGACTCCCACCTGCTGCTCCGGCAGCGGGTACAGGCTCTCCTGACGGTCGAACTCGATCACAGGCGCCTGGTTATCGTAGTAATACTCGTTCACAAACGTATATTTCCGGTCCCCTTCCTTCACCAAAATGTGAAGGTACTGCACGCCGTTCAGCGCGGGGTCGGCCGGAATCGTGTAATTCAGGGCGTTTCCGTCCGTAAGCGCCGCGACCAGCTTGGCGCGTTCCATTTCCTTCGCCGCAGCGTCCGGCGCTGCCGATGGGCTTGGCGACGGCTGAGCGGACGGCGCAGCGGTCTGCGCCGCTTCGGACGAAGCCGAAGCGGTAGCCGCCGGTGCGGCGGAGGCGCTGGCCGTTGCCGCAGGCGCTGCGGAAGCCGCCGGCGTGCCTTCAGGCGCCGGAGTCGGCGCTGGCGCTGCGCTGGCGTCCGCCGGTGCTGCCGCGGACGGCTCGGCGCTGGCTGCCGGTGCCGAGGCTTCCGGCTGCGCAGACGCTTCGGCTGCCGGAGCGTCCGGCTGCGCGGCGAGACCCGCGGCCGCTTCTTCGGCGGCCAGCAGATTCGCGGCGCCCGCGCCGATCGGCAGCACCGCCGTCAGGCGGCTCATGTAGCCGAGCGCGCCGGCCAGCGGCACAGCCGCAGGCGACTCGCTGCCAGGCTGCGCGGCTTCGGCCGCCGGGCTTGCCTCAGGCGCTGCGCTCGCTTCCGGCGCCACACTTGCCTCAGGCGCTGCACTCGCTCCAGGCGCTGCGCTTGCTTCTGGCGCTGCACTTGCTCCAGGCGCTGCGCTCGCTCCAGGCACTGCGCTCGCTCCAGGCGCTGCGCTCGCTTCCGGCGCTGCGCTCGCTCCAGGCGTTGCACTTGCCGCAGGCTGCTTGTCCAGCTGCTGCAGCTGCGCTTTCAAACCGCGCAGCGTGTTCACGCCAGCCGGTTCGCTCAGGCTGATAAAGGACGCTTCATCCGGCTCAAGCGCGCTGCTGCTGTAGACATAACCTACATAATCGGGAACGATGCCCGTCAGCGTAAAGGCCACGTTGTGTGCGGTCACATAATCGGCCGAATCCGGGTCCGGCGAAAACGCCCCGTTCAGACGGCTTTCGGAGTTGACATGCACCAGCTCCGGCAGCGCCTGCATAGCAACGTTGCCCGCTTTGTCCACAGCGCGGACAAACAACTGGTACGTTCCGTCTTCCACCACTTCATTCAGTGTGGAAGCGGTCAGCTTGCCCGCCTGCAGTGCGGCCGGCGTCCAGCCACCCTGCGCTTCTTCACCAGCTTTTACCCATTGGTACTCCACGGTTGGCAGCCCGGTAACAACGTCTTCTTTAATTCCGCTGTGCGTTTCATACACATCTGCGGTTACAGTCACATTCATCGAGTTGTCGCCCTGGATATCGGCAGGTCCAAAGGTTGGAGCCTGGTTATCGAGACGAATTTTTGTGACATTATGCGTCCAGTTGGAATCGTCCTGCTGGAAGTTTTTGAGTTCCCACAGCGTCAGATCGTCATATTGGCCGACAGCCGCCATTGCCTTGTTGTTGGCATAAAACTCCCGGTCGGCATCCGACGTCCCTTCTGGAAGCTCCGCTTTCCACGCATCATATTGCGCTTTGTTTTGATCAACGTAAGTCTTCATTTTGGAGTACTGCATCAGCTCTCTGGCGGTATCCCACGTCATATCCGCGGTCCAGCTGTGCAGGTACCATTCGCCGCTGCTCTCCGGCTTCAGCGCTTTGGAAGGCGGCGAAATCATGTTTGTTTTGTTGTTCGCCACCTGGATCGTCAGTCCGGTCAGCTTGCCGGGATGCAGATCCTCGGACGGCTGTTTTGCCGTCAGCGCGTAGCGCTTCAGCGACGCATAATTCAGATCGCCCGAATCCTTGAACGGGTCTTCTTCGCTCTGTGTCCAAGCGTAGTACACCAATCCGACGGAAGGTGACGCTTCGCCTGTCATATTGGTCGGGCGATAAATGCCCCGGCTTGGACGCTCTTTGCCGACGTCGGCCGTAACCGGATCATAATCCGGCACCACTTGCGCCGGGTCATTGGCGTCAATCGTCACCCGGCCTTTTTTCTGGTACGTATCTTTGTCCGCCCCGCCTTTTTCATAGTAAAAATCAATGGCTGGCGGCGTATTGTCAATCGCGAGGTTCGCCCAGTCGATCTTCGAGTTCACCTTGGACTCGTTGCCGTCCTTGTGTATGCCGTCAAAATTCGCCGGCTGGAACAGCAGGTTGCCCGCGTAGTCGGATACCACGTCGATGTCGGAGTCGTCGCCTTTAATGTCGTTGGACAATGCGATGACTTTGAGCAGCGGGGCCTCAACTTCTTTTTCCCCGGTGATATTCAGCCGGAATACCCAATTCATCGTGTTGGAGCCCGAACGGTAATATGCTTTCATGCCGTTGTTGAACTTGAGGAAGGTTTTGCTGAGATCCCAGCCTTTACGGATCCGGGCTTCCTCGGTCAACTGGACCGTAAAATCGACATAGTCGCCTTTGTTCAGCGTCACGCCGGTCAAAATTTCCGGCTGGATGCCGTTGCCGCCTTTAGAATATTTCGGGCGGACCGCATCGACGATGACACGGAATTTATTATTTTGATAAGCAAACGGGTCGCCGGATTTCCCCTGCAAATGGACGTCGCTTGAGCTGCTGGCTTTCAGCGTGCCAAGGTCAAACGGCTTGATAATATTACCGGCCGCATCGGCAAATGCTGCGCCATTCAGCTTGTCCTGCATCGTTAAATCAACTGGGGACGCACTAACCGACCCGGTAAGCTTGGGTTCAAGCGGGTTATTCCCGGTATGATGATAACGGACCCCGGTATAACGGAAGCTGATATCTTTGTACAGAACGCCGAGATTATCGCGGCCGTAAGTCATATTCTGCAGATACTGCTGCTGTCCCGCGGTAGGGAGCCCGTCATCAGAAGGAGTCACAAATAATGGATGTTTGGTAAAATGATCGTAAAAACCTGTGGTGAGCCCTGAAGGTCTTACCTTTTCACTGAAATTATAAGAAAGCGTAATGTTTTCATTTTCCTTGACATACAGCTCCCGTTGCCCGGTATTCGGGTTAAGGCGCTGCTCACCGTTTCCGGTAAAAGTATAGGCAGCCAAGGTCGGACGCTGCTTGTCCTGGAATTTTACGTAAACTTCCGTTGCGCCTGTGGATCCGCCTTTGTCCCCTTCGCCCGATACGGCGACAGTGATTTTCGAGGTTGGCGTAATCACCGCGCTCCCGCTTTTGTTGTCGGCGTCCGAATCCCGGGAATCCGCCGAAACGAAAGGCGTATTGTTATCGATTTTTGCGCTGGCTCCGCTGACCCGGGTCCATTTAAAGCCGAAGGTGGAGCCTTCGCGGTAAATCAGATCCTTCCATCCGACCACAACCTCCGCATGGCCGCTTTCCGCCAGCTCCCGCAGCTTAGGGATTTGGGCGACATCAATCTCAAAAATCACCTCGCCGCCGTCGTCATCCGTAATCAGCATATTGCCGCTGAGCCAGTTGGCATCGACGTTCGATTTTTTCTTTACTGTAAACCCGGCAGTACCCTGGTCGAAGTTTCTCAAGGCGCTGTCTCCGTCATGGGACATGTTGCCGATCAGCGTATTCGCATTACCGAAATATACGCTTAAGTCCTCGGCCGCCGCGGCCGCTTTTTTCACCAGCGGATGCGGTACCAGTGTCGCCAAGAGTACCAGGATCAGACTGATGTTCGTAATCCGTTTCGCTTTCCTGCTCATAACTAACTCACTGCTCCCCCTTAGTCTTTCAGTTCTAGCTTGCCGCCCGTATCGGGCCCAGACATGGTAGTTCGTTTGGCTGAGAAAGCGCCCCCCTTTATCCAATAAAGTGCAATAATCCGACAACAGTAGACATGGTTTTACCACTTTTTACATAACTGAACCCAGTTTAGCAGGTCATTCTCAACAAACTCTAAACAAAATTCAGCGAATCAGGTTTCAAACCTAACTAATTTGGGTATGTCGTTCTCAAGTACGAACCAAAATGTCCCATTTTTAATGTTTTTATATTAAAAAGAACAAAAACCCGTTCATCAGGACGGTTTTTGTTCTCAAATAAGAACATAAATTAGATTAAAATTTTTTAATCTTTCGTTTTTGCGCACTCTTTGGGCAGAAAAAAAAGCTGTACTAAACAAGGTAGGGATTAAAACTGAACAAATAAATAAGCAAAACTAAACAAGAGTTGACGGCACTGAACAAAATTATAGAAACCGCATTATGCGCAAAAAAAGCAGGCCGCCCTTCATTGGCCGGGCGGCCTGCTGCATCGATTAATTATTTTCCATTTGGCTGAGCAAGTTCATCAGCATCTGTGCGCTTTCCGCACGGGTACCGTCAGCGGCAGGTTCAAAGCGCTCCGCTCCGCGGCCTTTCATCAGGCCAAGGGCTTCGGCCTGGCCGACCGCTTCGCGGGCCCATGCCGGAGCCGCGGTTACATCCGCGAATCGGCTGCCCGGAGCGGCGGCTTCGGCAGCCGTTTCCGCTGCCGTCCCTTTCGCAAAAGCGAGGGCGCGCACCAGCATCGCCGCCATTTCCTGGCGGGTGATGGCCTGCTGCGGGCCAAAGCGGTCCGCGCTTAGGCCATTTACAATCCCGGCCTCATGGGCTTGTTCCACCGCCGCTGCGTACCAGCTGCCAGCCGGTACGTCAGCAAAGCGGGATACCCCGGCCGTGCCTTCCAATCCCAGCGCGCGGACCAGCATGGCGGCAAATTCCGCCCGCGTCACCTGGCGGGAAGGCTCATAACGTTCGCCTGAGACGCCTTCGATCAGCTGCTTGGCCGCCAGCTTTTTCAGCGCCGGCTCCGCCCAGTGTCCGGAAGGAACATCCGCAAACGTTTTGTTATACTCCAGCACGGCATAAGTGCTGAAATGACGCAGTTCCGCTGTAAGTTTGCCATCATTCCAGCTGCCGCCCGCATAATCCAGCGAGCCGTCTGGAGCCATATAATAGACGCCGGTCAAATCCCGGTTAACCGGTTCGTTTACCGTAAAGGTCACCTTAAGCGGTTGTGCAAACTCCTCCAGACGATAGGTCCGGCCTGAAGCGTCGGTGATGATCAGCGACCAATCCAGGACCGGTCCCGCTGCCTTCAGCGCAGCACCTGTGCGGCTGCCTGCGCCTGCCAGCAGTGCCGGTACATTCTCCGCCGGATTGGCGGTCAATGTGATGCTCGCACTGGAAGCGGAGGCTCCTGAAGGGAGCAGCTGTTCCAGATTGCGGATCACTTCGGCCGGAATAACCAAGCTCATATCTGCTGCATCAATCCGCAGCGGCGCGCCTTGCAGCAGTCCGGCCGCATTGCCGGGAACGATGACCTGGCGCAGCCCGCCGTTTACCGCAACAACAGCTTCACCTGCGGCGTTCCGCGCGGACAGCTGGGCCTCTGTTACTTTGACCAGAGGCGACATACCGGACGGCGATGCCGATGGAACCGGCGATGCCGGAATGTACGGAACGCCCGATCCGTCCTGCGTCGGCGTTGGCGTCGGTGTCGGTGTTGGCGTCGGTGTCGGTGTTGGCGTCGGTGTCGGTGTTGGCGTCGGCGTCGGTGTCGGCGTTACAGCCGGGCCGGTCACTTTAAGCGTATATTCAGCCGACAGATCACCGTAGACTGCCTTGATTACCGTCGTTCCTTCACGCAGCGCGCGAATGCTTCCCTCGTTATCAACTTCAGCCACTGCGGTATCCGTACTGTTATAGCGGACGACCTGCTTCAGTTCAAACCGGGTGCCGTCCCCGTAAACCGCTTCGGTCACCGCACGGCCGGTTGTTCCCGCGGCCAGTTCAGCCGGTCCTTTGACTTCAATCCGTTCAATTACCGGCGCTTCCTTCGTCACCCGCAGGCTGTAAGAACTGGATAGGCCTTGATAGCGGGCCGTGATCTCCGCTTCCCCTTCAGCCAGAGCCGTGACTTCGCCTAGCGCGCTAATACTCGCTACCGTCTCGTTGGAGCTGGAGTATTCGACGCCCTCTGTCAGCGCGAACCGGCTGCCCGAGGCATACACGGCTTCGGTGACCGTAAGGTCCCGATTGCCCGGCTGCAGCTGCGTTTTTCCGCTAAACGCAAGGGTCTCCAGCGTATCGGTTACGGTAATCCGGCTCTCCGCAAAAATCTCAGGATAACCGTACACCGCAGCGCGAACCGTAGCCACACCCGGTTTTACTGCCGTTACCAAACCCTTTTCGTCCACTGTAACCGCAGCATCTCCAAGCTGATCGCCCGTTACCGACCATACCAGCGACTTCGCCGAAGCGTTATCCGGCTTCACGGACGCGTTCAGCTGCAGCATGTTGTCCTTCCCGCCGAGCTTCAGCTCCGCTTCTGCAGGAGTCAGCTCCACTGCTTCGGGTGAAATCTTCGTAATGGACAGGCGGTCGATCACCGTACCGTCCAGCGTTTTGGCGGTCACCGTAATGCCGTTGTCCGTGATTTCCACCCCGGTATAAATTTGCACGTCTTCGTCGTAGATTTTTTCCTGCCAGAACCGCTCCGTCAAAGCGTAAAACTTCGGTCCCGACGATCCGCCGATGACATAACGCGTCCCTTCGTTTTCCGGCACGATTGCGCCGTCCTTCATCGGGAAGCTGCACATATAGATGTGGTCGTGTCCGTTCATGACCAGATTCACGCCATGTTTGTCAAAGACCGGCACCCAGACCGACTGGGCCCGTTCATTGGCGTAAATGCTGCCGTAAGGCCCTTGATGGAAAAAGATCACTTTCCACTTTTTATCCGTACGGGACAGATCCTCATCCAGCCATTTCGCCTGTTCTTCGTAGCTGTTTAAGGACTGCTCCGTGTCCATCACCACAAAATGCGTATCCTTAATATCAAAAGCGTAGCTGGTGCCTTTCGCTCCAGTTGCTCCGTTCTCCGGATTGTTGAACTGGGCCAGATAGTCGCCCGAGCCGTTGGTGCCCATTACCTCATGGTTGCCGATAATCGGAACAAGGGTTGTCTGCATCAGCTTGTCTTGGGCCGCATCGAACCACCAGTCCCACTGCTCCTGTTCAAATCCCTTGTCGACCATGTCGCCCGCATGCACCAGCATGTCCGGGTCGGTCATGTCCTGCATCGCCCGGTCCAGCGTCGATTTCCACAGGTCAAAGCCCTCTTTCGAACCCGCCTGCGAATCACCGATAAACAGGAACTTCACCGGGTCCGCATCATCCGGCAGCGCACTGGTACGGAAAATCCCCTCACCGCTTACATGGGTATCCCCGTCACCTACGCGATAGACGTATTCGGTATCCGGCTCCAGGCCTTCCGCCACCGCTTTGTGCACATACAGCGTGCCGTCGTTATTAGTGTTGTACACATAGCCGCCGCCGTTAATGCGGGCCACGTTCTCCGCGTCAAACCCGGCGAACTCGGAACGCTTCACCAGCTCGACTACCGTTGTAGCCGACAGCGGGTCGGTGTGCCACGTGAACCCGCGCGAGGTAGCCGCGTCCGCTCCCATCGTTACATTAATACTGCGCGGCTCGGCTGTTCCGGCGTGCGGCGCAACCTGGAACGTCATGACTGCGCTGTATTTGCCGTCTTGGACCGCTTGAACCGTATAGCTGCCGGTCTTCTTGGTAACAGCGTCCGTCTTCAGCATGCCCGCGGCATCCGATACGGCGCCGCTTACCTCTTCGCCATTCAGCAGCAGCCGGGCCCCTGCGGCCGGCGTTCCTTCTGCTCCGCCTGTACGGACGGTGAACGCCGCCTCAAAACCTTGAGCAATATCGTAGTGGTTCCAGGACAGATGCAGCTGATTGCGAACCGTCGCCTGCACATCCGCACCAACAAATGCAAGCGGTTTGCCGCTGCCTTCCGTCGAAGTCACCGATCCCGATTCGTAGCGGACCGTCAGCGGTTTGGACAGATCCTCCGCCGCTTCCTCCTGGGTATGCGGTCCGATATAGCCGCTGCGTACCGTATAACGGATTTGTCCGATCAGCTCATTATCCGCCAGATCGGAAGTGTAGATCTCCTTCAAATCCAGACGGACAACGCCGCTGTCTGTATCAATGACGGGCTGAAGCTGGGCTTCGTTAACCTTATCGCCGCGCAGCACCTCAATGTCCTGAACAGAAGCCGGATCAAACCGGAAGGCGATATGCCCTTCCTTCAGTTTGCTGGCTTTTTCCGCGTAAATATCCAAAGTATAAGTGCTGCCCGCATACTGCTCGGCCGGCGTGTTATACACATAAAACGGGGAACCGAGGTTTACGGTAAAATAAGATTCCACAATCGTCTGATTGCCGCTCAGATCGCGAACCGCAATCTTCAGCTTGTGCCTGCCTTCAGTCAGCGGCGTTTTAGGCTTGTACGTAATTTGCCCTTTTGGCGGATACAGCCCGTGCTCGACAAGCTGATCGTCAACGTACACCCGGATTTTGTCCGGGTCGATCAACGTCGTTCCCGGGTGCTTCACCGGATCATACCCCGCGTCCTCTGCATATACAGTGATATTTGGCGTGGCCGTTTTCACGACTTCATTGGAAGCCGGATACAAATCCTTCAGCACCGGCGGTGTCTGGTCTTCTTCAAGCGGGCCGTAAATCGCCCGGATCTCATCGATGTAGATTGCTCCCGCATTTTTGTTTGTGTTTTTGGTCTCCATGTACCGGACTGGCATATCAAGCGACAGCGGCGCCGCTTTGCCTTTTGGCACAGATACCTCAACATACTTCCAGCCTGTCCAGTTCACACCGGTGAGCTGGTCTGTAAAATCCAGCGGCACCGCGGCATTGTTACCGTCCCGCATTTGTGCGCGCAGCCAGTGTTTTTTGCCGTCGCCATAAACCCACATGCTGAGCTTCTCAGGGTAACCCGGAATCTGAATCCGGTTCGCATCCGAGGTTGCCTGCAGATAAGCGCCGGAAGTCCCCGTCTTGCCGGTAAAATCATATTCCAGCTTCATCGCTTTGCTGCCGCCGCGGACATAATCCTGATCGTCCACTTCAGCGATATTCACCGTATTGAAGGCCGCACCCGCGGCTTTGTATCTCCCAAGACCTGCTTCAAAATCCTCCAAAATCACCGGCGGCAGACCCACATTCACCTCAAAAGAAGTCTCCACATCGCCGTATTTGGCAAAAATCCGGCCATGTCCGCCGTTCACATCAGCGGCGGTAAACACGCCGTCCGCGTCGACCGTGCCGATGTCCCCTTTGGTGCGCCATTCAAAACTCCGGTTGCCGGCCTGGATCGTCTGGCCGTTTCGCAGCGCCTTGACGCTGAGCACCGCTTTTTCGCCGGAAGCATACGTCTTGATCTCATCCGGAAAAACAAGCTCCGTCAATTGGTCGACTACTTCGATTTCGCCCGTGCCCTGGACGCCTTCGGCTGCCGCCCGCACGCTGCCTTTCGCTGCAGACGCGCCCGCCGTGAAGACGCCGCTGCTATCGATCGTTCCCAAAGCGGGATCAACCTCCCAGCTCAGGCTGCCCGCATACGGTGCCGGGTGGCCGGCCGCATCGATGCCGGCAGCGGTAAAGGTGAAGGTTGCCCCCTGCAGAACCCGCTCTCCATTAGGCTGTACAGCCAGAGCGGATGCCGCCGGCTGCTCAGGTGCCGTGTTGACAAGCAGCAGACCGTTGCCGGTCTTGCGTTCGCCGCCGTCCGAACCTTGATTCAGCATTTTTACGCCAGTTGTACCAGGCATCCGTGCAATGAAGGTGGACGAACCGCCGCCGTCCAGGTTCATGGCGTTTGTGACGCCCATGTCCATCAGAATCCGGCCAAGCTCCTGCGTTTCGACGCCTTCACTGAAGCCCGGCGATCTGCCGTCGATCTCGAACAGCACAACGCTGCCGTCGGCCTTCGTGCCGATTGCCGTACGCGGGTGCACGCCGCTTGGTCCAACGCCGGTCTGGAGCACGCCGTCTTTGACCAGCGGGCCTTGGCCGCCGATGGCCAGCTTTACCCGGTCCCACTCGCCGTCCAGCGCAAAACTCGCCGTCAGTAGATCACCGGCCTGCAGGCTTTCCGTTACCGTGCGGGAAGTTCCCGAAGCGGACAAAACCACTTGTCCGTCCTTCAGCGGGCTGTCTCCCTGGCTTTTGCGGACCTCCGCCACTTGCAGCTTCATCGTCTGGCCGCTCTTGACTTCGCCTTCCAGCACGTCGAGCACGAACTCATCGCCCTCTGCGTTGGTTTTCGTCGTCGCCGCATAGTCCGGCGTATACAGCACCAGATGGTTGCTTTCGCGGTAGCGGTTGATGCTTGTCAGGTTTGTGTTTTTTCCGCCGATGGTTATGTACTTAGTTAGCTTGGGCGAACCGTACAGCGACTGGCCGTCTTCCGTCAAACCAAACGCATAGGAAGAAGTCGCGCTGTTCAAAATCCGTCCTTCGTCCATAAACAGTCCGTTTGGAACGCCGGTGGCATACCCCGAAATTTCGTAAAAATCGCCGTTGATTCCGGCAATCACCCGGCTGCCCGGCGCGTCGGTGTGGGCGGCCATTTCCGTTACGCCCTTCATGCCGTACACCTTGCCGTCTTTTGTTCCGGCCCGCAGCTCCAAGTTCGGCTGCTTCGGATCAAACGCGACGGCATGAATTTTTTGCCGGCCGCGTTCATCCTTCAGATCCAGCCACGTATATACAGCACCCGGCGCGAGCTGCGCCTGGCGCGCGTCAATCACCTGTCCGTAAGCCGTAGCGGGCAGTTGTGGAATGGCCGCGTCAGCCCGCAGGCCCGGCTGAAGAATCGATAATAAGAGCAGCACTACCATAGCTGCGTTTACTTGACGCAGCAGTTTTTTTCTCACTGGATGTAATCCTCCTCTGTCTTTTGTCGGTTCTTGTCTGAATTTGGAACCTAGTCCACGGTAAATGTTACCTGCGAACCGTAAGAGGAAGATTAACGGAGGTGCTGTGTATTGTTAAGATACTGATAGATTGTGATATTTGAGCAATCGAAAAAGGGAGAGGTATAATAAGGTAGGCAATTAAAAGAAGGATACTTAGGGAATTATCAACAGCTGTACATTTATAGAAGGAACAAGGTGCACGATATGAAGACACTGCATGACCTCTAGCTTCCCGAAAGGAGGCTGGAGAACATGAGCAGAAGCTACAAAAAAAGCCCGGTATGCAACGATCACTGCACGCCGGGGACACGCTGGGCCAAAAACCGGGCCGCACGGGCTGTCCGCCGCTGCAAGGACGAGATTGCGGATGGCAAGGCTTACCGGAAGCTGTATTGTTCCTGGAATATTCACGACTACCGGTTCTACAAAACACGTACACAGGCAATCCAGGAATGGGAGACAACAGATTGGATCAGGCTGAGCAAGCTGACCCGGCAGCAAGCCATCCAAGAATGGAGCCAATACTACCGCCGCAAGTAAAGGACAGCAACAGCAGGCAAGCGGGCAGCCAAGTCACCTGGTAGGGTAAGGCAGGTAATGGAGACTGTCGCAGCAAGCAAAGCACGCCAAGCTCTATAAGAGATTAAGACACGCACAACACCAAAAGGCATCGGCCAGGGAAGCGCCGATGCCTTTTATATTCCGATATCATCCCGTATGCCGCTTTACCTCATCCGGCGCTTACGTCCCGTTCTCCGCCTCCACGCGCAGCCGGTCCGCAAATGGAATATCGGCCGGGGCAAGCCGGTATTCGGCCAGCCGCGCGGGATGAACCCAGGCGTAAGCATCGTGATCCGTCAGCGCGATCTCGCCGCCGCGATACGCCGCCCGCCAGGCGGTCAGCCGGATATCGCGGTCGCCGTAGCGGTGCTCGCTTGCCCCAAACAGGCTCAGCGGCTCGATTTCGATGGCCATCTCCTCCAGCAGCTCGCGGCGCAGGCAGTCCGGGACCGACTCTCCCGGTTCGATTTTGCCGCCCGGGAACTCCCAGTAACCAGCCTGCGTTTTGCCCTCGCGTCTTCTCGCGATCAGCAGCCCGCCCTCCGCATTCCTGATAATGGCCGCGGCCACCTCGATCATCCCGCACCAGCCTCCTTGTTCTTACGCGCCCACAGGTTCAGGCCGCATCGTCTCCGCGATCCGGCGGACGATATCGTCCAGCGACGCGGCGTCATACACATCGTAGTCGTCAATGTTCAGACGGAGCACCGGACATACATCAAACCGTTCGATCCAGGCGGAATATCTGGCATGCATCGCTTCCCAGTAGGCCGTGTCCGTGCGGATTTCCATTTCGCGGCCGCGCTCCTGAATCCGTTCCAGTATGGACGGCAGACTGCCCTCCAGGTAAATCAGCACGTTAGGATGCGGGAAATACGGCGTCATGACCATCGCTTCATACAGGCTGGTATAGGTTGCAAAATCCACCGCACTCATCGTTCCCTTATCCGCATGCATCTGCGCGAAAATTCCCGTGTCCTCATAAATAGAGCGGTCCTGCACAAAGCCGCCACCCAGCTCGAACATTCGTTTTTGCTCCTTAAACCGTTCAGCAAGAAAATAAATCTGCAGATGAAAACTCCAACGCTCGAAGTCAGCGTAAAACTTGTCCAGATACGGATTGTGATCGACCGACTCCATCGATGTCCGGAAGCCCAGCCGCTCGGCCAGCGCCGCCGTCAGGGTGGATTTGCCGACCCCGACCGTTCCCGCCACGGTAATGAGGCTTCCCCCCGGGATGCCGTATTTATTCATTGGATATGGTTCCCCCTCTTGTCTGTCTCTAATTTACTCAGCTTTCGCAGAGCGAAAATCAACTAAGCTCCAATGCTGGCGCGGATTTAACCGCAATAAAATAATCATCTTGAAAAATAGAAAATACCACTTCGCCCGCGGCGAACGCACGCTCGGCGTGCTATTTTATTTACGGTGCGATGAAGCTAGCACCCCAGACCGGGCAGTTGCCTTGGCGCAACTCATAGAACGGCTGAACGAAATTCCGACTCAGGTTGTGAAAAGTGCTCCATCCTGATTCAAAGTCAACCCCAGCACTGGATCTCCGGTTTGCCCAGTGATCTCAAGCCGTATCTGCCCATCACAGGCTGCACTACCCGATCTCAGACTGCACTGCCCGATCTCAGACTGCACTGCCCGATCTCAGACTGCACTGCCCGATCTCAGGCTGCACTGCCCGATCTCAGACTGCACTGCCCGATCTCAGGCTGCGAAAGTTGAGTTAATAAAAGCAGCCTGAACCAAGACTTGATAACCAATGTCTTCCACTGCCGCTGTTGTCGTTGAACGAACTGGAACGAATCCTCTCCTGTAACAGAACCGCAGCAGATTACCACCGAACGCGATACCGAGGTCTTTCCGGACCTAGAGGACGTTATTTCTGAAATTCTTGGGTTTTTGGGGTGCCTTGCGGACTCT
>NZ_JBHOFD010000058.1:0-30700 GCF_046543445.1 Paenibacillus nanchangensis
CCTCGTAAATAAGGGAATCTGAGTCCGTCTCTTTGCCAAAACGCTGAATAATCAGCAAATAGGCTCCCCTGAGTCCGGCAAAAAAATCATAGGGGAGGACAATGCAAAGCTGCTTCAAAACGCCTCCAAAGTTTGGAAAAGGCGAGACGGTGTTCAGGCAGGGAATGTTGTTATAACGTGGAGTTCGCACCTTCTTGTTGACATGGTTGGTCACATACCACGATCCCTAACAAGTGAGGTGTTTTTTGTCAATACAAGTAAATCTATTGAATTTTTCTTACTCACTCAAGGATCTATGCCATTTTTCCAGCTGAGAAAGTTGAGTTAATGATGATTACACCTATCCCTAATGACGGAGCTGAATCCATATGCCGATCATCATTCGCCTGGACCGGGTTCTGGCTGACCGGAAAATGCGTTTAAACGACTTGGCCGACCGTGCCGGTATCTCTAACGTCAACCTGTCCAATTTGAAGACCGGCAAAGTCAGGGCCATTCGTTTTTCTACCCTCGAAGCAATATGCGATATATTGGATTGTCAGCCGGGTGATCTGCTTGAATATAAACGGGGGGGCGGCCGGGCCAACTGAAATCAGACTGGACGAAGGAATAGCAGAAGAATAGGCCGATGAAACCGATGAAAGCGATGAAAGCCCCTGGTCCGGCGGCCGGCGATTCCGCTCTCCAGAATTATTGCCAAAAGCACCTTCCTCTTATCAAACCAACCTGATCTGCAAAAAAAAAGCGGCCCGCAAGTCATCAGCTTAATGACTTGCGGACCGCTTTTTACTTGACGCGGAAAATGATGTTGAACTTGATTTGACGCGAAACGGACGCTGGACAGGGCGAAAGGGCAACGTAATGCCCTGCAACTTTATGCCCCGGCACCCCCGCTCAGCTTCCGGAACACGCGGTAGCTGCGCTCCGCGCACGCCGAAATCGCGATCGGGTGAAATCCGATCAGATCGGCGTACAGCGTGTCGTTCAGCGGCTCCGTCCAGGACGGCGGCAGCTGCGATGCGCCCAGCTTCGCACCCATGATCGAGCCGAGCGTCGCCCCGTTGCAGTCGGTGTCCAGCCCGCCGGCCACGCCCGTAACGACGACCTTCTCGAAGTCGTCCCCGCCGTAAACGAGCGAAGCGGCGACAAGCGCGGCATTGTTAATTGTATGGACGGCATCGTAATGTCCGAAGCGCTCCCAGACCGCGGTATAGATGTCCCGCTCGGTTTTCGCCCGGCGTCCGATGTCGACCGCCTCAACGACCGCCTGCGCCAGCCGACTCGTCCGCGGTATTTCGCTTAGGCCGATTTCAACGATACGTTCGCTATCCGGTTCGGCAAAAGCGGCCGCGATCATGGCGGCGGCGAACATTTCGCCGTAAATGCCGTTTTTTACATGGGAGAATGACGCATCGCGCCAGCCCAGCTCAGCCGCCAGCTCAGGATGACCGGCAGCGCCGTAGGCGAGCCCGTCCGCGCGGATAGCCGCACCGATCCACTCCCGGTACGGGTTCAGATGCATCCGCACCCGCTCCTGCCGCTTAGGCCAATCCCCAGGCTTGTCTCCATGCAGGTGGCTTGTCTCATGGGCAAAGTTTAGGTAGGACTGGGTTTCCGCCGTACACACCTGACTATATGACAGATGCTTATGCCACAGCTTGCCGATATCCCAGGAATCCCAGTCCAGCCCCTTTTGCTCCAGCAGCAGCAGACCAAGGACCGTATACCGGATATCGTCGTCGCTCTCCATATAGGCGATGGTTTCACGGACGCTCATCGGAGACCAGTCGTTCAGCCCGAGGCCGTATTCCGCCTGCGCCCGCGAAGTTCCCGGCGTATAACCTTTGATCGGCCAGGCGTCCGCGCCCCGGAACCATAGCTCGATATTCTCCCAGCCCTGGCGGCCGTCTTTGCCGTACAGGTAATCCAGATATTCGAGCGGTTTGCCAAGCGCGCACCCGACGCTGCGGCCGAGCCAGGCGCCGTAGAACTTGTCCTTCCACTCCGCATCGCTGAAGCCGGCGCTTAACCGGCGCGGCCCCTCGGGCCGCAGGGCGCGAATCTCTTCCAGCCCGGACGGCTCTTCGTATGGAAAATCGTCCGCCGTTTCAAGCGCCATAAGCTCTCCGTACAGCTCCATCAGCGCCGTGTCGTCTTCCCCGGCGGCAGCCAGCTTTGCCGCCAAGCCTTCGGTCTGGCAGCCTTCCTCTCCGCGCTGGACCAGCTCCAGCCTGACCGTCTCGGCCAGCCGTTCCCAACCTGCCATTCGGTTACCCCCTCTCCCGGATCACCTGTTCGTCCAGCTTCTCCAGCGCGCCGAAGATCAGCGCGAGGAACGCTTCGCGGTCAACGTCCGTCAGGACGCGGACGTTTGCCGGCACGTCCGGTTTCTTCCGCCGGTCGGCAACAGTCATTCCCCGGGTCAGCTTACCCTCCGTCTCGACCCGGACGTTCAGCGTCTCCGACCGGAACAGCTCGGGCCGGAGCAGCCAGGCGATGGCGCACGGATCATGCAGCGCGCTGCCGACAAAGCCCATTTTTTTGCCGTAGATGGAATAAAAATCGAGCAGTTCGCCGACCAGTGTAGACACCGGCCCCTTCGTCTTCAGTCCGGCAATTTCGTCGTCAAAGATCGCCGCTTTATCCGTTACGTCCAGGCCGCTCATCGTAATCGGAATGCCCGAGTCGAATACGATACGCGCAGCCTCGGGATCCACGTAAATATTGAACTCAGCCGTGCGGGTTACGTTGCCGTACCCGATGCCTCCGCCCATCAGGGAAATTTCCCGGATGTTTTCTTTCACTTCCGGGTAAGCGGTCAGCAGCAAAGCGATATTGGTCAAAGGAGCGATCGGCACCAGCGTAACCGGCTCCTTGGAGGAGCGGATCCGCTCCAGCATAAACTCCACCGCGCCTTGTTCCACCGGGCGGAAGCGGCTGGCCGGCAGCACCGGGCCGTCCATGCCGGAGTCGCCGTGCGCTTCCGCTCCCGTAACAAGCGAGCCGAGCAGCGGCCCCGCCGCTCCTTTCGCCACGGGCACGTCAGCGCCCACGAAGCTGAGCAGCTTCAGCGCGTTGTCCGTAATTTTGTCCAGCACCTGGTTGCCTCCGACCGTGGTAATGCCGATCAGGTCAAGCTCGCCCGGGTGGGCCAATGCAAGCAGAATCGCGATCGCGTCGTCATGCCCCGGATCGCAGTCAATGATGATAGGTACAGCCATAGCGTTGTCGCTCCTTGTATGTTAATCACGGGACGATTGCCGTCCCGGCCGTACCGGACCCCGGGCGTTATTTGGCCGCCGAGCCCTTCAGCTTTTTGTTCTTTTTTCTCGTTTCTGACACAGCGTAGACGACCAGGCCGATCACCGTCGCCACATAAGGCAGCGTCGCAATCAGCTCCGCCGGAATCTTCAGCACCTGCAGCGCATTCGACAGCGCATCGGCCGCGCCGAACAGCAGCGAGGTCAACGCGGTGCCCACCGTTGTACTCCGGCCCATCGATTCCGCCGCGATCGCGATCCATCCCCGGCCAGCCACCATGTCACGGGTGAAAATGGACAAGTAGCCCATGGACATATACGCCCCGCCGAGCCCCGCAAAAAATCCGCTAAGCAGCAGCGCGATATATTGGGTGCGCACCACACTGACGCCAACCGACTGGGCCGCATGGGGATTTTCCCCAACCGAACGGATCCGGAGGCCAAGCGGTGTACGCTTCAGCATGTAATACACAACGATCACCGACAGAATCGACAAGTAGGTCAAGATATGATGTCCCGAAAAAATCGGCCCCAGCACCGGGATGTCCTTCAGCAGCGGAATATCGATACTTGGCAGCACTTTGCTGGGCAGCGAGGTGGACGAACCTTTGTCCCCGCTGATGAGATAAAGCAGGAAGACCGTTCCCCCCGAAGCGAACATGTTGATCGCTACACCGCCGAGAATAATATGCGTTTTGAATTTCAAGGTAAAAAAGGCCAAAACCCCCGAGATCAGCGTCCCCGCCATAACGGCGATCGCAAGCCCCGCCCACGCGCTGTGGGTATATGCACTCGCAATTACGCCAAACAGCGCCGCAACAAGCATAATGCCTTCCATCCCGATGTTGATGATGCCGGCCCGGTTGGAGATCAGCGCTCCAAGCGCGGCGAACAAAATCGGCGTCGTCACGCGCAGCACGGAAAAAGCGAAATCCGTCGTCAAAATGACATTCAGCAGCTGGTTCACGCTTCCTTCGCCTCCTTCAGCAGCATCCGGTTTTTCCAGAATTTCAGGAACTGCTCCGCGGAGATGAGCAGGATGATAACAGCTTGAATAATCGAGATCATTTCAGACGGCACGTCGGAGAGACGGGCCATCATGTCCGCGCCGATGCGAATATACGCCAGGAACAGCGCGGCTAATATGACGGACAGCGGGTTGTTTTTCGCCAACATTGCCACCAGCGCCCCATCCATCCCGTAACCCGGAAGAGCAGTCCACTGGAACCGGCTGTACATGCCCAGCACTTCGACCGAGCCGCCCATGCCGGCGATAAAACCCGCGATCAGATGCACCAGAATAATCACTTTGGCGGTCCGGATACCCGAATAGCCGGCGAACTGGCGGTTTGCGCCCGTCATGCGCAGCTCATAACCCCACTTGGTCCGGTACAGGAAAATATGGGCCAGCACGATCAGCACCAGCACGATAATCAAACCGGTGTGAATCCGCGTGCCGGGAATGATTTTGTCCAGCTGTGCAGTGGGCTGGAATTTGAACGAGACGTTGGCGAACGCCTTCGCATCCCGCAGGTGGTAATTCAGAATATACAGACCGATGCCGAACAAAATGCTGTTGAACATCAGCGACGTTACCAGCTCATTCGCATTCCACTTGGCCTTCAGAATGCCTGGAATCGCGGAGATCACCGCGCCTGTCAGCGCGCCTGCCAAAATGGCGACGGCCGGATGCAGCCAGCCGCTCATGCCCAGATGAATGGCGATAATCGAGGAAACAATACCCGAGATGTAAAAAATCCCTTCCGCGCCCAGATTAAACAGGTTGGCCCGGAACAGCAGCGATACCGCAAGCCCCGTAAACATCAGCGGAATCGCCATTTCAATGACATTACCGAGATGCCCCGTTGTCGAAATCGGTTCCCACAGGAAGATTCCAATCGTCTTAAGCGGAGCGTCGCTGACGAGCGAGATGATCAGAAAAGCCAGCACAAGCGCGATAGCGATAACAGCCGCCGTCCGGAACACTTCAAAATATTTTACTTTGAACATTGCGCGGCCCTCCCGATTTGCTCTTCGTCCTGCTGTTTGATGCCCAGCATATACAGACCCAGCTCCTCTTCGCTGAGCGAAGACGGGTCCTCGAAATAAGCGGCGAACCGCCCTTCATACATGACCAGCAAACTGTCGCTGATTTCTAAAATTTCATTGAGATCGGCCGATACAAGCACGATAGCGCTCCCCTGATCCCGCAGCGCAAGCAGCTGCTCGTGGATCAGCCTTGCCGCTCCGACGTCCACGCCCCGTGTTGGCTGTTCGGCAATAAGCAGCTTTGGCGATGTCGAGCATTCCCGCGCGACGACCACCTTCTGCATATTGCCGCCCGACAGCATGCCGATCGGCTGGGACGGCCCGGAGCAGCGCACCTTAAACGCTTCGATCAGCGAGCCGGCCAGCGCGGTAATCCGCGTGCCTTTCAGGAAGCCGCCGGACTGGATTTCCGGATCGGTATAACGGGTGGAAATCAGGTTGTCCGAAATGCTGGCGTCGGCCGCGGCACCCTGCCGCATCCGGTCTTCCGGGATGTAGGACACGCCCAGCTTCCGGATGCCGCGGATGTCGAGGTGGACGATATCCTGTCCCCGAACCGTGACGCTCCCCTTCGCGGCTGTTCCGGCCAGTCCGCCGGTCAGCGCCTGGACCAGCTCCCTTTGGCCGTTGCCTTCCACGCCCGCAATGCCGACAATTTCGCCGGCCCGGACTGTAAAATCAATGCCGTCCAGCAGCGGTTTGCCGTCCGGATCGCCTACGCCAAGGCCGCTGACCGAAAGGATCGGTTCGCCGAAATCCCGGCCCGTTTTGTCGTACTTCAGCACGACGTCGCGCCCCACCATCAGCCGGGAAATCTCCTGCTCGGTTACGTCCTTGACCTCAAACACACCTTCGCTGCGCCCGGCGCGCAGGATGGTGATCCGGTCGCAAATGGCTTTGACTTCCTTCAGCTTGTGGGAAATAAATACGATGGTATGCCCCTGCTCCTTCAGCTGCTTCAGCTCGCGGAACAGCTCTTCGGTCTCCTGCGGCGTCAGCACTGCGGTCGGCTCGTCCAGAATGAGAATCTCCGCGCCGCGCAGCAGCGCTTTGAGAATCTCTACCTTTTGCTTCATACCCACCGTCAAATCCTCGACTTTTGCCTTCGGATTTACGGCAAGATTGTATTTTCGCGCCGTCTCCTCGGTCAGCCGGATCGCTTCCGCTACATTAATGCCCGCGCCTTTGGTCGGCTCCATGCCCAGCACCATGTTCTCCGCTACGGTAAACGAAGGAACAAGCATAAAGTGCTGATGCACCATTCCGATGCCCCGGTCAATCGCATCCTGCGGCGACAGGAGCTTGACCTTTTCCCCGCGCAGCACGATGTCTCCTTCACTCGGGCTTTCCAGCCCGAACATGATTTTCATCAAGGTCGATTTGCCTGCCCCGTTTTCGCCCGCGATAGCGTGAATTTCCCCTTCGCGAAGCGAAAACGACACGTCTTTGTTAGCGACTACGCCGTTCGGATACACTTTGGTAATGCCGCGCATTTCCAGCAGAGGGCCCTGCATGGTGATCATCAACGCCTTTCGCTTAAGCTTAAATGTGCAAAAAATATACAGCCGGCCCCTCCCGGCTTTCGGGAGGGAGATCCAAGCTGCATGTGTTTCCGGTAGCCGCGAGGCCTCCGGTGATACGCGGGGGGGTTCGGGCTAACCGCCGTTTGTTACGGCTTCACGCCGTTACGGATTGCCTCAACTTCAGAGGTTTCCATGCCCATCGCGTTAGCTACGGTCACTTCTTTATTGATCAGGGCTTGCTTAACTTCTTCGACCTTTGTTTGCAGGTCGGCCGAAAGAGCCGCTTTGTAGATATCGTTGTCGGCAATGCCAACGCCGTCTTCAACGAAGCCGAGCACATCGCGTTTGCCCATTTCCAGCGAACCTTCCTGCAGCTTGGTCACGGCCCGCAGGATGGCGGAATCAATCTTTTTAATGGCAGAGGTTACGATCAGATTGGCTTTGTCAGGATCTGTACCTTTGATCAGTGTCGCCTGGTCGGAGTCAACGCCAATTGCGTATTTGTCTTTTTCCTTAGCGGCGTCAAAAATGCCGAGTCCCGTTCCGCCCGCTACGTTGAAAATCACGTCGACGCCCGAGTTGTACTGAATCAGCGACAGCTCTTTGCCTTTGGCCGGGTTGACGAAATCGCCTGCGTACGATACGGCGACTTTGATGTCCGGGTCCACATATTGTGCGCCCTGGATGTAGCCGATGAGGAAAGCGTTGATGCCGGGAATGTCCATGCCGCCGACGAAGCCAATTACCTTCTCAGGATTTGCCTTAGGCATGTCCGATTCGGAGATCAGCGCCGCTGTAGCTCCAGCCAGGAAGGATACTTCGTTTGTTGCATAAGACATGCTGTATACATTGGCCGGCGCTTCTTCGATGTCGGTGTCGTAGTTGATGAATTTTTTATCCGGGTGAGCTTCCGCGGTGGCGTTAAAAATTTCGGTGATTTCAGAACCGCCGGAGATGATTACGTCCCAGTCTTCTGCTGCAATATCATTATAAGTAGGTTCCCATTTTGTTTTGTCGGTGCCCATCTCGATGACTTTGGTTTCTGCTCCAAGGATCTCTTTTACTTTCTCCAGTCCACTGTTGGCTGCGTCAAAAAACGATTTGTCGCCCAGCGTGCCTGGAATCAGCAGGACTACCTTCATTGGGCCATCCGGAGCCGCGCTGCTCTGCGCTTCCGCTCCTTCTTTGGTGTTTGAAGCGTTGTTGCCGCATGCGGTGACGAGAACAAGCATTGCAGTAATCAGTAAAGCCAACCAGTTCTTTTTCATTTGAATCGATGCACCCCTGTTTTGTAATTGTCGAATCATGACCGCCACCTGCGCTGAAATTGACGTAATTTGTTGTATGATCTGTGTCGTCAATTGTCGGAGATGAACGCCAAAACCAAATCGCATAAGAAACCAAAATGAACAAAAACTCGATAAAAACGGACAATCGCTGTAATACACATCCATTAAACCGGTCAAAATCCGAACGAGATGGCCAGTCAGGTTGCGAATCTTCGGTTTAATTGATACGATCATAACAAATATTCAGACAAATGGTTATAGACTTTCGGTCATTATTTTGCAGGATTCGGCTAAAAGTAAATTTATTCGGGAGGTTCAGCATGGATCGCGTCCTATATATCGTCAGTGCGGAGCATGAAAAGGGTACTTACATCCCTCCGCACCAGCACGAATGCTTTGAATTGGTCTATTACCTGGAGGGCCTTGGCACCACCAACATCGGCGCGCGCAGCTATCATTTCCGGCCCGGCACCTTTGCGCTTATTCCGCCCGATCACAAGCACGACGAAAACCACAGCGAAGACGCAGCCGTTTTGTTCGTCGGGTTCAACGCCGAGTCTGCCGGACTGGCCGCTTTATCCGGCGTGTATGAAGATGACCGGGAGGAGATGGTCAGGCATACGATGCAGCGCATGAAGGAAGAATTCAGCCGCAAGCGGGAAGGCTTCGCTGAACTGATGAACTTGCAGATGAGCGAGATTACGCTCCACCTGCTGCGTCTGCTGGGTACCGGGAGCCTGCCGGTGCCGTCCGAGGACCGGATCCAATTCGTGATGAACTATATGAACGAACACTACCGGCACAAACTGTCCGTCGAGACGCTGTCGGAAATGTCGGGCTACAGCTACGATAGGTTCCGGCATATTTTTAAGGAACGTTACGGGTTGTCACCTCTGCGCTATCTTCTCCTGAAGCGGCTGGATTATGCCAAATCGCTGCTGCAGCACACCCAGATGCATATCTCTGAAATCGCCTCCGAGGCCGGTTTCGTAAACGACGCGCAGTTCTGCAATATGTTTAAACGCGAGACCGGGCAGACACCGCGCGGTTTCCGGACCGGACGCAGGCCGGGATAGGCGCAGGTGCCGCCTTTCACGGGATAGGTGCAGGAGCCGCCTCTCCCCCTGGCTTGCATTTGCCGGCGTATGCCGTCAAAACCGTATGATGTCGATTTTCACAACTGTTGTCGAAATAACACCCAATCAGATTGTGCATTTGCTGTCGAATTAAGACGATAATTATTTTCCGGGTTGACTCAAAAATCGACAGCAACTAGCTTTAGCCTGCAGGACCAAGCAAAGATTGATTCTACGGCTCATAGTTTCCTGGCTTAAGTTCACCGAAGTTAAACGGAAACAGTTTGCCGGATCAAACCGCCGAAGTTAAAGGGTTATAGCCTGCGGCAGCAATTCAATACTGACCGGTGCTTGATTTTTTAATCGCTATATCCTAATATTACGATATAACGATTATTTTAAAGGGGAACTACTCATGGATAATAACTTTAAAGCGTATAACGAAGCAGCCGAGCTGCTGAAGGCAATGGCTCACCCCGTCCGTCTATGCATCGTCCGCGGGCTGCTGACCAAAGACAGCTGCAACGTCTCCTATATGCAGGAATGTCTGGACCTGCCCCAGTCAACCGTATCCCAGCATTTGCAGAAGCTGCGCAGCATGGGCATTGTCGAAGCGGAGCGGAAAGGACTGGAGATGTATTACCGTATTGCGGATGAGCGGGTTCGCGCTCTGGTCTCCGCGGTTCTGGGCGAGGAGGGATTGAAATGAGCAAAAAAGTGCTGATCGTCGGCGGCGTCGCCGGCGGAGCCTCCGCCGCGGCCCGGCTGCGCCGGCTGGACGAGGAGGCCCACATTGTAATGTTTGAGCGCGGAGCCTACATTTCATTCGCCAACTGCGGGCTTCCCTATTATGCCGGCGGCGCGATTACGGACCGTTCCAAGCTGCTCGTTCAGACGCCGGAAGCGATGCGCCAGCGGTTTAATCTGGATGTCCGGACAGAGAGCGAAGTTACCCGGATCGACCCGGTGACCCGGACTGTCCACGTTTGCAGCCGGGAACACGGCGAGTACACGGAACTATACGACGCGCTTATCCTCTCCCCCGGCGCCAAGCCGATACGTCCGGATCTGCCGGGAATCGGCCATTCCGAAATTTATACGGTCCGGAACATTCCGGACATCGACCGGATCAAAGCCAAGGTGCAGGAGCGGTCCACCCGGAACGCGGTTGTAATTGGCGGCGGTTTTATCGGTGTGGAGATGGCCGAAAATCTGAAGGAAGCGGGCCTTGAAGTTACACTGGTGGAAGGCGGCCCCCAGCTGCTTGCGCCGTTCGATCCGGAGATGGCCGGGATCGTAGCTAAAGAATTGGAGCAGCAGGGCGTCCGGCTTGTTTTATCCCAAACGGCGGATTCGTTTGCGGACAAGGCGGGACAAGTTGAACTCCGGCTGGGCGGCGGTGAATTGCTGACGGCCGACATGGTGATCCTCGCGATTGGCGTTATGCCCGACACTGAATTTTTACGGGACAGCGGGCTTGAGCTCGGTCCTCGCGGCCACATTCGAGTCAATGAGCGGATGGAGACGAATCTGGAAAATGTCTATGCGGTAGGCGATGCCGTTGAAGTAACGGATTTCGTTAGCGGAACCAAGACGGCTGTGCCGCTGGCGGGTCCCGCGAACAAGCAGGGCCGGATCGCCGCCGATAATGTCTGCGGGCTCGGTACGGTCTATAAAGGAACGCAGGGCACCTCGATCATAAAAGTGTTTGGCCTGACGGGCGCGGCGACCGGCAGCAGCGAAAAAACGCTGAAACGCCTGAATCTGCCTTACCATGTCTCTTATGTACATCCGGGGTCACACGCCGGTTATTATCCCGGCGCCGTTCCGATGACGATCAAGCTGCTGTTCGCTCCGGACGGCACCCTGCTTGGCGCTCAGGCTGCCGGTTACCAAGGCGTTGACAAACGGATCGACGACATCGCGGCTGTTATCCGTTTCCGGGGCTCGGTCACCGATTTGACGGAACTGGAGCTGGCTTACGCTCCTCCCTACTCTTCCGCAAAAGATCCGGTGAATATGGCGGGCTACGCGGCCGAGAATATTACAGCGGGCAGAGTGCAGGTGTACGTGCCGTCCGCTCTGGCGTCACGCGATGCCGGATCGGCCCTGCTGGTCGATGTCCGTTCGGCGCTGGAGCACGGCAGCGGGCATATTCCCGGTTCGGTGAATATCCCGGTTGATGAGCTTCGCTCCCGGCTAAACGAACTTGATCCGGACCGGGAGATCTGGGTGTACTGTCAGGTAGGGCTGCGCGGGTACACCGCGGCGCGGATTCTGGCGCAAAAAGGGTACCGTGTGCGCAATCTGACCGGCGGCTACAAAACCTACCAGCACTTCGCTTACCAGCCAGGGGCCTCCTTGCCTGGAGGGGTAGACGGTACGGGCAGCTTGAATGCTGGAGCCGATAATGCAGCAGATACTGCTGCAGGAGGTACTGCTGCATTATCGGCTGATTCAGGTGCCTCCCATGCAGGCAGTCCCTATGCGAACAGCGGCCATCCGGTCGGCCTCTACCAGAACGGCTCCACAGCAGGCGAATCCGCCCGGCTGTACCGGGAGGAAGCCGCCCCGGCGAAAGTAGCTGCGGCTCCCCTTGACCGGGCACAACCGCAGATTGATGCCGAACTGGATGCCTGCGGGCTCAGCTGCCCGGGGCCGCTCATCCGGCTGAAGCAGGAGATGGACCGGCTGGAAGCGGGCGGGACGCTGCGTGTCACCGCTTCCGATCCGGGCTTCTACGAGGATGTCCGCGCATGGGCGAATATGTCCGGGGCCAGACTGTACAGCGTCAATAAGACAGCGGCAGGGCTGGTCGAGGCGGTAGTCGGTAAAGCTGCGTCCGGAACCGAAGCACAAGCCGCAGACCAGCCGCCGTCTCCGTTACGCGAGACGGATGCCGCCCCTATTGTGCCGCCCGCCAAAGCGGACGATGGAAGCACCATGATTGTCTTCAGCGGCGACTTGGACAAAGCGATCGCCTCTTTCATTTTGGCGACAGGAGCCGCGGCCAGCGGAAAAAAAGTAACGATGTTCTTCACCTTCTGGGGACTAAACGTCATCCGCAAGCCGGTGAAGGTACCGGCAGCCAAAAGCTTTATGGGCCGCATGTTCGGCGCCATGATGCCGCGCGGCAGCCGCAAACTCCAGCTCTCCCGCATGAACATGCTGGGACTTGGCTCGCATATGATCCGCGGGGTGATGAACAGCCGCGGCATTTCCTCCTTGGAGGAGCTGATTGATACCGCTGGCGGCTTAGGAGTAGAAATGGTAGCCTGCCAGATGTCCATGGACGTGATGGGGATTACCAGAGAAGAACTGCTGGATGGGGTAAAAGTCGCTGGCGTCGGCTACTACCTCGGCCAGGCCGACCAGTCTGGAATCAATTTGTTTATTTAATTTTTAGCCGCTTTAGCCCTATTTGGAGCGGCGGACCTGATCGTTTCAGGTTCGCCGGCTTCCAAATAGGGCTGTTTGTTGTCTGGCCGGTAGCTGTTTCGTTATCTGACAGGCGGCTTCTCTGCTTCTTGCAGCGAAGTCCATCCAGCCCTTCCGCCGGAACGGCTGGTCCCCCCTTCGCCTATACGGCGCTATGCCTCAGGCGCGTCCTTGCTGCGGCAGGGCTGGTCCCCGCCTGCCAAGACCTGCGCCTGCCCCAAGCCGCTTGGCTGGACTGGCCCCCACCGTTGTTATTGGCGCCTTGCCACGGTACACTCTTGCCGCAGTAAGGCTGGGCCTCACCGCATTACGGGGACCCTGCCCCCAGGCCAGCCTTCCTGCAGTGCCGGCATTTTTTGCTCCGTCCGCCGTCCCACTCACGTTTCCCCCCGCTGCTCTCCTACCGGTGCTGCGTATACTTGTTCGCCGGCACGGCGGCGCGCACCGCGGCCAGCTCTTCCGGCGTCAGGGGGCTCCCGGCTGCCTGCGCCACATTGGTGCGCAGCTGTTCTACCGAGCTCGCTCCAGCCGCTACGGCCGCTACAGCCGGCGAAGCCAGCACGTATTTGAGCGCCGTCTCGTTCAGCGGCCGGTCAGCCGCTTTTTTTAAACGCGTCCGCAGCTCACGCAGCTCCGCTTCATCCCGTCCAAGATAACCTTTGGCCAGCTTGGCTTCTCCTTCTTCTGTCAGCGCCCCGCCTGCTACTGCTCCGCGGACGATGGCACTGATGCCTTTTGCCTCAAGAAGCGGCAGCACTTCCTCTTCGGGACGCCGGTCGAACAGGCTGTATTGGCTCATTACGCTGACGATATTCGACCGTGCCGCATACTCCCGGATCACATTGGGGCGGATGGAAGAAATCCCGTAATACCGGATAACGCCCTCCCGCTGCAGCTGCTCGAACGCCTCGATCGTTTCGTCGATGTTATCCTCCAGCGTGCCGCCATGAAGCTGATACAAGTCGATATAATCCGTCCCAAGCCGCTTCAGGCTGTCCTTTACCGCTGACAAAATATAAGCTTTTGACGCATCCCATACCCATCCTTCTTGGCCGGGAACTCGCCGGTTGCCAACCTTTGTCGCCAGGACGACCTGCTCCCTCCGCCCTTGGATAGCCCGTCCGACCAGCTCCTCATTGCGCCCGGCGTCGTAGAGATCGGCTGTATCAAGCAGGTTCACGCCTTTGTCCAGCGCTTCGTGAATAATCCGAACGGCCGTCGTCTCTTCCGTGCCGATCGACATACAGCCGAGAGCGATTTCGCTTACCTGAAGATTGGATTGTCCAATAGTGCTCCTCTTCATACGGTCCCTCCCTATAAATAGCCTTTATCGCATATCCGCAGCTTGCCTCATCCGTAACCTGCCTCTGCCTGGGTGCCGCGGCATGGATATCGTAATATAGCTGCTGCCTGAATGGACAAGCTGTGCTGACTGCTGACTACAAGTATACACGAAAGACAGCCGCCGCTTAAATGAGCGGAAAAAGCCAGGCAGCAGGATTGTTTGGACGCCGTTAATCGATATCACGTTTGGTAGCGCCGTATTCTTCAATGTTCAATCTAACCTCATAGGTAACCTTGGCCCTGCTGAATCGTTCGTCCCAATCCCCCTTGATTTTACGCCATACGGCGGGGTGCTGAATGCGCATATAATCCCCGAATCCAAGAGCGTCGACCCGGTATTCACGCTGCAGCTTGGTTAGCGTTGCCTTAGCTAAAGCGCGCACTTTAGCCTCGAAGGCCACCTTTTCGCGTTCAAGCAGGGCTTCGTTGTATTCCTCGCCGGCCAGAAAAGACTCCGCCAGCCGCCCGTCCGACTCCATTTTGACATGAAAAGACACTTCTTCCCCCTGAACCGCGGCTACGATTTTGCTCTTCATAAATTTAATTTCATAAGATATCATATTCCCGGACTTTGGATCGGTGGTTTGAACGACGCCCCCTTTTCCTCTCCCGGTTAACCACACCGCTCCTTCCAGCTCCTCTTCATTCAGGAATCCGCGCAGCTTGCCCGTCGCGCCTTCGATTACCGCCGCTCCGGCAAATTTATTCTCCTTGTTGCCGGGAGCCACCGCCTGCAGCAGAAAGCTTTGTTTGGTATGGAGCGGTCCGGTGATTTTGCCCAAAGAGACCGGCTCCCAAATCCGGTTCGTACGGTTACGGTTGTCAAAGGTGTCGACCAGAACAAAGGCGGGGATCTCGCCGGGAAGCGCCCGTTCGAACACATCCCGGGCACGGCCGCGGCTCACCGCAAAGATGACGCTGGGCCGGATATCGTTATCCCGGCTGAAGAAATCGATTAGATCCGACAGGCTGAGTTTACGTGCCAGCCTTTCTCCGATGACAATCACCTTAAGATGATGGGCGATCGGTTGACGGGCGCTCCGGAGTGCCAGTTCCCGGACATTACGTATCAATGATTCGCCGCTTTCTGTTGCATTATAGTAACTGGTGACGGAGTTTCCGGAAGTACCCGATTTCTTCGAGCTTTGAAGCAAAAGAAACTGATAGGTGCTGTCCACCAGATCGGGTTCCGGAACGGAACCGCCTTCTTGAATCAGCCGCTTTTCAGATTCGGTTCGTTCCCCGCTGTCCAGCGCCAGACCCACCTGCAGATTCAAGTCCTCAATCGCCGCGCTGCTCCAGCAGCCTGTAAGCAGCGTCAAAGCCAGCAATCCTAGTCCCGCTTTTCTCCGTTTCCGGCTCATGATGTCTTTACCTTTCTTATGCGGGCCACCAGTAACAGGATGACCGGCAGCAGACCGAACAGGTAAATCATCGTATTGCCGAGAACATCCCCGAGACCAAACACATGATTTAAACTTCGTGGCAGCGAAGCGGTCAAAAAGACGAGCGGGAGCAGCCCGTACAGCCAGCGCTGCGGCCGGGTTCCGGACATCTGGGCAGCCCCGTAGGCGGCGGCGTAAAACGAGATGCAGAAAGTGCAAAAAATCTGCATACACCAGATGGCCAGCAGCAGCGATTCAAACCGCTCGAACAGCAGATACTCTACCTCAAAGCTTCGGATTGCGTCCAGGAAGGGCCAGGTTCGAGTCAACACCCCGTTAACGGAAAATGCCCCCACCGTTACGAAATAGGCCACCAAATAAAAAATCCCCGAGATACCCACCCCGAACGCAACAGCTTTCGAAGCATTTCTCGGTCTCAGCATGAACGGTGTAAGGAACAGCATAATCTCTCCCGCCGTGAACGTAAGGGCTGTAGGCTTCACAGCCTTCAGCACTGGAAGCAGGCCTTCCCCAAGTACAGGGCGGAGATTGTTTAAATCAAACACCTCCAGAGTAAGCAGGCAGACCAGTAAAAAGATACTCCATGTGAACACTACGATGAACTGGCACAGGCGGGCGATGCCGCTCATTCCGCCCAGACAGAGATACAGCGCAATCCACAAAAAAGAAAAATTGATGGCCCAGACCGGTGTCCCCTCCAAAAGAAAAAACTGGACCACCTCCTGCAGCGTTCGCAGCTCAAAGGCGGCGATCCCGATAAAAAAAAGCGCGATCACCGTCCCAAGGATATAGCCCAGCGGACGGCCAAGCAGTACGGCCGCGTATTGATAGATCGTCTGTCCCGGAAACTTCCGCCCGAGCCGGGTGATGATAAGACCTGCCGCAAGCGAGGCCGCTCCGCCGACCAAAATGGAAATCCATCCGTCGGGCGTCTTGGCTGCCTCGGAAATAGTTCGCGGCAGCGTCAAAACACCAACCGCCAGCACGTAATTCACGTACACAATGACCGTTTGCATCGTCGAAATTTGATCTTCCGTCCTGCTCACGAGCTTCCTCCTCCTTCCGGTTTTCCTCCGCCTTTGCGGATCCGGGTCTTCGGTTTCATCATGGTCGGCCTGTGTTTCATCAGCTGCAGCGGAAAACGGATGGCAAAGTCCTTAAGGTCCTTCAGTTCCCCAGGAACAGAAAATCCGGCGAACTGCACGCCGAAGCTCTTCAGCTTCATGACATGACTGATTAACAGCAGGAAAAACAGGATCACCCCGTAAAGTCCAAGCACAGCCGCAAAAAACATCGCGATGAAGCGTAGCGCCCGCAGCGTAATACCGGCGCTGTACATTGGAATGGCAAACGACGAAATAGCGGTTACCGCCACCACAATAACGAGAATGGGACTCACGATTCCGGCTTCAACAGCCGCCTGCCCGATAATAAGACCCCCGACGATGCCCATCGCAGGCCCGATCGGTTTCGGCAGCCGCAGACCGGCTTCCCTCAATATTTCAATAGCGAACTCCATGATAAGCGCCTCGACCAGGGTTGGGAACGGAACGCCTTGCCTGGAGCTGGCAATGGACATCACCAGCTTGGTCGGAATCAAGCCCGGATGAAAGGAAAGAAACGAGATATAAAGCGCAGGCACAAAAAGCGACGCCGTTGCTGCGATAAAACGCAGCAGCCGGAGAAGCGTGCCGGGAATCCAGCGCTCGAAATAATCCTCCGGCGACTGAAGCAGCATCCCGAAGGTCACTGGCGCCAGCAGCGCAAACGGCGTTCCATCCAAGAGTATGCAGGCCCGTCCTTCCAGCAGCGCCGCCATGACACGGTCCGGACGCTCTGTATTCTGCAGCTGCTGGAACGGACTGAGGAAATTGTCTTCGATCAACTGCTCCACATAACCGGATTCCTGGGCGTCGTCGATGTCGATGGTTCCGATCCGCCGTTCAATTTCCTGGATTAGCTCGGGGTCCGCGACATCCCGCATATAAATCAGCATCATTTCTTTTTTGATCCGGCGGCCCACGGTATAGGAACGCATAGCCAACTCGGTCGTCTGCCCGTGTCTTCGCAGCAGGGCTGTGTTATCGCTAAGCGTTTCAGTGAAGCCGACGCGGGGTCCGCGCAGCAGCGCTTCCGAGATCGGCTCCTCTACCCCCCGTTTCTGGCCGCGGGCTGTCCCGAGAACGATAGCTTCCGGGAGACTATCCAGCAACAGGACGGTTGAACCAAACAGCACTTTCTCGAGCACGTCGCCCATCCGGGCCGCGTCGGCCACTTCGGCCACCTGAAGCACCCGTTCTGTAACAATTAGTTTTAAATCCGCGGGGGACAGCGCGGCTTCCAGCTTCTGAAAGGGATGGAGCGTGGTAAGCAGCGGCCTGAGGATGTTCTCATCCATTGCGATCTTGTCGGTCAATCCGTCCACGAACAGCAGCGCAACGCGGATATCGATCCCGCCAAGCCGGATTTCCCTTATATTCACATCCGCCATATCGGCGCTGATCTCACGAAAAACATTCAGATCTTCTCCGTAATGGCCGGTTACTGGTTTGCCTGCGAGAGCTTCTCGGGACCGGTTCGGCGACGAGGCGGCTGAGAAGGTCTGCCCAGGCGGCTTGTTCTTGTCTTCCGCCGTTCCCCGCTTCGCCGGATCACCGCCCTTCCTGCCTTCATGCCCGGACGTCCCAGTGCCTTGGTGCCCCGTTCGTCCGCCCCGCCGGGTTGATCGTCCTTCCGCCGCCCGCAGCCGTTCGAACAGAACGGTCAGAACGATGGGAACGGCCAGAAGGATCAGTGCTTCCGCCACCAAACTCCATCTGAAATTTAATGCTTGAAACAAGCCGCCCGCCTCCCCGCTTCTGTCGATTCCGCTTATTTTTTTCCAGTTCCTCTTATTTCATTCATATCAAAAAGAGGGACTGCCATAAAGCCGTATACCGGCTCTGGCAGTCCCTCCGTTTTCTATTAAATATTTCGCTCCCGCTTTCGCGGCATGCCCCACACTAATGACCTGTCAACTGTCATACCGCAGCGGCCGTTTCGCTAAACCGGCAGAAGGATATAAGGGCCGTGTATAGCTGAACCAAAAGAGATTTATTTCGTTGCATGAAACGAACTCCAGCGTCCCCCGCCCGGCAGCGGGCAGCCCCGCTCTTTCAGCTTGGCGACCACCGGGATGATGCAGCCGCAGACCCGGCAGGTTGCGCCGCCCTCCAGCTTCGGACAGCTGCCGCAGAGCCGCAGCCGCTCCTCATAGACTTCATCCGGCACACAGCGGTCCGCCGAGAACATGGAGGAGCGGAGCAGCCGCTCCATCTGCGCATCGGTTACCTTGTACCCGTCCCTGCAGCCTTTGCAGTCCGGCTGTTCCGGCATGGCCATGGCTATACTCCTAGTTCCGGCCTGCAAGTTCCAGCATGGTGACGGACATCGGAGGAAGTGTGACCGTAAGCTGCGCACCTTCCAGCTTGAAGCCGGTAAACGGCTGCGGGGCAACCCGGTCCGGCTCAGTGAAGGTATTGTGCGCGTCGATCCGGTCTCCGGTTAAAGTGACGCCGGTTACCTCCAGTTCTCCTTCCGACCAGCCGCGAATATCAACGGCTACCTCGGATTCGGCATTAGGATTCAAGTTGCACAAGCTGAGATGAATCCGTCCTTCCGCGTCTCTCGATGCGGAGGCGCTTACCGCCGGAACCTCTTCATCTCCATTACTGTAGCTGCCCGTTTCCAGCTTCAGATCCAGCAGCTCTGCGTCCTGGTGTACTTTGAACATCTCGAAGACGTGGTAGGTCGGCGTCAGCAGCATTTTTTCGCCTTCCGTCAAGATGACAGCCTGCAGCACGTTAATGGTCTGAGCAATATTCGCCATGCTTACGCGGTCGCAGTGATCGTGGAAAATATGCAGCGTCAATCCCGCTACCAGGGCGTCGCGGATTGTGTTTTGCTGATACAGGAAACCCGGATTGGTACCCGGCTCCACGTCGTACCAGGTTCCCCACTCATCGACGATCAGGCCGATTCGTTTCTCGGGGTCGTACCGGTCCATAATCGTGCTGTGTTTCGTGATCAGTTCGTCCATCCGCAGCGCTTTCTTCAGCGTGACAAACCATTCGTCTTCCTCAAAACCCGTCGCCGGTCCCTTCTCCTGCCAGGAATCCCGCGGAAGCGTGTAATAATGCAGCGTGATGGCGTCCATATAGCGGGAAGCCTCGCGCATCAGCACTTCCATCCAGTTGTAGTCGTCCGAGTTCGGTCCGCAGGCAATCCGGTGGATCTTGTTATCGCCGTAGTTGCGCACATAAGTCTGATACCGGCGGTACAGATCGGCATAATATTCGGGACGCATGTTTCCGCCGCAGCCCCAGTTCTCGTTCCCCACGCCAAAATAAGTAACCTTCCAAGGCTCTTCCCGGCCATTGGTACGGCGCAGCCCGGACATCGGCGATTCGCCGTCGAACGTCAGATATTCCACCCACTCGGACATTTCCTGTACAGTACCGCTGCCTACATTGCCGTTAATGTAAGGTTCGCATTCCAGCTGGCGGCACAGCTCCATGAACTCATGCGTTCCAAAATGGTTGTTCTCGACCACTCCGCCCCAATGCGTGTTAATCATCCGTTTGCGCCCTTCGCGCGGGCCGATGCCGTCCTTCCAGTGATATTCGTCGGCAAAACAGCCGCCCGGCCAGCGGAGAACCGGCAGCTTGATTTGTTTGAGCGCTTTCACAACATCGTTGCGGATGCCGTTTGTATTCGGAATCGGAGAATCCTCGCCAACCCAGATTCCTTCATAAATACAGCGTCCAAGATGCTCTGAGAAATGACCGTAAATGTTGCGGTTAATGATTCCCTTGCTGCGATCCGCGCTAAGCACGCCTTTCAATGCCATTTAAAGGTTCCGCCCTTCAATTAATATTTATATTAACTAAGTTATATATTACAAACTCATTATATCCGCTGATTTCCAAAGCCGTCAAGCCGGAAATTTCATTTATAATCCAGTTTCCCTTTGAAAAATACTCCGTTTTTTGAAGGGTATCCCCTTTCTATCCGATACGGTCTTCAAAAAAAGCATTGTGCTCCGCCCTGAATTTGAGTAACATAAATGTTAATCATATAATAAAGGCGGCTATTACCTATGAAACTTGACCTTACAGACCGGTCGCTGGCCGTATACGAAGCGTTGGCCAGTCCTGTACGCCTGCATATTCTTCGCCTCCTGGCGGAACAGCCGATGAATGTAAAAGAGCTGGCGGCAGCGGTAGGCTTGACCAGCGCCATCATGACGATGCATGTGCGCAAACTTAACGCAGCCGGGCTGATTACAACCGAGATGGCTCCCGGTAAAAGCGGCCTGCAAAAGATCTGTTCCCTGGCCGTAACCGGCGCGGAAATTGAATTTTTGACCGGCGGTGCGCCGGCGCGCAAAAGCCACCGACTCGAGATTCCTATTGGACATTACTCCGATTTCCGGATCGAACCGACCTGCGGCCTGGCGACTGTGGAGAAGATGATCGGCCATTTTGACGACCCCCGTTATTTTTGGGACCAGGAGCGGATTCATGCGGCGATCCTCTGGTTCGGCAAAGGGTTTATTGAATACAAAACGCCGAATTTCCTGCTGTCCAGCCAGGAGCCAAAGGAATTGACGCTGACGATGGAAATTGCATCGGAGGCGCCGGGAACAAACGACCACTACCCTTCGGACCACACTTTTACGCTTAACGGCGTCAAGCTGGGAACGTGGACAAGTCCCGGTGATTACGGGGATGCCCGCGGCAAATATACCCCTGCGTGGTGGCCGCGGCAGATCAACCAATACGGGCTGCTGAAGCAGCTGCGGATTACGGGCGAGGGCACTTTTATCGACGGCACCAAGCTGTCCGGCATCACTTTGCGGGATGTGGACATCCGGCGGCCGCAGTGGACGATCCGGCTGTCCGTGGAGGAGGATGCCGTGCATCAGGGCGGACTCACTTTGTTCGGTAAAGGCTTCGGCAATTATAACGAACATCTGGTGGTCGAGCTGTTTTATGAGCAGGCGAACACCATCTCGGCTGCCCGTGAGTCATAACCCCGCCAAAGTCCGGTTTCCCCAGGCGACGATATAACAACAGCAGCATGACAAAGACGCGGACAGCAGCCGGTTAACGGCAGTCATCCGCGTCTTTTTCTTCTTTACATGCCTATAATTCAACCGGTTTTATCGTCCCGGCTTCAGGCCAGTTCTCCCCGGACCAGCCCCGGCGAAAACGGCGACGGCCGGTCGCAGCTGGTGTGCAGGAACTCGTATTGGCCATTATCCGAGCTGGTGTGGAAGGCATGCATGATCTCCAGCACATGCAGCGCCAGTTCTCCGCTGGCCCGCGGCGTATCGCCTGTCTTGATGCAGCGGGCCATGTCCGCCACCCCGATTCCCCTGCTGTTCTCCGCATAGGCGAGAACGAGCGGCACCTCCATAAACTCCCCGCCCTGCGCAGGGCGCAGCAGAACCGGCCCGCCAAATGTATTCGGGTCGGGCACGATCAGTGTGCCAAGCGAACCGTAAATTTCGATCCGGGGAAGCTGGCTGCTCCACACATCGAAGCTTGTGATGACGGACGCGATGGCTCCGCCGGCAAACTTCACCGTGCCGGCCACATGCGTCGGTACTTCGACGTCGATTTTTTGGCCGAATTTCTGTTCGCTTCCGATCGTCCGCTGCGCAAAAGAAGTTTTGGTCATGCCGCTGACCACAGCAGCCGGACCCAGCAGCGAAACGAGGGCAGTAAGGTAATACGGTCCCATATCGAACATCGGGCCGCCGCCTTTTTTATAATAAAACTCCGGATCAGGGTGCCAGCCCTCATGTCCATGACAGACCATAAAAGCCGTCGCAGCGACCGGAGCGCCGATAAAGCCGTCGTCGATCAGCTTGCGGCACAGCTGCAGCCCCGAACCGAGGAAGGTATCCGGCGCGCAGCCGATCATCAGGCCTTTTTCTTTTGCAAGCGACACCAGCTCCGTTCCGTGCTCCAGCGAGAGTGACAGCGGTTTTTCCACGTACACATGTTTCCCGGCCATTAAAGCGGCTTTGCATACCTCATAATGCCCGTCCGGCGTAGTCAGATTAACCACGATTTGAATTTCTTTGTCCGCCAGCAGCTCCTCTGTAGACATCACATGGGGAACCTTATATTTCTCGGCAGCCTCCCGGGCCCTCTCCTCAATCAGGTCCGCGCAGGCATACACTTCCGTATTCCGGAACACGCCGGTCAGGTTCTCAAAATAGATTCCGCTGATATTGCCGCAGCCGACAATCCCTATCTTCACCTTGCTCATCTTAAACCGCCTCTCATGTGTGATCTGTGCTTATTTCGCCGCCCACAGGAAACCCCGGCGCATGAGTTCTTTTGCTTCCGGAATATCAAAAATGTTCGCCTGGTGGCCCAGCGAGTTGTAAAACACCCGCCCTTGACCCCAGCGCTTTGTATACACTACCGGGACATGCACGATCCCGTTTGTGGAATGCGGACTTTCGCTCAGCGGAAACGTAGTTGTCGCCAGCACCTGCACAGCCGGGTCCACATGCAGATAATACTGCTCCGATTTGACCTTAAAATCCGATAGTCCCTCAATAATCGGACTGGAAGCCGAACGCAGGATATTCACCTCATACTCCACACCATCGTTAAACGGATGCGCCACCCACTGCGATCCGGTCATAAATTGCCATTCTACGCTGGTCCGGAAAGAATCGCACATCCCGCCGTGGCAGCCAGCCAGCCCTACGCCAGACTCTACCGCTTTTAATACGGGATTCAGCTGTTCGTTTTCAATTTGGCCCATCGTCCAGACCGGAACGATCAAATTCAGTCCAAGTAGCCGTTCTTCGTCCTTGAAGCTGTCCAGCGTATAGGAAATTTCCACTTCAAACCCTTCGTCTTTCAGAACCTCTGCAAAAATCGCAGCAACCTCCTTCGGTTGATGTCCGTCCCATCCCCCGCTGACGATCAGCGCCTGTTTCGTCATGTTTTTCCTCTCCTTTATCTTGTCGGGGCGGTTATGCGCCCCGTTTTCCTTCACGAGACAAATTGTAGCGCATACAGCGGGGTCAAGGCGCGCCATTTCCTTTGTCTTCCTGGTCAATTTTTGCTATTTTAATAACAGTCAAGTTTATTTCCCGGGAGGCGTCTATGAAGGCATTCCATGAGAACCGATTGTACCGCTCCAGTTTTCCGGTGCAGGCTGGCAGGGTCCGCAATATCAGCTTTTTGGCTCATTGGCATAACGATGTGGAATTGGTTTATGTGCGGGAGGGCGCCATTCGGATGGGGATCAACTCGGAAACCCGGATGCTCCGGCAAGGAGATCTGGCCGTCTGCAGCAGCGGGGACATTCATTTCTATGACAGCAGGGAACAGGAATCCGAGATTTTGCTGCTGATTTTCCCGCCACAGCTTGTCGGAGCACCAGGCGGATGGCCGCGGGACCTGTGGCTGAAGGAACCGTTTCTTTGCAGTACGGCTGAGGCGGACGATGTGGAACCGCCGGTCTTGGCCGTAAGGCTGGGAGAGATGATGCACGAGATCGAGCAGGAGATTGCCGCCAAAGCGTCTCAATACGAGCTGGTCGTAACGGGTTTGCTGCACGAGCTGTGCGGTCTAACGCTGCGTTATGCACAGCCTGCTCCGGCTGATGAGCAGCGGGACAAACGGCGGATGGTTCACAGGAAGACGATGCAGACGGTATTCGACTGGCTGGAGGCCGGATACATGCATCCGGTGACCTTGGAGGATGCGGCCGAGCGGGCCGGAATGAGTTTGTTTTATTTTTCCCGGACATTTAAAAGCATCGCGGGCATGAACTTCCTCACCTACCTGAACACGATCCGGGTCCACAAGGCGGAGGAATTGATTTTGACTACGGACTCCACCATTTTGGATATCGCCCTGGAATGCGGCTTTACCAATGTGAGAACCTTTAACCGTGTCTTCCGGCAGATCCGGGGCTGCTCCCCGTCCAGTTTGCGTTAACATACTAGAGTGTAAAAAGCTCCTCTAAATCTACGAAAATAGTCCTATACGCAAGGAAAATAATGTCATATAATGACGGAGGGAGAAAATTCTATTTTTATCAGGGGGATACAAATGAAATTAAAAGGAATTAGCCTGCTGCTGGCAGGTACTGCGCTCGCTGCAACCATCTCCGGCTGCAGTTCGGGCAGTGATGACAAGGAAGTGAGCCAGCTCAAAGAAGACATTGCCAAGCTGCAGCAGGAGAATCAGGATTTAAAAGCCAAACTGAAGGATGCGGGAACGCCTGTAGCAGCTGCAGCGGCAGCTCCCTCAGATGCTCCCAAAGCCAGCCCGGCGCCGGAAGCTGTTGATACAGGCAGTGAGCAGCCAGCGATTGTGAAAGGACAACCGCTGGTACTGGACGGAATCGGTGAATACACGGTCACGAAGACCTCTTTTGCCAAGAAAGTGGTTCCTTCCGCACCCGGCACCTTCTACACTTATTATGAAGCTAAGGAACCCGGGACCACCTATCTGGCGATTACGCTCAAGGTCAAGAACCTCGGCAGCACCGGCAAAGGTGCAGACACGTTTGCGGATGTCACTGTGAAATACGATAACAATTATGAATACGATACATTTTCCGCATTAGAAGAAAACGGCGGAGAGAATTTTACCTATACGAACATTACCGATATCGAGCCTTTGAAGAATGGAACTTTGGTTTTTCTGGCCGAAGTGCCGACCGAAGTCGAGACAGACGCCAAGCCGCTGTATGCGGATATCAAGATCGAAGGCGAAACCTATAAATATTCGATTCGTTAACGGCTCCCCTTAAATCGAGCCACATAAACTCTACCGCTGCCCGCAAACGCTCTGAACTTTATGAGCCTTCGCGGGTATTCTTTTTGAGTGATAAGGTACCCTATGTATTCCTCAGATAAGGCTGCCCTTCAGCTCACTCAACAGATTTTAAGGAAGAGACCATATGAACGCGGCGGAGCTTGCCGCTGATTAACCCATTTACCCAACCTGCACATAACAAAGTAATGGCGATTGCAGATAAATAGCTGACCGGCTTGATGTCCGGAAACAGCGTCATCCCTTCGCTTACATTGAGCTTGTCGAGCGCATGAATCGCCCCCCACCCTGCGGGCAAGGCCAGCGCGGTGCCGATGATCGTAAGCAGGAAGCTTTCACGGTAGAGCAGCTTGCAGATCTCTTGGTGGCGGAAGCCCAGCACCTTTAAGGTGGCGAATTCTCTCGACATTTCCGTAAGGTTGACCAGCCCGATGCTATAAAGCACCGTAATCCCCAAAAATATTGCCGCAAAGGTAAGGCCCGCCGCGGAAGCAAACACACCTTCATTTAATTCACGGTTAGCTTCCTTCATATCCTCCTTGGAAATCAGCTGCCTCACAGGATATTGCGCTTTAATCTGCTCAAGGTCCACATCTTCGCCAAGAAGCAGTCCTGTCGGAACAAAAGATTCGCCTATCTTCGCCCAAGCTGCGTCGGACAAATACGCCCGGTCGGCTGCAGGAGCCTGAATCGTGTCTGCCACAACGACCTGATCCCATCCGCCGCTAGCGGCACGTATTGAGATGACGCCGCCCTTTTTCACGCCCAACACGCCGGCCATTTTCTCAGACAAGACAATCCCTTTATCTGGCACAGGCATTACATCCGGGTCGGATACATTCAGGTTTATGTAATTCCCTTTCCCAATCACTGTAACAGGTATATTTCTTTCGTTGTTATCCGATTTCAGAACGATACGTACCTCTTGAACAGGCTGTACGCCGTCCTGGCTCCATTCTGCTCCGGCTGCTTCCGCGACTGCCTTCGCTTGAAGATCCGCTTTGTGCTGATACAGATATTGACGGTCAAACTCCACTTCGACAGATTTATTGCTGGAGTCTATATTGGCGAAGCCAAACAGAATCAGAAACGCACATCCAAACGAGCCGATGATCCCCATCAATGCCCGGACTTTGTGCGACCGTAAATTCCTCAGCAGCCATAAATGCTCAAAGGACGCTCCTAGTCTGGTCCTGAACAATGACTCTAACACCGACTTTCCCGGACTGACCGGGGCTTTTCCTTTCAGTACCGCAGCCGGCAGTTCTTTCAATTTGCTTCCGCAGGCCAGCTGAACGGCGAGCACGCAGCAGGCACATACCACAGCTATGGACAAAAGACTTTCCAGCGGGAAGGCCTGGGACCATTCCGGTACAATAAAGGAGTTTTTTAATGTCCCCATAAAAATGGCCGGAATTCCATAGTAACCTGCGACCAAACCTGTGATTCCGCCAGAGGCGCCCAGAAACAGACCATAAGATAAGTAGTGCCATTTAATCTGGCGGGTGGAGATCCCCAGTGACATCAAAGTGCCGATTTGGACTCTCTGGCTAGCAATGAGCCTGCTCATTGTGCTGACTACGACCAGCATCGCAAGCAGAAAAAAGAGCAGCGGGGTCACATACCCTATCGACTTAAACTGGGCAATTTGGCTGGCGGCTCCCGTAGTGCTGGGATGCTCCTCATGGGTGAGACTGTTCAGATAACTGTCGCCCAGCAGTTGTTCCGCATTGGAGACAATCGTCCGCACATCGGTATCCGGCTTGATTTTGACCAGGATCTGATTAAATCCGGATACGGAAAATGCCTGGAATGCCGCAGTCTCCCCCATATATCCATAGCCATAAAGATCATGCCTGGTGGACAGCGTTTCGGACGAAACATCGATCATCTTTTCGGGACTGAGAACGAGGCCTTGGATGACCAGATTGACCGGCTTTCCGCTGTCAGAACGAACACTAAACGTGTCTCCCGTCTTAAGTCCATTGGCAAAAGCAAATTCGCGATCCAGCCATATTCCCGCTCTCATACTCTGGAACGGTTCTCCTTCAGCGAGATAAGGCTGCGCTACTTTGTTTTCGTTTATGACAAACAAGTCAACGCTTCGATTTCCGGCTTGAACCTTAAAGGAGTTCCTCCCTTGGGCTTCTTCGACACCCGGTAAACCGGCAAGGGCTTGAACGTCGCCGGGCTTTGCTTCTCTGACGTTAATCCAGATGTCATTCATTTTAGAGGCCTGATAAAAGCCGGATACACTCACCTCCAGCCGGGTTCCAACCGTTATGGAGCCGACAAACGTAAACACCCCGCATGCAGCAATAATGATGACGCTCAGAAACTGAGCTTTGGCCTTCCAGATGTCGCGCAGCATTTTTTTGAACAACATCGTTACCACGCCACCTCGCTCATGGGAAGCGGTTCTGCATTCTTTTGCACGCGGGTGACCTTACCGTCCTTAAGATAGATGACCTTATTGGCCGTCTGCGCTATAGCGGCATTATGCGTGACCACAATGACCGTCTGGCCGTGTTTCTTGCTGATTTCCCACAAGGTTGACATCACCAGTGCGCCTGTCGCGCTGTCTAATGCTCCGGTAGGCTCGTCGCATAACAACAGCTTTGGTTTTTTGCAGAGCGCTCTTGCTATAGACACACGCTGCTGTTCCCCTCCGGAAAGCTCCGCCGGAAAGTGGTGCAGTCTTGACCCCAGCCCTACGGCCTCCAGCATGCTTACGCTGTCCAACCCTTCCTTGCTGAGCCGGCGGGATACGTCGACATTTTCTTTTGCCGTGAGATTCGGGATCAGGTTATAGAACTGAAAAACAAAACCGATATCGCTGCGGCGATAGTCGCTTAACTGTTCCAAAGAAAAGCCGGCAATATTGGTGTCGTCAATCATTATGGTTCCGGAACTCGCCTGATCCATGCCTCCCAGCAAATTAAGCAGCGTACTTTTGCCCGATCCCGAAGGACCAAGAATAACAACAAACTCGCCTTTCTCGATTTCAAAATCCATTCCATTCACTGCAGCTACCGTATTATCCCCAACCCGGTACGTCCGCAGCAGCTGCTCAATTTTTATAAAAGGCTTCATCATGGGTTCTCCGTTTCTTTAAAATACGGCAGTTGTTCTACGCAGTTTGCTCCCCAAGCAGATGCAGCAGGCTTTCTGCCAAAGCAGAAGTCAAAGCGATTTCATCCAGCGGAATGCCAACCTCGTCGCTGCCAGGCAGCGAATAACATTTGGTAACAACAAGGTCTCTGACCATACCATCTACGGCCACAATGGCAAAAGAGAAGATGTGTTCCAGCGGCATGTTCGGCTGCAGGACACCGTGTGCTACTTTTTCCGCAAGATACTGCATCGTCTGCTCCATCAGCTTCTCAAACTCCGTCACCTCTGCGATACTGCTTTTTTTCTTCTCGTACAGCTGAGGATTGCTTAAAAATCTGGTATTCATCTCGTAAGTGAACTTGCCTTCTTCAGGAATCGATTCAATCAGGTATTCCCCTAGGATACGGAATATCTCCGTCACCACTTCGCGTACCGTACGGTTTCCGGTAAACAACGGCTCGCATCTGGCCCACAGCTGGTACCGGTCCTGATTACGGTTGGTTAACTGAATAAAAATGTCGTCAATATCCTCGAAATACCGATACACACTTCCTATACTGATCCCGGCTTGGCGAATAATATCCCGCATAGTAACTTCATATGCCGGTTTCGTTTTGCAGACTTCCAGGGCCGCATCCAAAATAAGATTGCGCATTTTCTTATCATGGCCTTCCGGAACTTTGGGCATGGAGTTCTCCCTTTCTCATGAAAATGACGGTACCGTCATTTTCAATATACGTTGCGAAGCTGGATTTGTCAATGACTACAACTCGAACCATAAAGGTAGTGATAAAACAAAAAACAGCCCATTAGATAGGATATCTAATGAACTGTTATCGTTTAAATTATACCGGTGAGAGGACTCGAACCTCCACGGGTCTCCCCATTCGATTTTGAGTCGAACGCGTCTGCCATTCCGCCACACCGGCTTATGCTGTTAAATTTCTCAATCACCGTTTCCAGATGACAAGAAACTGGAGGCGCCACCCAGATTCGAACTGGGGATAGAGCTTTTGCAGAGCTGTGCCTTACCACTTGGCTATGGCGCCATATTAAAATAATAATGGAGCGGACGACGGGAATCGAACCCGCGACCCTCGCCTTGGCAAGGCGATGCTCTACCGCTGAGCCACGTCCGCATAAATGGCTGGGGATATAGGATTCGAACCTATGCATGACGGAGTCAAAGTCCGTTGCCTTACCGCTTGGCTAATCCCCAATGCCGTTCTCAAATTCTTAAATGGGGCGATCGATGGGACTTGAACCCACGAATGCCGGAGCCACAATCCGGTGCGTTAACCCCTTCGCCACGACCGCCATATTGGTATTTAAAATTCGATGCCATAAAGATGGCAGGGGCAGCAGGAATTGAACCCACACTAACGGTTTTGGAGACCGCTGTTCTACCTTTAAACTATGCCCCTAAACTGGTGGAGGATGATGGATTCGAACCACCGAACTCTCACGAGAACAGATTTACAGTCTGCTGCGTTTGGCCACTTCGCTAATCCTCCAGGAAAACATGGTGCCGGCGAGAGGACTTGAACCCCCAACCTACTGATTACAAGTCAGTTGCTCTACCAATTGAGCTACACCGGCGTTATTCAGTTGTAAAATTACATGGTGGCTCGGGACGGAATCGAACCGCCGACACGAGGATTTTCAGTCCTCTGCTCTACCGACTGAGCTACCGAGCCTTACATTCACTACATTATCATGAGATAAATGGCGGAACCGACGGGATTCGAACCCGCGATCTCCTGCGTGACAGGCAGGCATGTTAGGCCTCTACACCACGGTTCCAAGAGGCATGATACATAAGTGCATTTGGTTGCGGGGGCAGGATTTGAACCTGCGGCCTTCGGGTTATGAGCCCGACGAGCTACCGGACTGCTCCACCCCGCGTCAGTAAAAGGTTTCTATGGTGGAGGCTGAGGGGATCGAACCCCCGACCCTCTGCTTGTAAGGCAGATGCTCTCCCAGCTGAGCTAAGCCTCCATAGACCAGCATTTGTTATCTTACCAGATAATTCTGCTTAAATCAAGTAAAAATGATGGTGACCCGTAGGGGATTCGAACCCCTGTTACCTCCGTGAAAGGGAGGTGTCTTAACCCCTTGACCAACGGGCCATGCTAAAAGTTCACTTAAAATAGTGGCGGAGAGAGAGGGATTCGAACCCTCGAGACGCTTGTGACGCCTACACGATTTCCAATCGTGCTCCTTCGGCCAACTCGGACACCTCTCCATAAATGGCTCCCCGAACAGGACTCGAACCTGTGACAACTCGATTAACAGTCGAGTGCTCTACCAACTGAGCTATCAGGGAACATTATTCAGTTCAGGC
>NZ_JBHOFD010000059.1:0-27287 GCF_046543445.1 Paenibacillus nanchangensis
TCTCCAATAAGGTTGCCCGGCACTAAAGTACCTGGCGTTATTGTTAGAGCAGAATAGCTCATTTTGAATCTGACGAGAATAAATTCTCATTTGTGAAATCACCGAAGTGATTCCCACTCACTCGTTGTTCAGTTTTCAAAGATCAAACACTCATTGGTTCGGCTTGTTTTCTCAGCCGGATCTATAATATATCATATCACGATCCAACTTGCAAGCTTTTATTTCTTTCTTGTTTCAGCCGCGTGGACAATGTCGTTTGCGACTGGATTTATAATTTACCACGACTAGACCCTGTTATGCAACCTCTATTTTTTACCAACTACGTTCCCTCCTGGACTGTATTGCAGAATCTCATAACAAATGCGAGGAAAACCCTGTTTCTTCAGGTTCTCCTCGCATCTCTTCACTGCTGCTAAAACTGACGGTCAATCGGATATCCAGGGATTACGCCGTTTCTTTTGATCCGTACGCCCTCCCGTATTCCGTACTTTCTGCCCTTTTGTCTGTTTTTTTTCCGAACCGCGATTCGATTCGACTGCCGAAACTTTCGCCTTCTTTTCAGGGGCGGCAGTTTTGGCTTTTTTCGAAGTGCTGGAAGTGCTAGAGGTTTCCTCCTTTTGTTCAATACGAACTTCTTCTTGCTGCTGAGCCGTTTCATTTATTTTAGCTTCGGCCTGTTCTTCTTCCCGGTTGTGGTAATCGAACTGTCCAGCCATTAGGTCCTGCGGTAAGGATGGCAGCTCAGGAAGCGGGGACCACGGAGTCATATCCCCCTGCATGCCTTGGGTCTGCATACCTTGGAACTGCATACCTTGGGTCTGCATACCTTGGAACTGCATACCTTGGGTCTGCATGCCATGCATTTGCATGCCTTGGCCCTGCATCGGAAACTGCGATGTGTCATGCGCATAGCTATCCTGGCAGTTGCAAGCCGGCCAAGGCAGTGCTACAGACTTAGGCCCGACTGATCCTGGAATATGCATACCGGCTGATTGCCCCTGGCTCATCGCATGCGGATATTCGTAATCCATCATCCCATGCATCATCTGATCTTGTGCCCCGAATCCAGGAACCTGGCCGGGATAACCATACCCGGGCTGGTACGCTTGAGGCAATCCGCTCTGAGCATAAGCTTGCTGCGGGAAAGGAACCGCAGGATGAAAGCCTGGCGCTCCATAGCCGTACGGCGGGCAGAATCCTTGATAGGCCCCGGCCGTCATTCCATATCCGGGCGTTTGCGGCGAATGGCATTCTTCCATAGCCGCCGGCATTACCGGGGAATATCCTCCATACGGCGGGCAGGAATACGGAAGCTCTACGGGTGCGGCCCAGGGCATTTCCGGCGGGCAAGCTGCAGCGGGCTCTACCGCCTGTGCAGGCAGTGTATCGTAAAACGGATAGGGTGTGGGGCAATCGTTATGGTACGGATTTTCCGTAAGGCCGGGATATCCCATTGACGGGTGGCATACCGGCTCACATACTGGCTCACATTCCGGCTTGCATACCGGTTTGTTTTCCACGCACGGCGAAGGCGGCAGATACACTTCCGGAGCCGGCGGCACGAGAACATGCTGGTAATAGGTCGGAGCTTCCTGCGGAACGCTCACCTGCACATAAAGACTCTGTACCTCGGTATGAACGGAATGCTGTACCGGCTGAGGCTGAGGCATCGGCTCCTGAACGATGATCTGCGGCGGCTCAACCGGCGCAGGCGGCACCGGAGCGGGCTGTACTGGCGGAGCGGGCGGCATGGGTGCTGTCTCTTTCTCTTTGGGGCCTGTGTACGTTTTGCTGCCGGGAACCGTTTTTCCCGAAGCAGCCGGGGCTAAGGGTGCCGGTTCGTTCCCTGGCGCCGCATGGCCGGCCGTTCCGGAGCCTGGTACGGTTTTTTTGGGCAGATTGACTACTTCACCAACCAGCAGCGCATTCGGATTCTTCAGCTGAGGGTTCGCCTCAATGACATCCTTGAGCGGGATCCCCCAAGCCTTGGACAGCTTCCACAGCGAATCGCCCTGTTTTACCGTATGTTTGTAATACACATCTCCCTGTTCGGGAACCGGTACGGGCGAAGACGGGATTTTCACCTTATCGCCGATGTTCAGTTTATTCGGGTCGGCAATCTGCGGATTGGCTTCGACGATCTTTTCCAGCGGCACCCCGTATTTTTGGGAGATCGTGTACAGGGACTCGCCTTCCTTAACCATATGGATTTTCACTCGTCAATAACCTCCTAGACATATTTGGAGCACGTTCTACAAAAGCGCGCAATCCAGCGTTCTCCCCGGCCGAAGCCGTAGAATTACCGCCGAAATCGCATACGCCGAGCATTAGCGAGGGACGCCGCATTAGGCTCCCTGCCCATCCTCTCGTCTGTGCGTAGGCAGCCGCCTCCTTGGTTACTACATCTTATGCAGGCCCTGGGCGAATGACATCCTATCGGCAAAAAAAATCCTCCCATGTCTCCATGGAAGGATGGTTACCGCTTTTCATAGATTGTCCCGCGATTCTCCCGAATCAGTTCTCAAATACTTTGTAACCGTCTTTGTCGACGATGTTGCGGAATTCTTCGAGCAGCTTCAGCGTAATCGGTCCCGCATGGCCTTCGCCAATCACCCGGCCGTCGATTTCGCGGGCCGCAATAACTTCTGCAGCCGTTCCCGTGAAGAACACTTCGTCCGCTACGTAAACATCGTGCATCGTAAACGGCTCTTCCTTCAGCTTAATGCCGAGTTTGTCGCACAGCTCGATGATCGCCAGACGCGTGATGCCTTCCAGCGCTCCGAGGTAGCATGGCGGAGTCGTGACTACGCCGTTTTTGATAATAAAAATATTGTCGCCGGAGCCTTCGGTTACATATCCCTGCGCGTTCAGCATGATGGCCTCGTCGCATTCAGCCAGATTCGACTGAATTTTGACCAGTACGTTATTGAGGTAGTTAAGCGATTTAATCTTCGGATTTAGCGCGTCCGGAATATTGCGGCGCTGGGATACGGAAACCGCCCGCAAGCCGTTCAGGTACGCCTGCTCCGGATAGATAGCCAGCTGTTCGACGATGATCACGACGCTCGCTACCGGGCAGCGGCGGGGATCAAGCCCCAGGTTGCCGACACCGCGCGAGACAATCAGGCGGATATATCCGTTACGCATGTCATTACGGCGGATGGTTTCGGCCATCGCCTCACGCATTTCGTCGTAGGTCAGCGGAATCTGCAGCTGAATCGATTTGGCCGAATCGTATAAACGGTCCAGATGCTCTTTGCATTTGAAAATATTGCCGTTATAAATCCGGATTCCTTCAAAAATACCGTCACCGTAAAGAAATCCGTGATCAAATACGGACACTTTTGCGTTGTCCTTTGTTACGTACTGCCCGTCCAGGTAGATCCATTGCTCAGCCATGAACTTACTGCACCTCCGCTTTCTCTTCTTCATAGGTGTATGTGGGATAAGAGCCAAGGACCCGGACCTGGCACCCCAGCGCTTGAATCTCTTCAATGGCGGCGGGGAGCAGGACCGACTCCAGCGGTTCCAGCACATCGATGTAAAAATAATACGTGCCCAGCTTCTTTTTTGTCGGCCGGGATTCAATCCGCGACAGGTTCAGCCTTCTCCAGGCGAAGGCCGACAGCACCTGATGGAGCGCTCCCGGGAAGTCCTCCGGCAGCGTCACCAGCACGCTTGTCTTGCAGCCGCTGGGTTTGCGCGGCAGGTCAACCTTGGCCGGCCCGACCAGGACAAACCGCGTATAGTTGTTGTCGTGGTCGGTAATCCGGCTGGCCGCGACCTCCAGACCGTGGGTAGCGGCGCCAAGCGCCGTGCCGATCGCCGCCCAGCCTTGACCGGGATGCTGCTTCACCAGCTCCACGCCCTCGGACGTGCTTCCGACAGGCTCTAGCTCCGCCTGCGGCGCATGGCTGCGGATAAACTGTCCGCATTGGGCTGTCGCCACGGGATGGGACAGGATTTTTTTGATCTGGGAGTAGTCCTGATGCCCCGAGGCATCTGTGAACTCCCCCGGATTGACAATCAGGTTCTGAATCGAAGGGAAAATCCATTCCGCCTGCATGGGCAGGTCGACTTCATGCACCAGCCAGTCCATATGCAGGCTGACAGAACCCTCAATCGTATTTTCGATCGGAATCACGCTGTAGTCCGTCCGCCCTTCGGCGGTCGAACGGAAGACGTCGGAGATCAATTTATGATGGACGATCCGGACCGGCTGGCCGCCGAAGAGATGGAGCAGCGCCTCATGCGATACGGACCCCTGCGGCAGTGCTGCAATTGAGATCATGAGCCGACTTCTCCTTTTATCATATCCAAAAATGTTCCGGATTGCACCCCATCGCCGTCCACGCGTTCAACGGCCGCTCCCATCAAGCACGGCGCAAGCCAGGCTGTCCGCGCTTCAATTCCTTGTTCACGCATCGTCTTCAGCATGAATGCCTCCAGTTCCGCCCGTCGGTCTTCTCTCATGTCCGTAAGCGCCAGTACGGTGGGTCCCGCCCCGCTCAGCGCGGCTCCAAGCGCGCCATGGCTTCCCGCTTCGCGGAGGATCGTCTCCATTCCGGGAACGAGCGGCGCGCGGTACGGCTGGTGCAGCCGGTCCTGCATTGCTCTGCCGACCAGATCCAGCCTTCCTGCGGCAAATGCCGCGGTCAGCAGCGAAGATCGGCTGATGTTGTACACTGCATCGCGGACAGACACCGTTTCCGGCAGCACGCTGCGGGCCTTGGAGGTAGCCAGCTCGAATTCAGGAATGACTACAAGCACCCCCAGATGCTCGGGCGGCTCAATGCGTAAATAAGACGCCGTTGCGCCATCCCAGGCCGCCGCCACGATGCCGCCGAACAGCGACGCTCCGACGTTATCCGGGTGCTTTTCCAGCGCGGTCGCGATATCGAACAGCCTAGCATCGTCTAGCGGTCCGCCGATCAGCGCGTTTGCCGCCGCCAGTGCGCCGACTATCGCCGACGCGCTGCTGCCCAGCCCACGCGCCAAAGGAATATCCGAAACCATCGATATCTCCAATTCAGGGACCGAAACGCCTGCCTCCTGAAAAACCATTTGGGCGACCCGGTAAATGAGATTGCTTTTGTCCCGGGCGACGCCTTCCATCTCCTTGCCGTAAAGATGAAAGCGGGTCTCTTCCGCCTCTTTCATTTCGATTTGCGCATACAGCGACAGGGCCATGCCAAGCGTATCAAATCCCGGTCCGAGATTGGCCGTGCTGGCAGGCACTTTGACTCTTACAGCCTGGCGGCTCATGACGCCACCCGCCCGGCCGGACGGTGCCGTACGCCGTCAATATTCACACCGTGCGGTGCCCCCGTATTAGTATTGTTATGCATATCGTTCACCCTGTCCGTCTCCTAACTGTTCAAGCTCTAAGCTTCGCCGTTATCCTGACGCCATGCAGCGCAGGAGCTCAGCCTTCCACCCGGTAGTGGCTTTTGACCCGGCGGATGACTTCCAGACTTTCAAAATGCTTCAGCACTTTGTCCATACTGGCTTTGCTGGCATCATGAGTTACGATGATAATTTCCGCATCAGGATTATTGGGATTGGCCTGCTGTACGACCGAATCCAGGCTGACGTCGTATTCCGCGAACACCTGCGTGATTTTGGCCAATACGCCCGCTTTATCGTCGACGTGTAGCAGCAGAAAATTTTTGTAAAAAATACTGTCGTCGCTTTTCAGCTTCTTCGGCTTATGCGGAGCGATCTGCTTCAGCCCGTTGACGCCCAGCTTCAAATTCTTGATCACTGCTACCAGGTCGGCCACCACCGAAGTTGCCGTCGGCATCTCTCCGGCTCCAGCCCCGTAAAACATCGTTTCGCCTACCGCTTCCCCGTATACGTATACGGCGTTGTAGACACCACCCACCGAAGCAAGCGGATGGCCGCTGCGGATCATGGTCGGCTGCACGCTGATGCTGACCTCGTCGTTGTCGCGTTCCGCGATGCCGAGCAGCTTCATCTCGTAACCAAGCCGTTTAGCGAACGCAATATCCTCCTTGCTCACCTGGGAAATGCCGCTTACGCTCACATCAGCAAGCTCAACATTGGTGCGGAAGCCGAGCGTTCCGAGGATGGCCATTTTTCTTGCGGCGTCCAATCCCTCGACATCAGAGGTCGGGTCCGCTTCAGCGTAACCCAACTCCTGTGCTTCCCTGAGAACGGCATCGTAGGATGCGCCTTCCCGGCTCATTTTGGTGAGGATGTAATTGGTGGTTCCGTTGACGATCCCCATAATTTTCATGATCCGGTCCGAAGAAAAGCCCTCGATCAGCGTCCGGATAATCGGAATGCCCCCGGCCACACTTGCTTCGTAAAACACGTCGCACTGCTTCTCCTGGGCTTTGGCCAAAATTTCGGAGCCGTACAGCGCCATCAGATCTTTGTTGGCCGTCACGATATGTTTGCCCCGCTCCAGCGCTTCAAGCACATAGGCTTTGGTCTGCTCGATGCCGCCCATCACTTCGACAATCACATCGATCTCCGGATCCCGGATAACCTCCCAAGGATCGGTGGTGACTGTGGCGCTGCCCACATCAATACTGCGCGCCTTGTCGAGATTTTTTACGGCAATCCGCTCAATCGCGATAGGAGATCCTACCTGACTGCTGAGGTCCTCCTGGTTCCCCTGAACAATCCGAACGACGCCCGTACCGACCGTTCCCAGACCTAATAACCCTACCTTCACCGGCTTCATGTACAACCTCCTAACCAAAATACGGGGCTCCCCCGCGGGATTTCCGCTTGCTGGCGGTCCCCCATTCTCTCTTTACGCCAAACATGAGAACTCACACGTACCGGACTTGCCTGTACGGTATTTTCGGTTTAACGCCTGAACTTCCGCTATGTCTTGTGCATCCGGCTCTACCCCTGGCCGACAATGCCGACCCTTCTTACGCCCGGCATATCCTTAAGCGAAGCGAGCATGTTCCCAAGCTCTCCGTTAAGATGCGACACTTCCACGGACAGCACGACGTTGGCTTTGCCCTGGAGCGGAATGCTTTGGTGAATCGTCAGCACATTCGCGCCGTGAACCGCCACTTGGCCGAGCACTTTGGACAGCATGCCGGATTCATGCTCCAGGTCGATCGAGATGGTGACAATCCGGTCCCGTTCCAGCTGATGGATCAGATGGATGCCGTCCTTGTATTTGTAAAAAGCGCTCCGGCTAAGCCCTACCTGCTCCACGCCTTCATGAACGGTTTTCGCCTCTCCCGCCTCCAGCAGCTGCTTGACCTGCATGGTCTTGAGCACCGCATCCGGCAAAATGTCCTCACGGACCAAATAGTAGCGTTCTTTCACGAACGTCCTCTCCTCAAAGACTTATGTATTTACATAGTGGACATTATACCGGATATTCCGCCAAAAAAGCAATAGGTTTTTCCCTCATTCCCTGCCGGGTGATCTTTCCATCCAGGCAGCGAAGCGGTAGATACTGCATAGTACGGGCGAGTTGTACACTTGATCTGGTCCAAGCCGTCCGGAAAAACAGGCGGCTGACGCGGCGCCGGATGCCGTCCGCCGGAGAGGGACATCCGTCTCTCCTGCGGAACAACAAAAGGCCGGCCCGGGTACGCGCCCCGGCCAGCCTGCTTCCATCGCATGCACTGACCCGCCCGCGAGGAATACCGCGGGCAAAAACGCTTTGCGATTACTGTCTATGCTTTTTATTTCCCCTTAGAGCCTGTCAATAATAACTACTGCCTTCGACAAACTCAAATTCGAAGTCGCCGATCCGCACAATCGTTCCTTCAACCGCTCCGCGCTTACGGAGCTCCTCGTCTACGCCCATATGGCGGAGCGTACGGGCCAGCTTCAGAATGGCGTCGTGGGAGTTCATCTGCATCCGCTTCAGCATCCGTTCGATCCGGGCGCTCTTCACAACAAACGTTTCGTTGTCGCGCGTAATCGTAAACGCATCGTCTTCTTCGGTTTCCAGCTTGTACACTTTGCGTTCCGTAATCTCCGCAACTTCCTCAACGGCCGGCGCTTCCGGAATCGAATCCAGCAGATCAGCGGCGCGGTACAGCAGCTCCTGCACCCCTTTGCGGGTTAAGGACGAGATCGGCATAATCTCCAGCTCCGGATTAACCGCCAGCGCACGTTCGCGGAACGAAGCCAGCAGTTCTTCCGCTTCCGGCATATCCATCTTGTTGGCAGCCACAATCTGCGGGCGTTCCGCAAGGCCGGCATTATACTGGCGCAGCTCATCATTGATCTTGACCCAGTCTTCAAACGGGTCGCGTCCTTCGGAGCCGGCCATGTCGATCACATGAATGATGATCCGCGTCCGCTCAACGTGGCGCAGGAACTCGTGTCCAAGACCGACACCTTCGCTTGCGCCTTCGATCAGACCCGGCAAATCGGCCATAACGAAGCTGCGCCCGTCGCCGATATCGACCACGCCGAGATTCGGAGTAATGGTCGTGAAGTGATAGGCTCCGATCTTTGGTTTTGCGGCCGACACGACCGACAGCAGGGTGGATTTACCCACGCTGGGGAACCCGACCAGACCTACGTCAGCCATGACCTTCAATTCCAGCACGATATAACGCTCCTGGCCTTCTTCGCCGTGCTCGGCCAGCTCGGGTGCGGGATTGGCCGGTGTAGCAAACCGGATATTCCCCCGTCCGCCCCGTCCGCCGCGCGCTACAACGATCTGCTGGCCGTGACGGGTCATATCGGCGATCACTTCACCGGAATCGTCGTCAATGATGACGGTCCCCGGAGGAATCCGCACCACCATATTGTCGGCTCCTGCGCCGTGCTGGCTTTTGTTCCGTCCTTTTTCGCCGCGCTGGGCTTTGAAGTGGCGCTGGTAGCGGAAGTCCATCAGCGTGCGCAGACCTTCGTCAACACGGAAAATGACATCCCCGCCTTTGCCGCCGTCGCCGCCCGCAGGGCCGCCCTCCGGCACGTACTTCTCCCGGCGGAACGCGACCAGACCGTCCCCTCCGTCGCCGCCTTTTACATAAATTTTGGCTTTATCTACAAACATGCTGCACCTTCCTTACTTAAGCGGCAGCCGCAGTTGAAACGAAACCCCTCCGGGCTCCTTCTGCTCCGCTTTCCATTTTGTCTTATCTAATATCGAGTCCAGCTGCTGCTTCAGCATGCTTTCGCTGCCGGATGGAGCAAAAGCCGTAAAACCCACGATGAGGTCGGTATTCTCTTCCCGGAAGGAGAGCACCAGCTTCCGGCTCTCTCCTTGAGGAGCCAGTCCTCCGTATTGGTAGGCCCGGACAATCCGGCTTACCATGGAGGCCAGTTCTTCGCCTTCTTCCGGCGCCATACGTCCGGCCAGTTGAAGCTCCTCTTCGATCTCCACTTCCAGCTGAAGGCTTCCGCCGAAGGTGCGGAACGACTGCAGATAGAAGACGAGCGCCGGGATACCCAGCTTCGAGATCCGGCTGTCGACCGCCATCCGTTCCCTTATTCTTTCCACACATTGAACCGATTTATCAGGCTTGCCGAGCTGAATGTAGCCATACAGCACCTGCAGCTCGTTCATCCAGTCATGTCGATGGTGATTCAGCGTCCGGATGGACGCCTGCTGGAGACTGAGCTCCTGCGCTTTGCGTTCCCGTTCGTAGTGCCTGTTGTTCCAGAACTGCACCGCCGCCAGCACCGCGGCGATCCATAAGAACAGCAGCGCCATCGTCCATACGGACGGCGCTATATACAGGACAACCATAGGGGCCGCAACAGACAGCATCGCGGCAGCGATGGCGTTCTTCCAGGATTTCATTCCTTTTCCCCGTCCCCCGGCCATGAATTCCAAACCATGCATTGGCGGCAGTACACCGCATGCACTAAGCGCTCACTAATCTTCAGTATACCATAGGGAATATTCGCCGTTCATCCCAAACTTGCGTTTGGGCGGAAAATACTTCCCCCTTCTTCCTGGCCCTTTGCAGGCCTTACCCTTTAGCCGGCACATAACCCGCCACTTGCTCGGCGATCCTTGCCAGTCCCTGTTTCACCGCGTTCACCACGCAAACTAGGATAACCGCAGTGCCTATAAAAAGGCGAAAAGCCTCCGGCACATGATGCCGGAGGCTTCCTAGTTCGTATGTCGGCCAAGCTTACGCTTCCAGAGCAGCCGCTACAGGAGCGACTTCAACCGGATATACGCTCACTTTCTTGCGGTCGCGGCCAAGGCGTTCGAATTTCACAACGCCGTCCACTTTCGCGAACAAAGTGTCGTCCGAGCCGATGCCAACGTTCGTTCCCGGGTGAATCTTCGTTCCGCGTTGACGGACGAGGATGCTGCCGCCGGTAACGGTTTGACCATCCGCACGTTTCACGCCAAGGCGTTTCGCGCGGCTGTCGCGTCCGTTCTTCGTCGAACCTACACCTTTTTTGGATGCGAACAACTGAAGGTTCATTTGCAACATGTTGAGTTCCTCCTTCTTCTAATGATGAACTTCCTGTATTTGAATATACTTTCCGTATGAAGCTGCGATATCGTTCAGCATGACGACCATGGATTCCAGCAGCAGCTGTACTTTGTCCGACTGCGAAGAATCATCAATGAGCGGAACAGATCCGCTGACAAATCCGTTCTTCACGGAGGTGTTCAAAGACACCCCGGCCAAAGCCTCAATCGAGTTGACGGTACCGACCGTAACGGCCGAGACGCCGGCACACACGATATCTTCGCCGCGCCGGGCATAGCCGGCATGACCTTTGACCTCAAAGGACGCGATCGCACCCCGAGCGGATTCCCGTGTAATCCGTACGTTAATCATTAACGCACCTTCTTACGCCTGAATCTTCTCGATGGTTACTTTTGTGTACGGTTGACGATGGCCTTGTTTCTTGTGGTAGTTCTTCTTCGGTTTGTATTTGTAAACTACAACCTTCTGACCCTTACCGTGTCTTTCGACTTTGGCCGTTACGGACGCGCCGCTTACGAGCGGAGTTCCTGCAGTCAAACCGTTATCGCTGGAAACAGCCAGAACACGGTCAAACGTTACGCTTGCGCCGTCTTCAGCATTCAGTTTCTCGATGTACAGTACATCGCCCTCTTGGACTTTGTATTGTTTGCCGCCGGTTTCGATAATTGCGTACATTCTCATTGCACCTCCTCATGTCTCAGACTCGCCTGCATCCAGGTGGCCTTATCCGTCGCCGGATAGGCGCTTGGGGTACCCGATCGGAGCGGTTACAGCATGTGCAGGAAGATGATCTACCGGACACATACTTGATGATTCTAACACGCATCGTTTCCGCAGTCAAGATGTATGTTCGTCCGTTATTTCGTCCGTTATATAGACTGAACTTAAGAGGGACAGGTTGGGCGGAGCTGTCACTGCGGTGAATTTGGGACTTCCGGTTGCTGTTATTTTCGGAGTTCTTGAATGGTAGGACCAGTTAGCGGGAGAACTCCGAAAATAAAGGCAAGCGCGTTCGCTCCTCCATCTCCAAATTCCCTCCGTGCCATCTCCTTTTTCCTGTCATTCAATAGTTCAGTCTATATAATGCAGTTTAAGTGTATCGCGTATCTTGTTTATTCCTCCGGCCATTGTCCGGCTCTGCCTGTCCCGCCGCAGCAGGGACACAGCTTGCGCTGCACCCCTGCGGTGTCGTGCCGGGCTTTTTTGCGGGTCATTTCCAGCAGACCAAGCCGGGTCCAGCCGAGAATATGCGTTTTGGTCCGGTCCGCTCCGGCCACCTGCTCCAGCCGCTGCATCACAAGCCTCCGGTTGTCCTGCTGCTGCATGTCGATAAAATCGACCAGGATCATTCCTCCGGTATCCCGCAGCCGGACAAGCCGTCCAATCTCTTCGGCCGCCAGCAGGTTCGTCTGCGTCACCGTCTCTTCCAGCGAAGCGCCGCCAGTGTACTGCGCGGTGTTGACGTCGATCACGGTCAGCGCCTCCGTTTCATCCCAGACCAGGGTCGCTCCGCCGTCGAGGGTAATTTTGCGCCCGAAGCTGCGTTTCAGCTGGTCCGAAACGCCGTATTCGTCGAACACCGAACCTCCGGCCTTATACAGCTTCACGGGCCTGTGGCCTGACGGGGCCATTTCATTTAAAAAATGCTCGGCTTCACTGGCCCGCCCGGCATCATCCAGGATCAGTTCGTCGTTCCGCGGATCCAGCGCATCGCGGATGAACCGCTGCACGATCGTCAGATCGCTGTGCAGGAGACAAGGCGCGGACATGGTCTCGCCCCGGCGGAGGATCCGCTGCCACTCCCCGCGCAGGAAAACAAGGTCACGTTCGACCGATTCGGCGGGCTCGTCCTCCGAAACCGTACGTAAAATAATGCCTTCTTCCGGCAGACGCAGCTGCTCGCCCACCGCCTTCAGCCGGACGCGTTCGGAATCACGGACAATTTTTTTGGAGACGCCAACGTAATCCGCATAAGGCATATACACCATCCAGCGCCCCGGAAGGGTGTAATGGGTCGTCACCCGCGCTCCCTTGCCGCCGTGAGGCTCTTTCTTCACCTGCACGATCAGCTCCTGCCCCGGCTTCAGCAGCATGTCGATGGACGGTTTGACCGCGGGCTGCCGCTCCAGATGGGGATGAAGGACGTCATCGATGTATAAAAAGGCGTTTTTTTTCTGTCCAATATCGACAAAAGCCGCCTGCATTCCCGGCAGAACATTAACCACCCGGCCCTTATAGTAACTGCCGACACGTCCCGGCTGATGATCGCTTTCCGCGGCGTATTCGACAAGACGCCCCCCTTCCAGCAGGGCCATTCGCGTCGTGTGCTGCGTACAGTGGACGATCATTTGTTTCATGGGCTCACCCCTGGTTGCTCAAGATATCCGTAAAAAAGACGACACAAGCCGCTGCTCGGGCACAACGGCAACAATCGTCCCCTGATCATTGACGACATAAATTAAATGATAGTGGTTTCGTCTAAATAGACGCAAAACGGACTCCAAAGGTTTCGCGGACGGCGCAACAATCGGCCGGGCGGTACCGCCTTCCGCCAGCCTCCGGTCGGACTCCGTGTTGCGGTGCGTCAGAAAGGCGAGAAAACGGTAAGGGAGGTTCCGCTGGTCCTGCAAATTGGTTGCGAACAAAAAACCGCCGATCAAAAGCAGATTCAGCAGCGGACCGTTTCCTGACAGCAGCGGCAGGAGCGAATACGCCACAATTCCCGCGCTGGCCGCGATGCTGATCCGCCCGCTCCACAGGAGGGTGAAGTAATAGGGCGTGACCGCGCTGACCGCGGCGCGTACGATCCGCCCCCCGTCGAGCGGAAGGACCGGCAGCAGATTGAACAGCGCGATAACCGTGTTCGCGTGGATCAAATACTGCAAAAACTCCGGATTCCCCCAACCCGCCGAGAGCAGCAGCCAGGCGGCGGAGAGCATCACCGCATTTTGCAGCGGACCTGCCAGCGCAATGATAATCTCTTTTCCGGCGGTCATTCGGCCGTGATCTTCCACGACAGCTACGCCCCCGAAGGGGAGCAGCTGCACTGACACAACATCCAGCCCGTACATCCGCGCCGCGCCCACATGTCCAAACTCATGGATCAGGACAATCGCAAACAGCGTCAGCAGCTCAAGAAACTGTCCGGTCAAAACGGAAAGCAGCATGATGATTACAAAAAGCGGGTGCAGCGATAACGTAATTCCGCCGATCCTAATCAAAATCCACCACATCGGACGGATCGATATAAACGCCATCTTTACGGATCGCAAAAAACAGCGTAGGCGTTTCAGGCGGGGTCATTTCCTGTCCAGCACGACCGGGGACAGGCGCCAGCCAGCCAACTGCCTCGCCGGCTTCCAGCCAGTCATCGGGCGCCAGTTTCGTCCCGCCGAGCAGTCCATATTCCGCTGTCAGGCCGCCTGTATGGCTGACTGTGACTTTAATCCCGCCCCGGCTGTCGCGCGCGACCGACTGCACCCTGCCCGTGTCAATGCTGAGGACAGCGGGATTGTCATTGTTTTTCCCTTCATCCGGCGCCAGCTCCACCCCCGTAAGCGAAGCGGCAAAAGGCTGCACTAGCGTCCCCTCTATTGGAGGCGGAAGCTTGCGGCGGGCGGATACACGGTGCGCGGGCTCGTCCTTCATGCCAAAGCTCGGCAAAAAGGCGGGGGTGCCTTCAAAATGCTGTGCATACCATACACGGGCCGCTTCAAAATCCATATCCCGGGTCAACGCGTCGGTAATCCAGAGCCGGGCTTCCGCAGTCCACGGCTGCCGGAGCATAAAGAGCCCCCAGACCAGGGCGAACACCAGGAGCGCCGCGCCGGTGCGCCGCAGCAAACTGCGCAGAAACCGGCTACCGCCGCCGTTCTTTTCCTTTTTCCACTCCTGACGTTGGGCTTTCCACAGCGCTTCGGGGTCCGGCTCCGGTTCCGCAAACCGGGAGCTGTGCATTCCGGCTACGGCTGTCTCTTCATGCTCCCTGACAGGAGGGGGTTCCCCGGCTAAGCGAAGCGGCGTAACGGCAGATCTATCGGGAGACGGCACTTCAAGCAGGCTGCGGATTCTCTCTTTCCGGCGATGTCTGATATTGGTCTTCGGATCCATATTCATCCCTCCGGCGGGCTTGTTCTCTTTACATGTTATGAGGTCCCGCGGCGATTAGAACAAGCTGTGCCGGTTCCCGCTGATCTTCGCATGGAAGCTCTTGCCTTAAGCCGGCGAACAGGCACATAATAGAAGAAACGGAGGGAATGGAACGATGGACGAGTTAAGGCAGACGGTATGCGAGACAAGAAGCTACACCACCGAGGTGGAGATCCACGAGCACGGATACGCGCAACTGCTGTTTCCGCTGCTTGGATCGATGAACCTGCAGACGGCGTGGGGCCAAATGACGGTACAGGAGGGAAACTTCCTCTATCTGCCGCCCAGCTGCGGTCACAGCTTCCACTCGCCGGGCCGCAACCGTTTCCTGGTGCTCGATATCCCGAAGCTGTACCTGCCGCCGCCAATCCAGGGAACCGCGCCCGGACCGGCTTTTATGGAGATGGACCCGCAGTGGAGCGCCCTGATGTCGCTGCTGCTGAGCGAAGCGGAGCGTCCGGGAGACGCTTCTTCTTTGTCCCATCTGATCCGGTATGTGTGCGGTAAACTCCCCCGCAGCGCTTCCCCGTCCATAGAGTACATTCACAAGCATTACAAAGAGGTCTTATCGGTTGACGTACTGGCGGAAATGGAGCATTACCACCCGAATTATTATGCCGCCTGGTTCAAAAAAACCACGGGCCTCGCCCCGGCCGCCTACATCCACGAGCTGAGAATGAAGGAAGCGGAACGTCTGCTGCGGGAGACTTCACTTTCGGTTACGGTGATTGGCGAAGAAATCGGTTATGCGTATACCGCCTCATTCATCAAAGCTTTTACCCGTCACACCGGAATGGCTCCGGCCATGTACCGCAAAAACTTACCCTAAAACAACGAACATCTGTATTCAGGCTAAATTGGGTTTTCCAAAGTGAGATAGAGTGGGAAAGGATCATTTGCGCCAACTCTGGCACTTTGGAGGAAGATGTACGGATGGATAAAAAAATGCCCGCCGCAGCCGTGCTGCTGGCGGCGCTCTTATGGGGCACGACCGGGACGGCCCAGGCGCTTGCCCCCAATACCGCTTCGCCGCTCGCCTTTGGAGCGGTTCGCGTGCTGGTGGGAGGATTGTTCCTCGCCGCCTATTCCCTATGCCGGCGGCGGCTGAATTTACGCGGGCTGCCGGTTATGCCGCTCTTGATTTCGGCGCTGGCGATGGCGCTGTACCAGCCGCTGTTTTTCACCGCCGTCCGGCACACGGGCATCGCGGTTGGCACAGTGGTCACACTGGCCAGTGCTCCCGTGATGACCGGAATTCTGGAGTGGCTGGTGTACGGGCGCAGACCTTCCGCCGCCTGGCGGCTGGCCACGCTGTGCGCGATTGCGGGAGCCTGTCTGCTGTTCTCCGGCAGGCTGGGCGGCGAAGCCAGTGTAGCCGGCCTGCTGATGGCGGCCGGAGCGGGGTCAACCTTTGCTTTCTATACGCTGGCAAGCAAACGGCTGCTGGCGCAGCATAACGCGGAGACCGCCGCGAGCGCCGTGTTCTGCCTCAGCGGACTGATGCTGTCTCCGCTGCTGCTGGCCGGCGACCTGTCCTGGCTGGTCACGCTGAACGGAGCCGCGGCCGCCCTGCATATCGGCATCGCAGCAACCGGCATCGCTTATCTGCTGTTCACCTCGGGACTTCAGAAGCTGCCGGCATCGAGCGCGGTCACTTTGTCGATGGCGGAACCGGTTACCGCATCTTTGCTCGGTGTGCTGGTGATCGGGGAATCCCTGACGCCTCTGGCCTGGCTGGGACTTGCGCTGCTTCTGCTGGGCATAGGTGTTCTGGCACTGCGTCCGGGAAACGGCAGGACAACGGGCGGGGAGACAACCGGCGGCAATACAACCGGCGGCAATACAACCAGTGGCAATACGACCGGTGGCATTACAACCGGTGGCATTACAACCAGCGGCAAGACAACCGGCAGCCAAACAACCAGCGGCAAGACAACCGGTGGCAAGACAACCGGTGGCAAGACAAAGCTTGGACACCACGCCGGACCGATTCACTGATTGACTCAACTATAAAGTGAAGAAATGAGCGGATAGAAGGGGGTACAAAAAAATGAATCATCACATAGCCGCCTTTCAAGAGGCGGAATACGGCCAGCTGGCCGAAATTTGGTTCCATGCTGTGCGTCAGACGCATGATTTTTTGCCGGAAGCCGATTTCCAGTTCTACCATGAATTGATCCGCACTGGTGCGCTTCGCGAAGCTGAGCTGTGGGTCGCCCATACGGAAGACGGCGCTGCAACAGGGTTCCTGGGCCGCAGCGGTGATAAAGTGGAGATGCTGTTCGTCCATCCGGCCCGGCATGGACAGGGAATTGGCCGCGCGCTGCTGAAGCATGCGGAAGGACTGGCCGAAGGCCCGCTGCAGGTTGACGTCAACGAGCAGAACACCCAGGCAGTGACGTTTTACCGCCGGTACGGGTTCGAGCAGACCGGCCGGTCGGAGCTGGACGGGGCCGGCAAACCTTTTCCCCTGCTGCATATGGAGTTGCGGCGATAACCGCTTTACTGTCATCTTACTTGCTGCGAATCGTCTATACTCTGTCTTAGCACAAAAAAACGAGCCGTTCCCTGTCCGATAGGCCAGGAACGGCTCGTTTGCTGTGTATACGTATAATTAGGTCAGAACACTTAAGTACAACGGCCGGGTTCAGCCCATGCCAAAAAATTTCTTAAACCGCGTAAATGCGCTTTTCTTGCGGTCAAGCTGCATCAGCGGCACCGCATCACCCAATATGCGGCGCGCGATGTTGCGGTAAGCAATGGCCGCGGCCGAATCCGGGTTCATCACCGTTGGTTCGCCGGTGTTGGCGGCTTTGATCACCAGTTCATCATCGGGGACGATCCCGATCAGGTCGATGTTCAGCACCTGGAGAATGTCTTCAATATCGAGCATGTCCCCCGATTTGACGAGGCCCGGACGAATCCGGTTGACGATCAGCTTCGGCGATTCGACATGCGAATTCTCCAGCAGACCGATAATCCGGTCGGCGTCGCGGACCGCCGCGTTCTCAGGCGTTGTGACGACAATCGCTTTATCGGCTCCCGCAATGGCGTTGCGGAACCCCTGCTCGATGCCTGCGGGGCAGTCGATCAGGACATATTCGTATTCTTTTTTCAGCTCCAGGACAATGTCCTTGACCTGCTCCGGAGAAACGGCGGACTTGTCTTTGGTCTGCGCGGCAGGCAGCATATAAAGCTCATCGAACCGCTTGTCCTTGACAAGCGCCTGGTTCAGGCGGCACCGTCCTTCGGCCACATCCACCAAATCATAGATGATCCGGTTCTCCAGTCCCATTACGACGTCCAGATTCCGCAGCCCGATATCGGTATCGACCAGACATACTTTTTTGCCCTGCAGCGCAAGCGCCGTTCCGATGTTGGCCGTTGTGGTTGTCTTGCCTACGCCGCCCTTACCCGAGGTTACGACGATCGCTTCTCCCATGGATGCTACACCCCTTTAAACACATTTAACTCCCGACGCAATTTCGCGATATTGTGCATTTTGTCGATCTGCATCACACCGTCCAGCAAGTAGGCGAACTCCATACTGCTCTCCCGGGTCTCCCATTCGTCCGGCGGACGGCTGATCATATCCGCGATGCGCAGCTGCGTGGGAGCGAGCAGCGAAGCGCAAATTACCGCTTCCTCATTGCCCTCCACCCCGGCATGCGCCATTCCTCTCAGCGCGCCCAGAATATAGATGTCTCCGGTGCAGGTGATCGTCCCGCCGGGATTCACATCGCCCAAAAACAACAGATTTCCTCTATGATGCAGCACCTGTCCCGAGCGGACGATGCCGCTCATCGTAAACAGCGCGTTTGGATCTTCCTTCACTTCGGGCTCCGGGTCCAGCGATTCCACCGACCGGATCAGCAGATTCCCCTGCCCTCTCAAGATGTCCAGAACCGCTTCCTTTTGCTCTTCCGTCACCGTCCGTTCGCCCAGCTTGACATCGACATGAACGATTGGTCCGGTCAAAATATTCTGATGGCTGTGCTCCAGCTTATATCGCAGCTCGTCCAGCAGTTCTTCAAAGGGACACTTGTCATCCAGCAGGAAGACGAGGCCGTCTTTGATGCCTTTGATGGTCACATGCTTCGATTTCGCGCCGGCATGCTTGGTTTGTGCTGTCATATGCCTGTCCCCCCATCCTTCTTCATTCGCGCCCTTCCCGCAAAGTTCCTGCTTACGAATAAAAAAGTTTCACAGGCGCGGCTGACGCTCAGGAGTTCTCCTCCTTGCGGCTGTTCAGCTTGAGCTGTTCAAGCTGACGCCGCACCGGCACATAGAGAAGCAGTCCGGCAGCGAAATGAAAAAGCATCGTAGGCAGCATATAATGCAGCAGCGCCCAGTTATATGGCTCATGGTTCAGACTGAACACGCTGTAGATGCCGAACAGCAGGCTGTCCTGCACTAGGCTTCCCAGCAGCAGCACCGTCATCATGAGCGGCAGCGGAGCGCGCGGAATCTGAAAGATCAGTCCCAGCAGATAGGCCGACAGCCCCATCGCAAAGGAATGTCCCCCGATAATCCGGCCGTAAAACACAATATCGTGCAGCATGCCGAAGGACAGTCCAAGAATTAAAGCGGTGTGCCGGTGATGGTATACCGATACAAATAAAATAAGAATAAAGACCAGATTCGGTACAATCCGCATTTGCCAGCCATCCGGAATCAGCCAGGGCAAAATGGTGCTTTCAAGTAAAAAAACAAGAAACAGCGATAAAACCAGCAGCGATTTACGCGTATTTACCGTCACTGTGCCGCCTCCGTGCCGTCCGCTCCGGCTGGCGCCTCCAGCGGCTCGTTGGTAACTACGACAATCAGCTCTTTCCAATCCTGGAATTTAGCGAAAGGCTCAACGATTGCCGTCTTGGTCTGACCCATTTCACCGGGCCCCACGCTCTTTACTACTCCGATCTGCAGCGCCCGCGGATAAACCCCGCCTTCACCGGAGGACACGACGATATCGTCTTTCGCGATCGGATCGTTTGGCGGAATCCGGTTCATCTTCAGCATTTTTGTCTTCGGATCGTAGCTCTCGATAATCCCGAAAGACTTGTCTTCCTTATTCAGCACCGTTGCGGAGATCGGCGGCTGGGAATTCGGATCGTTTGCGTCCATCATCGTCATCAGCTTGACGGTCGAAGTGAAGTTACTGACCTGGCTGATGACGCCAACCAGCCCTTCATCCGTAATAACCGCCAGATTCGGCCGGATGCCGTTCTTCGAGCCCTGGTCGATCACCAGTGTCATGTTGTTCGGATCGTTGGAAAGGCTGATGACCTGGCCCACCTTCAGCACGGCCTCATAGCGTCCTGCCTGCTCTTTGGTGAAGTTCAGCAGCTTCTTGTAGCGTTCATAGTCGGCTTTGATCATGTTGTATTCCGAGCGTTCACGGGCGAACTGCGCCACAGCGATCTTGAGCTGCTCGTTCTCCTCGGCGAGTTCGTTCAAATTGCCGATATCTTCAAACAAGCCCGCTACGTAACCAGCGGGCTTGTAGAACAATTTTTGCACGAAACCAACCGTATCGCGGAGGAAATTTTCCGGCCAGGACAGTGATTTTCTCTGACCCAGCGAAAACCCCATCAGCACGATGAACACGACCAGGGTAATCAGCAGTATGAACAATCGTTTGTTGCTAAACAGCTTAAACAGTTTCAACACCCTCTAACAAGCGTTTTCTCTCCTAATCAGGTACGTCTCCGCGCTTAAAAGCAGGACTCCATTGTTGTAGCGCAAAATATGGCTGAGCCTTACGATTAAACGCGCAAAGGTACCAGGGGGTTGACGTTCAGACCGGATTACCGTTTCGAACGCAGGGACGAACTTGAACGCGTCTTGAACAAGTGAATGTTGTCCAGCGCTTTACCTGTTCCGATCGCCACGCAGTCCAGCGGGTTCTCAGCTACGATCACTGGCATGCCCGTCTCGCCGGCAAGCAGTTTGTCAAGATTGCGGAGCAGGGCGCCGCCGCCCGTCAATACAATTCCGCGGTCCATAATGTCGGCTGCAAGTTCAGGCGGACATTTCTCCAATGTCACCTTCACCGCTTCAACGATCGCCCCTACGGTATCCGCGAGCGCTTCGCAAATTTCGTCCGATGTAATCGTCAGTGTCTTCGGCAGGCCCGTCACCAGGTCGCGTCCGCGAATCTCCATCGTTTCGGTCTGCTCCAGCTGCAGCGCCGAACCGATGTCCATCTTCAGCTGCTCGGAGGTGCGTTCGCCGATCATCAGATTGTATTGCCGTTTGATGTACTGGATGATCGCTTCATCCATCTCATCGCCCGCCACACGCACGGAGCGGCTGGTTACGATGCCGCCAAGGGAAATGACCGCCACTTCGGTTGTACCGCCGCCGATATCAACGACCATGCTGCCCGTAGGTTCCCATACTGGCAGATCCGCGCCGATTGCCGCCGCAAACGGCTCTTCGATCGTGTAGGCTTCACGGGCTCCCGCCTGCTTCGTCGCATCCTCGACGGCGCGCTGTTCAACGGCGGTGATGCCGGACGGTACGCAAACCATAACGTTTGGATGGCGCTGGAACATGGAGCGCTGCTTCTGTGCCTGGCGGATAAAATATTTAATCATCGTTGCGGTCGTGTCAAAATCGGCAATGACGCCGTCTTTCATCGGACGGATCGCACGGATGTTGCCGGGGGTGCGCCCGATCATTTTTTTGGCGGATTCGCCCACCGCTTCAATCGTCTTCGTGTCGGTCCGGATGGCCACTACGGAAGGTTCTCTGACCACAATGCCTTTGCCTCTTACATATACCAGCGTATTCGCCGTTCCCAAGTCTATTCCCAAGTCTTTCGTGAAGCCACCTAACATGCTGTATTCTCCTTTTCGTCGTAAATCTAGGACATTATATTACATGAGTCCTTTTTCTTTCAAACTTACGTAGCGTCCGTCGCCGATAATCAGGTGATCCAGCACGTCGATTCCGACAATTTCACCGGCCTGTACCAGTCTGGCGGTCAAAGTAATATCTTCAGGACTGGGCGTAGGATCGCCGCTCGGATGATTATGCGCACACACGATGGAAGCGCTGCTGCACTTGATGGCTGCCCGGAACACTTCGCGCGGATGCACGATAGAGGCGTTCAGGCTTCCCATGGAGAGCGTTTCCTGGGCGATAATCTGATTTTTGGTGTCCAGAAAAAGACAAATAAAATGTTCCTTCTGCAGATAACGCAGCTGCTCGGACAGGATATCCGCCGCGTCGCCCGGACTGCGGATCGCCGAAGGCCGGTTCCATCTCGCGACCGACATTCTCCGTCCCAGTTCGATTCCCGCCTTAAGCTGGACGGCTTTGGCCGGTCCAATCCCCTTGACGGCGGTCAGTTCGGCGACCGACAGATCGGCAAGGCCGCGCAGGCCCCCGGGCCGGCTAAGCAAGCGCTGGGCCAGCGTTACGGCCGATTCGCGCCGGGTGCCCGTCCGCAGCAAAATAGCCAACAATTCGGCTTGACTCAATGATTCCGCCCCATACTGCAGCATGCGTTCTCTGGGTCGTTCCTCATGGGGGAGTTCGCGTAGCATAAAACCCTGCGACTCCATCCGTGTCTCCCTCCGGTCCGCGTTCACGCTTAAGCTGGATGAAAGCAGCCTTCCATCCAGCCATCCGTAATACGCCGCTTATAACCTGCCGATAATAACTAAAAACGGATTAGTCTGTCCGGGGCTTCAGCGCATGCAGGCCAAACTCAGCCAGCATGCCGCCAAGAAGCGACAGCGGTAGCCCCACCACATTGAAATAACAGCCTTCGATACGGTCCACCAATAAAGCTCCCAGGCCTTGTATCGCATAGGAGCCGGCTTTGTCAGCGGGTTCGCCGCTTTGTATGTAGGCTTCGATCTCCTCATCCGTCACATTTCGCATGGTAACCATCGTCATGCGGTGGCTGACGGTTCGTCTGCCTTCCGGCATGCCGATGCAGGCCACACCTGTGTATACCCGGTGTGTACGGCCACGAAGCGCGGCCAGCATTCTTCTGCTGTCGTCCGGATTACGCGGTTTGCCCAACACTTCCCCGTCCAAAACGACGATCGTATCGCTTCCTATAACGACCGGACCGCCGTTTCCCGCGGCGGAAAGCACAGCTTCAGCCTTGCGGAGCGCAAGCGTCCGGACGATCTCGTCCGGCGGCATCCCCGGCGGCGTCTGCTCGCCGGCTTCACTGGGAATCACTTCAAACGGCAGGCCAAGCAGGGACAGGAGCTCCCTCCTGCGCGGAGAGCCTGAAGCAAGGATAATCGGACGGCTAGGATGTGAAGTCACGGTCAGCGTTCCTTTCCTGTCAGGGAGTCGGTGAGGATAGTTACAGCCTGCGGTACAGCCATACGGCAGTAATCATACCGGCAAGGCTCAACAGGCAAAGTTTGAATTGTAAGTTTATGTTGTAGGTGATGATGTCCAAATCGGCCTGGGGCGACCATTTAATTATGGTCGATGCCGTTAGAAAAGACAGCGCCTTAACCGGCTCAAGCAGCTTGGCGATCCACGCCCCTGCAAGCCAGCCTAAAATTAGAAACAAAATCAGTGTTCCCGCATTTTTCTTCTTCATCGCAGTCTTCCCTCGCCATTTTTTGACACCCTATTTATTATACGGTGAAACGGGATGCAATACAAACGCTAAATCGGGTGCGGGAATGTTTACCAAAGCAGCCTCGCTGTTCCGGTTTTCCCCGCTTTACAGGCAAGCGCTTACTTATGGAGATAACAGACGAACAAACGTAAAAAAGCCGGCCCGAAAGCCGGCGGTCAAGCTGAACTTCTTGGTAAAGACGGTTCTGCCCCGTAGCGGGTCCCAATCTGGTGGAGCCGACGGGACGGTTGGCCGCATCCGCGGGTTTGCCGCCGCTTACGGGTCCGTTCCCGGACTGAAGCCGGCTTTCCTCTGCAGTTACAGGCTCATCTGCCGCACTAATTCTTTTTGTCCCATACAAAAGCTCATTGTTGCCGCCTGCATCTCCCACAGGAGACCGTCGGCTTTGTTTTTGCCGTATTCCTCCCAGGCCGAGATGGCGCGTGTCACTGCGTTCTCAAGCTCAGCGCATACCTGGCGGGTCTCGGGAGAAAGTCCGGTCTGCAGGTTTTTGAGCGCTTCCGTCCATTCCAGATGCAGATCCGGAAGGAGAGCCGGATCCGCACCGGACGCGCCCGCTCCGCCGCCCAGCAGCGAAGCCGACAAGCTGCCAAGCCCCGCGGCCAATCTGCCGCTGACCTCAAAAAACCGGTTGACCGTCTCCGCATCCCCGCTGAACGCCGCTTGGGCGGGAGAAGGCAGCGCCAGCTCCCTGACGTACAGCTCGATGCCGCGGGTCTGCAGCCGGTTGCTCAGCAGCTTGGCCTGCTCCCGGTCGGGCGACACGCCCGCGTATACCCGGCTGCCGTCCGCCGGGTCGAAGCCGGCCGCAAGACCCGCGGCCAGCAGCTCCTGCTGCGCTTTGGCCGCCCCTTCCGGCGAGCTGAACACGCCGTATTGGAGCAGGTAATAGCGCTGCGGTTCAATGCGGACGGCGACCCCGCCCGCTGCTCCGGGGCTGCCGATCGGCAGTCCTGAGGTGCCCAGCCCCGCCGGACCGTCTTCGCCTGCAAGGCCGTCCGCAGCCGCGTCTCCGCTAACCGCACCGCCGTCAGGCGCACCGCCGGCGGCCTGCTCGCGGATAGCCGGTCCGCCCCGGACCGCCGAATCCGCTGGCGGCGCATCCGATCCGGACATGCCGCCGAAGAAGGACAGCGCGGCATAGCCAAGCAGCAGCCCGGTGCCGAGCGCACCCGCGGCGGATATGGCGAATTTCCACCAGGACGACGGCCGCTTGCTGTAATAGCCGCCCGAACCGCCGGAAGCCCGGGTTGTCTGACGTTCGGGGCGCGGGAAATACAAATCGCCCTGAAGCAGCGTGTTCCACTCGGCATCCGGGTCTTCCCTGTCCGGGTAAGGAGAATCCGGTTGCCGCCCGTACCCGGAAGAGGGCGGGTATCGTTCCTCGTTTCGCCCTGACGCTGCCCTTTTCCGGCCCGGCGGCTCGGATTGTTTCCACACAGGCTGAAAGCGTGTCTCCAGCTCCCGCTCCAGCTCTGCTTCTTGAAAATTTTTTAAACCGGGATCCAGCCGTGCCTCCCACTCATCCTCCCGGTCCCAGATTTGAGGGGTTTCTTGATAGCCTGCCGCATCCGCTTGCGGCGGAATCCGGTAAGCGGCCGGCTCGCCATCCCAGATGAGTCTGGGCGCTTCTCCTGTACTCTCCCATTCCTTCTCCTGCGTGCCGGTCCACCTGCTTCTCCGCCTCGGGCTTTCATCTGCGGAAGGCGGTCCAAATCGCTCCTGATCTGGTTTTCTCCCCGAAGACGAATGACGCGCCTCAAGGTCGGGTACGATCCACACCTCCGTTTCTTTTTGTGCCGGGTCCGTATCCGGTACCGGGTGTTGGCTTGGTTGTGATACCGTATTTGATGTTGTTTTTACCTCCTCCGGCCCGGAACTGCTCTGCGGTGCCCGCTCCCGGTTTAAAGTTCTCCCGTTCCCGCTTTCTGTCCGCTTTTTGCCGGCGGGAGTGATCAGCTCCATATCGTACACTTCGGACCCTTTTCCCCTGAGCCGGTCTTCTTCGTATTCATTGCCGGGAACCACCTCCCGGAGTCCACGCTCTCCGTCCACTCTTTCGGTATCAAAACGGAACGTCATCCGTCCGTTGCTCACAGCTCCCACCTCGCCTTGTCCGGTCTATATCAGAGGATATGATAGGCAGCAGCCCGGTATGTCAGAGTCGTAGAAAAGGCCTATTAGCCGGACAATCGGCTTTACTCGGATCGGAAAGCTAACAGTTGGTGGAAACGCTGTCGCGCGTTATCCAGATTCTCTGGGAACTTCGGCTCAAATTCTCTTGGGCCTCTAATGCCGAACCAGGCGGCGGCCGAAATATACGGTAATCTTACATCAAGGAGGATTCACATCATGAAAAAAAGCCTGTACATACTCCTTACCTGCTTCCTTGCCACCAGCCTAACGGCCGGTACGGTGCTTGCCAAACCGGAACACGCAGGGAACGGACAAGAGAAGAAACAAGCGGAAGAACAACAAACGCAAACTGGTAAAAGCGGTGAAGCCCCCGAAAAAAATCAGGAGAAGGAAACAGGCGACGGCACGGCTAAAGAGCCGGAGCAATCAACCGGCGGCAGCACGGCTAAAGAGCCGGAGCAATCAGTTGGCGGTCAAGCAGGAGAAAACTCAACAGACTCAAACGTTTTGACACGGGAGGCTTCCCGGGAAGTTCCTGAAAACGCGAAGGATGCGAAAGACAATAAAGGCGCTTTGATTCAGAAACAAGCCGTGGATACCGAAAAAGCCGGATCGGGCAAAAGCAAAAGTGAGAACGGAAACAAGGACAAAAACGAGGGTAATAACGAGGGTAATAACGAAGACAAAAACGAAGGCAAAAACGAAGGCAAAAACGAAGGCAAAAACACAAACAACAGTCCCTCAAACAAAGACAAGGCGTCAGCCCTCAATAAAACTACGGTGACCGAGACCACGTACAAAGAAACCGTAACAGCGGCAACCTACAAAGGCCATAACGGCTATCGGGGGCTATTAAATGCCATCAGCCACAACGGCGACAAGCCTGCAGGCGCAGTACTCGCCGATTTGCTGCTGAACAAATACTCCGCCAAGCTGACGCCGGAAATGATTGCGCGTCTGGAATCGATCCGGGAACAGGGCAAGGCGCTGAACGCCGCCGCGGAGATGCTTGAGCGCGGAGGGAGTGTCACCGAAGCGGTTTATGTGCAGCAAGAAGCTATTTTGGCGGACGTGAAGAACCTCGATTCCTACAAAAAGCTGGTGAAGTTATACGAAAAACAAGGCAAAAAAAGCTCCAAGCTGTTCGTGAACGGAGTGGAGCTGTCCGGCTCGGCGGCTCCTTTGGTTCGCGGCGGCAGTACGCTGGTCCCGCTGCGGACTATTGCCGAAGCGCTCGAAGCGGACGTAAAGTGGAATCCTGAGGGGAAAGCCGTTACGGTCAGCCGGGAAGGCGTGACGGTGACGCTTACCGCTGGCAGCAAGACCGCTGTTGTGAATGGACGTCAGGTGAAACTTCAGACGCGTGCGGCGGTAGTGAACGGAAGCATGGTCGTTCCCACCCGGCTGATCGCCGAAGCGTTTAAAGCGACGGTGTTGTGGGAGAGCTCCAGCAAGTCCGTTGTCATTTACGAAGAATAGTCAAGTTTGGCTAAATAGTTGGGACAATATTAAAGCTGGCGTTTCGCCCGCATCTTCAGTCTAGAGATCAAACGACAACAGACCGGACAGGAAATGCTGTACCCCGTCCGGTCTGTCTGTGTTTATCAACTCAACTTTCGCAGCTAAAAAAATGGCTTAGACACTTGAGTGAGTAACTCAACTTTCACACCTGAAAAAGTGCCTTGAATCCTTGAGTTCGTAAGAAGAAGCCCGTAAATTTGCTCTTATTTACAAAAAGTACCTCACTCGCTTGGTATCATGGAAGTGTGACAAACCATGCCAATAAGAAAGGTGCGTAACTTATGTTACAACAACATTCCCTGCCTGTGTTACAACAACATTCCCTGCCTGAACACAGTCTCGCTTTTCCAAACCTTGGAGGCGTTTTGAAGCAGCTCTGCCTTGTCCTCGCCTATGACTTTCTTGCCGGACTCAGGGTACCCTATTTGCTGATTATTCAGCGTTTT
>NZ_JBHOFD010000060.1:0-21964 GCF_046543445.1 Paenibacillus nanchangensis
AGAGAATTTCTCCAAATCCGCAGCCGTACCCGGGTTATTCAACTTTTTCTCCAGCTTCAAGGCTCTTTCGGTCAACACCATCATGTCTTGTCTTGTAATCTTCTGATTGCTGCCGAATCTGTCGTTGTCCAGGCCATTGGCAATACCCAGCGCTTTGGCAATTGCAATTTCATTATAGTAGTAAGTATCCTTCTGCACATCACTAAAGTTCCCATTTACGTTTGCAGTTAAGCCAAGTGCCCTGACAAGGGAATACAGGAAATCTGCTCTTGTGATATCCGCTGACGGATTGAATACAGGTCCCTCTGTCTTGAGAATATCCTTGGATGCAAGAACTTCAACCGCATTCTTGGCCCATGCTGCCGTTCCGAGATCTGTAAATGTCTTGGATACGTAAGCTACTGCGTAGTTGCTAAAATGAGTTGTGGTGAAGGTTACCAAACCGGTCTTGGGAGAATAACGTCCGCTCGGTACGGTCAAAACATTTCCGCTTCCGTCAATGTACCAGACAACAATCTTTTCGGGATTCTTCAATTCGTCCGCAGACGGCTCGTAAGGCACGGATACGGTTACAGGTGCAACGGGGTTGCTCCAGGCCGTTTCTTTTCCGTCCACCTTAAGGCTAAGCTGAATGACTGGCTTATCACCGAGAGCCGCCTTCACTTCCGCCGGGAGCTTGGACTTGTCACTTTTTCCAATCTCCAGTGCTACTTCCTTACCGTTGCTTTCTGTTGTGCCTGCCAGCATGTTACCGGATATGACTACCTGACCGAATTCTGTGGAAACTGTGAGTTTGTCATCCTTTGTTCCGCTGGTCAGTGCTGCAGCAGGCAAGCTTATCGAGTATAAATTCACTCCTTGCGCGGCAGGGATGTCCAGGGTAACATTTTTCCCCATCAATTCCTTTGCTTTTGCCAGATCAAGTACCTTTACCAATGCGGTTCCATTGTTCACAGTCGCCTGCATGGTTACTTTCTGACCCTGTACAACTGGCGCTGAGAGTGCAGGTGTTGAAGAGGCTGCAGGTGCATAAGTTGAAGGCTCTTCAGGTGCAGATGTTGCAGGTACAGGTGTTGATGGTGATGGTGTTGCAGGCGCAGGCGTTGCAGATGGTGTCCCCGATCCGGGAGTAGACGAAGGTTCTGTCTTCCCATTTGTCACTTTGATGGTGTATGTCTTTACCGTACCGTTTGCCGCTATTACCTCTACCTTTATATCCGTTCCTGTACCAGGTGTCAGCGAGATGGCTCCAGAAGCTGTACCGCTGGCAACCACCGTGCCGTTTACTTTAATGGATGACCTGCTGTCTGCCGCTGTCGCTGTCACGGTGATGCTGCTGGCATCCTGAAGGGACACCTCGTACTCTGTGGTTGCTGCGTTGAACGCCGGCTGGAGTGTTCCCGCACTCAGTGTCAAACCGCTGAGGTCCGCATTCACAGTACCTGGTGTATAGACTCCAAGATCGCCAAGGTCAATGGCATTACTCTGGATTTTCTCGTATTCACCTGCAAAAAAACCATCCAGATACGAATGCCCCAGAATGAATCTGTCCGGTTTCATGGCGCCATAGTAGCCGGCATTCGCATTGCTCTGACCGTCAAACAGGACATAACTTCCCTGCCATCCTGAACCGGATACGCCCCAACTGATGATGTGATCGATATACGGGGCGAACTTGGTAAACGTTTTGTACAGCAGCGCGTACTGATAACCAAGGGCGTCCGACTGTCTTACATTGAGCACTTCGGGAGCGGTCGCGCCTCCTCCGGGGGCATCGGTTGGCACCTTAAGATCAAGCTCTGAATAGGTAATACCCGACAGCAGGCCCCGGTCAACGAGAGAGGCATAAAGGGCCATCGCATATTGGTTATCGCTTGCCAGGGTCTTACCCACCGCATCGTGTCCCTGGATACCGATGTCTTCGATAAGGGGCCTTCCGTCATACAGCGGATCGGAGCGCCATGCGGTATTTAATTCGAGCACCATGTTGTATACGGTTCTCGCTTTGCTGCGGGTCGCAAGTCCGTAATCGTTGTAGGTCAGCTTCGGAGGATTGTCAACGATGTAAGCGTCAATGCTGCCGTCGTTGTCATGTCCGTCCAGCTTCATGTACTCCGGAAGGTTCGCGTAATTGGCTTTGTAAGCTGCCGCCATCTTGGCGTTGGGGGCCGCGATGTGCGCGTTTTTGAAAAGCAGGTAAATGTAATGGTTAGTGATGTCGCCGCCAATCTCATCATCTGACATGGCAACAAGCCAGTTGGTATGTTTAAGGCTCGTTCTCCAGCTGTTCGCATCCTCAGGAATGAGTTCGCTGTGGCGGCTTTCGTGTACCTCTTCGTTAAGTACGTCCCACGAATTGAAAGGAATGACGCCACGGGATTCGCTGGAGCCGTACTTCGTATCTGTGGTCAGGAAGTGCCGCATCACATACATGGTATGGTTAAACTGCACTCTTCTCGCCATTTCTTTGTCTACCTTAACCGTAGTTGTAACACCGTTGCCAAGTCCGTAGAAATTGGTAGAGCCATTATACCCGGAAGACAGGTTCGCGGGAATAATCTGTGTCATCCATCCGGGGGCCTGGTTGTACCATGCCAAAACATGGCCGTGAGATTTGTACTGTCCGGGAGTTCCGGAATCCCTGATCGCCTGATAAGCGCTGGTCGGGAAACTGTATTCCGCTAAGCCAGGGGTGGTAGTTGCACCGTTCAGGGCCTCGCCGGTCACGCTTTTCAGCCATTCCGGGCCACGAGGATGCGTTCCATCGGCCTTTAGATTGTTGCCGTCGACAAAAATTTCATAGTGATTGGCTCTGGTTCCGGTTACGGGGCCGGTGCCGATCGAGCCGACCATAAACAGGCCATTTTCTTTATTGTAAACACTCTTTAGAGGCGCTACGGCACTCTGGTGTTCCTTATTGACTACACTTGGAAGCGCAGTGCCGTTAGGATCAGGTGCGTTAATCTGGATGTTGGAGACCAGCAGCATACCGGTTTCAGCAGGACGGGCATTTTCGCCATGTAGCTCAAGAATAAAGTTCGAGGAAACGCCCGTTGAGGCGGTAATGCTGTGATGAGCCTTCAACCAGGATTCACCGTTGTAGCTGCCAACCCAGTCGGGATTCAGGTTGTTGTACTGATAATCTCTGAGGTAGCTGTCGAGGTTATTGTTGGTATTTCGGATTCTCCACCTCATGTATTTGCCCTGTGCGCTCTTGGGATAGTAGACATCGAATTCAATCGTTGAACCCTCTGGGACATTTACAGCCGGGGACAATGGGGATTCCAGACTTATACCGCCGAACGTGCCTGTTCCGCTATGGACGTAATTAATTTGCAGCACTTCAGCTTTGCCCTCTGAATCTGCAAAAGGATACGGAATCATCTTGAATGTGCCACCGGCAAAGTCGGCGGGGACACGGTTATCAAGCGGAGTTCTTGCCGTCCAGGTATTGGTGGGCGCAGTAACTTTTACAGGAACTTTACCCGGACCTGGATCAAGACGGAAATAGGGATCGGAACCGTCTGATTTGATATTTTTAGTAAAAGTGACTATTGCTTCTTTAAGGGTGGCTATAGCCTCGGCTGAGGGAGTGTTCGGATCTCGCGCAAATTCAAGCGCAGCATTAAGAGCTTCAAGTTCGCCAACGTGCACCCATGGCCAGGCCTGGTTCACATCAGCACCATAAACGGACCCATAGACAGTTTGGCTGACTTGGAGCGGGAATTCCTGATTGCCGGTTTTTAGAGCTTCGGCTTGAGCAATGAGGTCATTTAATTCCACTGTCAGTTCGTCTCCGGCCGCAGCAGCTGGGATGGGAGGATACGTGAATACGGAGAACAACATGATGACAATGAGGAGGCGGGAAATGTTGATTACACCTTTTCTACTATTCATCTTCGTTTGACTCCTTTTCTTAAGGAAACCTCTAAAGTCTTGTTTTAGAGTCACCCCAATTAAAATGTTGTTTCGGATGAAGATATCGGGTTTTCGAGTATTCACTCCTTGGGTTACGCCATGTCTGGCTTGTCGATCAATAAACACCTCCCTCTGAAGATAAATGGCAGCCAAAGCTTGAAAACGCATTCAAAAAAGCAGACAGATAGAAGGTCTCGATTATCTACAGCCCAGACATTAGAATGCAGCCCCGCTTCTGCTGACCACACTGTTCCTCCAAAACGTCTTACGCAGTAACAAAACGATGCCCTTACCTTCAAGAAGTTAATTGTATGCGCTTTCTCCTAGCAGTGTTTAAAAGCCAATTACTTGCTTTAACAGCCTTCATAATAACAATAGAAAGGGAAAACCTAAATATGGGTAATGCACGAATGATTTTAATATAATACGAAAATAGACCACTTTGCTTTCGAAAACCCGCATGACATAACGAACAAAGTGTTGCTTTACTTGCTTGGAAAAGAAGATGATCCCATGGTCGCAGAAGCTCCGAATAGTTACTACAATCGGTTTGCACATTTAACCAAGATGTGAATTGAAACTGGACAAAAGCACGGAGTCATTCCCGAAACGGTTGATGCGGAGAAGACAGGCGATATGTTCACGTTAATGACATTCGGATTAAGAATTCGTTCAGGTATTCCACAGACACAGGGCGCTTTTAAAGCCCAGGATCTATCGGAATTTATTCAAAACATTCTAATTGGAAACTAACGGAGAAAGGGTGCGAAGTTATGGAACCACTAATTGTTCTATTTAGCGTTACAATTATCATTCTCATCGCGGGAATCTCAGGAGTAAGGCGTCTGCAATCATGGCCGGTTGCGCTTCGGGGAGGGGTTGTTCCTCTACCTTTGTTTTGTATCCTTTATCGCAGATAACTAGAACCTTTTCTATCTCTTACGAACGAACCATACTCTCCATAAAGGCATAAATATCATGCCCTTCTTTCATGTCCCATTTGTCCAATACAACATCTACGTAGTTATCACGTAACCTAATAGCCAATTCCAGTACCCAATCTTCATGGACTTGTGAAGTCCAACTATATGAAATAAATATTTTGGGAGGTTTCACTGTTTTGTTTGTCATAGAGTATCCCTTCTCTATCCGATTAATTCACTCTATACCATTCATCAGACTTGAATCTTTGTGGTATATCCTGCTCAAATGGGTCATCAAAGCCTAATTCATCTAATGTATCAAACCACAAATCCCTCTTTGATGCTGGAAGTTTACATCCACACCAAGGGCAAAATTCAATTAATATATAGGATGAACCACCATCATGTACAATCAAGCCATATTCATCGAATCTAGGACTATAGTAAATTACATTATCTGGACACTCGAACGGGTCATCGTGTTGCTCACACTTATGATGTATTCGATCTGTCATCTGCTCATAATAGAACTTTTCCAACTCAATCACCACTTTCATACAGATAATCAAGTTAAACCTACAGTAAATTCACCTTCATGATAAAATTCAATAACGTAGTAAGTAGGACAGTAAATATAGGTATCGAAGTCAACTGCTAAAACATCTTCAACTTTATCAATTATCTTGGGCATATGCGTCTGTAACACAGGGTGATTTCCACCCCAAATGATATAAACTGGTGTTCTTATATCAACATTCAAGGCTTTCAAAGTAGGTAATGCATCTGTAACCGCATTTATTTTGCACCATTTAGGAATTTTCTCCCAATCAATTCTTCCCCAAGAAGTAAAAGGAATGGTTTGTACCAATACATTTCTGATTGTTTCACTTGATTCTTCTGACATAATAATAGTACCTTCACCCAATGCTTCAATACATTCCTCAAATAATTTAGTATACGAAATCTTCTGTTTGGACTTCTGCTTCCTTAAAAGCTGTTCAAGTCTCCATTTACTATCCCCATTGTGTTCCATACGTTCACCCTTACTAGAATCAATTCTCAGGTACGCACAATGACCCAAGCCTATTATACAATATGTTGGAATTGTATTTCGTATCGCTGTACTATTGGTTTGGGTAGCCGAGTAGATGTGTATGACCCTATTAGGCAAAGTGAAAACCCTTTTTAGATGTAAACCACCCCCGAGGACGATTTCAATTGCTCCCGCTTCCTATGTACAAATAAAAACGCCCTCTCCATGAAGAGAGGGCAAATCCCACATTAACTTCTCATTCGTTATTTCCGTTCCAAACTAATAGTGAACAGCACTCCACATGCACCGTATGCGGAAACATATCCACCGGCTGCACTTCCACCGTTCGATACCCGCCATCTTCCAGCACCCGCAAATCCCGAGCCAACGTCGAAGGATTGCACGACACATACACCACCCGCTCCGGCCCCATCTCCAAAATGGTGTCCAACAGACGCGGATCGCAGCCCTTACGCGGAGGATCGACAACGATAACATCGGGCGTGACGCCCTGTTCTTTCCAGCGCGGAATTACATCCTCTGAAGGTCCTGCCTCAAACTCCACGTTTGTCATGTTGTTCAGCCGCGCATTGGCGCGGGCGTCTTCAATAGCTTCCGGCACAATCTCTACGCCATAGACTTGGTCAGCGTGCTGCGCCAGGAATAGGGAGATTGTACCGATGCCGCAGTACGCGTCAATAACGGTTTCCTTACCGGTTAGCCCCGCGTATTCAACGGTTTTGCCGTAGAGTACCTCTGTCTGGACCGGATTCACTTGGTAAAACGATCTCGGCGAGATCGCGAACTGGACATTGCCAATATAATCATAAATCACTTCACGTCCCCACAGGACGCGTGTTTCTTCGCCAAAAATAACATTAGTCTTCTTAGTATTCACGTTCTGGCAAATGCTCACGACTTCAGGAAGCTGCTCCCGGATGCTGCCGATCCACGCATCGGCATGCGGGATGTCACGCCCGTTGGTCACCAGAACCAGCATCAGTTCACCGGTGCGAAAAGCTTTTTTCACCACGACATGTCGAAGCAATCCACGCCCGGTTTCTTCGTTATATGCGCGTATGCCGAGTTCTCGGCCAATTGTCTTAACAATGCGGACTACGTCATCATTATGCTCATGCTGGATTAGACACGTCTCCATGTCGATGATCCGATGACTGCCGCGCGCGTAAAAGCCGCCAACCAGACCGCCTTCAGCCACGCCAATTGGCACCTGTGCTTTGTTGCGGTAACGCCAAGGCTCGTCCATTCCGAGTGTAGGGCGAACCACGATTCCTTCATCCAGCTGTGTTTCTCGATCGGCCAGCCGGGACTCCAGAGTAGCAGGCTGGATCTGCAGATCAACAGAGTGATCTTGCAGATCCGCAGACTGAGCTTGCAATTCGGCAGACCGAGCCTGCGAGTCGGCTGAAGCTGCCACTGGCTGAAGCTCCGACTGCAAGCTTCCAGCCACTCCTTGCGCCACCCGCAGCTTCCCGATCCGCTCCAGGTTGTCCACAACAAGCTGCCGCTTCCAGACCAGTTGGGCGGCATAGTCCATATGCTGCAGTTGGCAGCCGCCGCATTGGTCGTAAATCGGGCATGGTGGAGCGATTCGGCTTACGCTGGCCTGGACGAGCTCCAGCATTTTAGCGTAGCCGTACTGCTTTTTGGTCTTCAGCACCTTGGCCCGGACCCGTTCGCCGGGGAGTGCGCCTTGTACAAACAAAGTGTACCCTTCTACACGGCCGACGCCTTCCCCCTCATGGGTCAGGCCGGTGATGTCCAGCAGCAGTTCATCGTTTTTGGCTACAGGCAGGCCGGGGATTGGGGCTGCAGCGGATTCCCGGAGGTTGCCACCAGTACGGGTCCCTTGAGCCGTTCTATCCCTTCCAACCGCGCTGCCACTCCTTTGCCCCACTCTATCTCTTCCGCCTGCACTGCTCCTCCCCTGACCGGCACCGTTCCGCTCCCCGGCCCCACTTCCCTGACCTGCGCCGCGGCCGCGTCGTTGTTTGTTCAAGGTGTTCCCTTCTTTCTTGTAAGAATCAATAAACTCCGCCCGAATCGAGCGGAGTGTGTAGGTCTATAAATAAAAGTCTCGGGAGCCTCCGTCCGGACGGCATCATCCGGACAGATCCATTGCCGGTACACCCGGTGCGCATCCCGCATTCTTATTGCGCTAAATCATTAATCCCATTAAGCGATGGCTAATCTGATACCATTCGCACGTCTTTAGGCTGTCTCTGTCCCTTAGAATTCGCCACTGTATGTTCCAATCACCCATTCGCCGCAAAAATTCGCAAATGCTCCGGCAAAACCTGAAACTGCCCGGGCAGTGTGCCGCCCAGCTCGCCGTCCAGGTTCAGCTGAACATGGCCTGGGGAAGTGACTTCCATAGCGTCGGTGCGGAAGTAGACGACTTTTTTGTCGTTCAGGTGTTCTCCGCGCAGCGCCAGTGTGACGAGGCGGATGAACTCCGCGAGGTTGCACTTCTTCAGCGCAATCACGTCGAACAGGCCGTCGTCGATGCGCGCGCCAGGCGCCAGCTTCTCGAAGCCGCCAACCGAATTCGTGTTGGCGATCAGGAACAACATGAACTCGTCGTGATACGTCTCCTGGCCGTTCGCACGGATAATCAGCTCCGTTGGCGAGAGACTGGCCATTTTTTCGATACCCTTCAAATAATAAGCCAGCTGCCCAATCATGGTCTTCAGCTTGCTCGGCACTTCGTACGTCAGCTCGGTCAGCGATCCGCCGCCGGCTATATTAATGAAGTAACGGTCATTGGCTTTGCCAAGATCGATCAGACGCGACTCCTGGCGCACAATCAGGTTGCAGGAATCCTCCCAGTTCTTCGGGATGCCCATCGCCCGCGCAAAATCATTGGTCGTCCCAAGCGGCAGCACGCCAAGCGGCGGCAGATTCGGTTTCTCCGCCATGCCGTTGATGACCTCGTTCAGGGTGCCGTCCCCGCCGGCTGCGATGATCAGATCGTATCCGCGCTCTACCGCTTCAGCCGCAGCAATCGTCGCGTCGCCCTCTCCGGTCGTGGCATGGCATGAGGTCTCAATGCCGCCTTGATCCAGCCGTTCCAAAATATCGGCCAGCCGTCTCTTCATTTCCTCCCGACCCGAAGTGGGATTATATATCAGTCTCGCACTTTTCATTCCCGGAACGCCCCTGTTTTCGAATATAGAAAGATCAAACCACACTGATTATACCCAAATTGTTAGGGGACAATCAATGCCGGAGCCTTTTTTCCCGCCCGAACCGCCTGTTCTTCCCTGATTCCAGTGTATGCTGTTAACGGAATGTTAAGACTGGACACCCGTCCAGACCGTTTGTCACTTTAAAAATCGAGAATGCTCACCACTCGCCCCGCGCCCGGCGCAGCAGCACGTCTGCCTGAACCGAAATCCAGTGGGCCAGCAGCGGATGGGGCAGCAGCGTTTTGCCCGTATAGTGATAGGATAGCCCTTTTAGGCGTCTTGGAATCACATGGGTTGTAAAATATCCCTCACTAAGAAAAAGCGGCGCAACCAGCACCGTTAACCCGCGCTCCTGCAGCTCCCGCACTTTCGCTTGAAGATTGTCCGGATTCAGCAGGCCAAAATCAGCCGCAGCAACGCCGCTCACTTCCCGGACCCGTCCGGCAAGAGACGCCATCCCCCGCTCCCAGCGCTGCCGGAAGCCGTCATGCACGCTCCCGTGTCCCACAAGCAAAATCGCTTCCCGCTCCGGCTCCCGTGACAGCTCGCGCAGCTTGTCCCAGAGCATCACCGCAATGTCGGGATCGTCGTCCACCGGGTAGCCGTAATGCACCCGCGCTTGGACACGGAAGGGCAGCAGATCCGTTTCTTTTTCAGGTTCGGGCTTAGCACCTAGCGCATACTCAATTTCGTCCACATGCGTACTGCCGGAAGAAACGAACAGCGGCACCGTCAAAATATCCGTCACGCCTTCGCGCTCCAGCGCATCAATCCCGTCCTGAATCAGACGCCCCTCCACCAGCTCCAAAAAAGAAACCGCCACGGGAAGCTCCTCCCGCAGCGATAAACCGCTTACGGCTTCATCTACGAGCGAGACCCAAGCCTCTTCTCTGGAGCCGTGACTGATAATAAGCAGACCCGGCTTCATTAGGTTACCTGCCGAGCCGTTCCAATGTAAGTTTGTAGCCGTCGTTGCCGTAGTTCAGGCAGCGTTTGACGCGCGAAATGGTAGCCGTGCTGGCACCCGTCTCCGCTTCAATCTGGTTATACGTGCAGCCTTTGCCGAGCATGCGCGCCACTTCGAGCCGCTGGGACAGCGACTGAATTTCGTTAACGGTGCACAGATCGTCAAAGAACACATAACATTCTTCTATATCCTTCAAAGTCAGAATCGCTTCGAACAATTGATCGATACTTTTATCATTCAGCTTCTTCAGCTGCATCACGAATCATCCCCTATTATGGCTGTCTAGCCTCTACTATATTGTACCTGAGCGCATTTTTCAACCATTAACGATTTCACGCTGTAAAGTACAAAAATAGCGGACAATTGTCCGCCAAGGAAAGACAATATGTGACAATTTGTAGTCGGACGGCACATTCCCTCCGTTAATTCACCAATACCGTAAAAAATGACCAGTTACACGACGTGCCGCACCCGTCTGGGCAGCCGCCCGTTTCCGCTCCTATCCCGGTTCACCCGGGCATTCGTCCATACCTTATGTCCGCCCATGACATACAGTATAGCAAACCATTGACAAAGGAAAGTGATCGTATGTCTAATCACTACTATCATCATTCCCGCCAGCGTCAGACGCGTTCGCTTGCAGGGTCTACGCTCTCTTCGCCATATCCCGGAATCAGTCCTTACGTGCAGGCGTCCGAATCGACCGGACTGCTAAGTACGGGTGCGGAAGCTGCAACGGAGACGGCGCTGGGCGTTCCGGTCGCTGCGGAAGCGGGAGCTGCGGCTACAACCAAAACCGGCGGGCTCGGCGGACTGCTAGGCGGACTTGGCGGCGGGCTGGGCAATCTCGGGAATCTAGGCGACCTGAAAGGCATTATTGATAAAATGGGCGGCATCGACGGGATCGTGAGTTCCATCAGCAAGGTTCAAAAGGTGATGGAGAGCTTCCAGCAGGTAGCCCCGATGGTGAAACTGGTTATGGGCAGCTTTGGCAAAAACAAAGGCAAGAGCGCACCAATCGAGGAAGACGTCGAATACTACACCCCCAAACGGCGCAAAAAAAGAAGAAGCTCCACGCAGCGGCGCAAATCTTCTTCTAATTCGGGCAAATCAAAGCGCCTATCGTCCGGCCGCCCCAACCGCAAACGCCGCCGTTGATTCCGGCGGCGGGGCAGTTCTATGCGGCGGGCTAACACCAAGCAGCCATCCAGCACCAAGCGGCGTTTCTGCCGGCAGCGTCCAGCTTATCGCGGGCTGCCGGCCGCTTTTTACTTAAACCACCCGCGCCGCTGGAACCATAACACCATCCCGCCCCCAAGCGCCAGCATCAGCAGCAGCACACCAAAATAGCCGAAATGCCAGCCCAGCTCCGGCATATGCTCAAAGTTCATCCCATAAATCCCCGCAATCAGGGTCAGCGGCATAAAAATCGTTGTAATCACCGTCAGCGTCTTCATAATCGTATTCATCCGGTTCGAGTTCAGCGAGATGTAGCTGTCGCGCAGATCCGCCGTCATTTCGCGGTCGGCCTCAAGCATATCGGTCAGCTTCAGCAGATGGTCGTAAATGTCGCCAAAATAAATCCGTCCCTCGCCGCTGTTCTGGACATGCTGGGAGTTCACGATCCGGTACATCAGGTCGCGCATCGGAACAATGGTCCGGCGCAGCTTGAGCAGCCGGCTCCGCACGTCGAACACCTGGTTCAGCAGCTCCTCCACCGACTCCCGTTCGCTGCGGTTTTCCAGCTCGGCCAATTCATCTTCGATCGCATACAGCGTCGGAAAATAGTGATCCACCAGCTTATCGATCACCGTATACGCGGTAGACATCGGCCCGGACAGCCAGCCGTCGCGCTGGCGGATCTGCTCCGCGACCAGGCGCCAGGCTTCGTCCATTTCTGCTTTTTCATCGTGGTGGTAGGAGACGAGAAAGGTTTTGCCGACAAACAGGTCGATTTCCTCCGCCTCCAGCGTCGTTTCATTGATCGCATGCAGCACAAAAAACTGGATCTCCTCGTAATAGTCCAGCTTCGGCCGCTGCAGCACATGCATGCAGTCCTCTATCGCCAGCGGGTGAAAATGAAAAAAGCTGTCCAGCAGCTCGGTCTCCTCCGGCGTCGGCGCATCAAAATCAGCCCAAAACCAGGCATAATCGCCCTGCCGGATTTGCTCCAGGTCAAGTCCTGTCTTCACCTCGCCGGACGGCGTTACCGCTAGCGTTCTAATCATTTGGGATCCTCCTTTCTTTTATAGTCCTGGTCCTGTCTATTCTCGCTTCCTGTCTGTATGGCCTACTTTGGTTTGGGCTGCTACTGGGCTGGCCTACTTTGGTTTGTGCTACTACTGAGCTGGCCTACTTTGGTTTGGGCTACTGCTGGTTTGGGCTACTGCCTGTTTGGACTACTGCTGGTCCGGCCTCTCCCGCTAGTGCTCGTTCTCCCTTGCTCTTGGTCCGGCCCACTCCCGCCAGCGCTCATTCTCCCTAGCTCTTGGTCCGGATTGCTCCCGCCAGTGCACGCTCCGCTTTACTGCCCGCAGCCAGCTCTTGCGATCTTCCTGCCCCCGCTTACTCCTGCCCTGCCTACTCCTGCCTCAAGCTACTTCCGTCTCCCCCGGCCTCAAAACAACCGTGCCATGGTATACTCATCAACTGGACTTCCGCCGACCATCAATGTTCTATGCTTTGTCCCTTCCACAACAAAACCCATCTTTTTATACAGCGCCACTGCCCGCGCATTATGTGTCATCACTGTCAGCTCCAAACGTGTGAGCGGAGTCTGTTCGCTCCAAGCAAGCACCGCTTCAAACAGCCGGGTGCCGACGCCTTGTCCGGCATAGCTTGCGGCCACGCCCGTGACGATATACCCGCAGTGCGCATTGCGGCGGTACCCGCCGCCTTCCACGCTCACAAATCCAGCCAGCTCGTGCATGCCTTCCACTGCGGCAACCATAATGACCGAGTTGGACGATGCCGCGTAACTCTTCAGCCGCTCGCGCAGCTTGTCTTCCGTCGCTGTCCGTTCATCCGGCTCCAGCAGCATGAATTGGCTTTCCCGGTCCAGCCGCCGCTGCAGCTGAAGCAGCGCCCCGGCGTCTTCCTCGCGGGCTTTCCGTATCGAGATCATTGTGCTCATCCCTTCGTAATCCTTATGTACTTCCTCAATATAGCACAACGCCGAAATAAAAAAACACCGCGATCCCCGAAACCGGGAATGCGGCCGCTGCCTCGTTACACATCTATTTGGGACTTCCGGTTGCTGTTATTTTCGGAGTTCCTGAATGGTAAGCTCAGATCACGGTAGAACTCCGAAAATAAAGGCAACCACGCCAGCCCCTAAGGCTTCAACTACTTATGTCCCTGCTCCTTTTACACTCTCAGTTCGACACTTCAGTCTATATCGTTTATGCCTTACCGCCCGAGCTGCTCCCGCAGCTCCAAATACAGCACCTGCAAGAACTTCTTGATGTTCACCTTGATTTTGCCGGGCTCCCGGCCGGATTCGATTTCCTTCATTTTAAGCCGGACATCCTCGAAGTCAAAATACAGCGGCGCATAATACTCAAACTTCGGATGGCTGTAATCGGTCAGTCCGATGGAGGCAAGATTGGTTAGTCCGGCGGCGATCGCCCGGCGCAGCCGCTGTTCGATTGCCTTGCTCTCTTTGGCAATCTCCGCAGGGCCGTCCTTGTAAGCCGCAGCTACCGCTACGTACATCTCTTTCAGCGGCGGAAATCCCGCCTCCTCCTCGCGGCCGAGCAGGTACTCCATCATCAGGGTGATGTCCCGGCTGCCGCTTTCCCCGACAATGCCGAGGTTCATCAGAATCGGCTGCAAGGCGTCACGGACGGTGCGTTTGACAGGCGCCAGCGGCACTGCGCCGAACTGCAAGCCTTCCAGCTTTTCGAGACTGGACTTGATCTCCTCCAGATACCGGTTGATCGCATACCGCTCATTCACCTTGCGCAGTACCGATTCAACTTCAATCCGGTTAATCGGCTTACGGACAAAAAACTCAATCCCGCTGCGGTAAGCCCGCCCCACCATATCCTGATTTTCGATCTGCGAAATCATTACGAACTTGGACTGGCAGCCCTGCGCCTGGAGCGACTGGATGGTCTCAATCCCGTCCTGATCGGGCATAAGCAGGTCCATGAGCACCACGTCGGGTGCTTCCTCCAGAATCATCCGCACGCCTTCCTGCCCGCCGGCGGCCGTTCCGGCCACTTCGCCGATCCCGCCGTCTTCAATGATGTACTGCAGCATTCTTCTCGCCGCGGCATCGTCATCCACTATGCAGAACGTAAGCGGCATGATTACTCCTCCTTCCGCAGTTTATCCGTAGGAATTTTGACCTGAAACAGCGTCCCCTTGCCCCGTGCGCTTGGCGCAATCGCGATTTCTCCCCCGTACATATTGACGATGTCCCGCACATGCGATAGACCGATCCCCGTCGCCGCCACACCTTCTTCGTTAAACTTGGTCGTAAAACCCGGCTCGAACAGCAGCTCCATATCCCGTTTATCGATCCCCCGCCCCGTATCCGAGACGGAAAACACCGTAATCCCGCCCTGCTCATATACATCCAGTGTCACCGACCCGCTTTCCCGGATCGACTCCACCGCATTGGCCGTCAGATTGTTCAGCAGCGTCAGCAGCGGGATATAATCCGGCGTCGCGTAGTCGTCCATAACGTTATGCGAAAAAAATACCGATTTCCCCACCAGCTCCGCATACTTGGCGTTGCTCTTCAGCGTAAACCGGATAATGCCCGAAAGCGGCATATCCGCCGTGTCTTCCCGGTCAACCAGCCGCACCAGTCCGGCCAAAATGCGCTGCGAATCTTTTTTGACCTCATGAATGCGTTGGGTGATATCCAGCACCTTCCGGCCGTGCGCGTCCTGCGCATCTTCCTTAAGCCGGTTATACAGACTGTAGCTGTCCAAAGTGACCTGCTCCAGCGTATCGATCGACTTGCGCAGGTAAAACACTTCGCCGTACAGTCCCGAGCCAAAGCCCAGCATCTGCTCGATTCGGCGGTTTTGCTCGCCCTGCACCGCCCTGAGCTTGTAGACGGACACACTGCTGTACAGCCCCGTGGTAAAGTACGTGCGCAGCATGGCCACCGCCATCAGGTATGCCCAATCCCCCAGCCGGAACGACGGCGTGCCGCCCGCCACAAGCCGGGCCAGCAGTTCCATTTCATTGGAGATGAGATCGACCATTGCCGCAAGCAGTCCAAGAATGAGCGGATGAAACGTGTCGATTCGGCTTTTGATCAGCTTCATACAAAGCGCGAACACGACGTAGTAGACCATCGCCGAACCGTGCCGCTGCAGACTGTCGATCAGCGTCACCGCCGGCTCCTGCAGCCGGTCCAGCCCCATCCGGAACATCAGCACAAACACTCCGGTGACCAGTCCGGTCAACGCGTAAGGCAGCTGCCGCATAAGCAGCAAGAACAGCAGAAACGCGCTGCTGCCCAAGCCGATGCGAAATAAATCGCCGACAAACGGATTAAACTTGAACTCGCCTGCGATAGCCGTGCCGGCCGCGACGATCAGGATTTGAAGCAAAGCGGTTTTTTGTGCCGAGGATTTCATCGATCATCTACTCCCGGGGAGAAGTTGAGGCTTATCGTATCATATCCGCGCCCGTTTTCCTACGAAATCCTACACTTATCTATGCAGTCTTGCTCTCCAGCCGTCTCGACAGCAGGGACAGCAGATAGTTGACGGTAAAATATATCAACGCAACAAGCAGCAAAATCGGAATCGTATAGTTGAAGCCGTGTCCGATAATAATTCCCGCGTTGTGCATGAGATCGGCCAGCGAAATGACAACCGCCAGCGACGTATCCTTCAGCAGCGAGATAAACTGGCTGACCATCGGCGGCACCATCCGGCGAAGGCCCTGCGGCAGCACGATGTGCCACAACGTCTGCACCCGGTTAAGGCCTGACGAGCGCGCCGCTTCAATCTGGCCTTTATCGACTGACGCCAGTCCTCCGCGTACAATCTCGGAAATCATGGCTGCTTCGAACACCGTCAGCGCCGTAATGGCGGCAGCAATCGGACCCAGCCGGATGCCGACCTCGGGCAGCGCAAAACGTGTAAAAAAGATAATTAAGAGCAGCGGCAGGTTCCGGATCAGTTCCACCAGCACAAACGTAACCGGCGACAGCACCGGAATTTGCGTATATCGGATAATGCCGGCGATGCAGCCGAGGACGAAGCTGAGCACGATGGAGGCGAACGCCACGATCAGCGTAATCCACAAGCCGTCCAGCAAAAAAGATAAATTCTCAGATGAATATGCCCCGGCGAAGTCCATGATCGTATCCCTCCTTTTTTATTCGTAATATAAAGTGCCTTAGTACTGCCGCTGCAATTTCCGTTCCCACACCCGAATGCCGTAGCTGAGCGGGAGCGTCAGAAGCAGGTAGAAGATCGCAACAAAGATATAAGTGTCAAAGGTGCGGTACGTTTCCGTATTGATAATGTCGGCAAAATACATCAGATCCATGCCGGCGACAATCGTCAGCACCGACGAGTTTTTGATCAGGTTGATGAACTGGTTGCCCAGCGGCGGGATGACCAGCTTGATCGCCTGCGGAAGTACGACGTGCAGCATCGTCTGCATATACGAGAGTCCTGAAGAACGTGCGGCTTCCGTCTGTCCTTTTGGCACCGCCATGATGCCGGCCCGGATCGCTTCCGCGATAAACGCTGAGGTGTAGACTGCAAGACCAATCGTCCCGGACGTGAATCCGTCCATTGGCGACCCGAAGGCGGACGGCCCATAATAAAAAATATAGACGACCAGCAGCAGCGGAATATTGCGGATAAATTCGACGTATCCGGTGCCGAACCAGCGCAAGGGCCGGACGGTGGCAATACGGAAGACAGCTATGATCGCTCCGATCACAAAACTCCCGGCCAACGCCAGAAGGCTGGAGAGGATCGTGTTTAGGAACCCTTCCATATAAATGCCAAAATAATCGGTCAATATTCTAAACTCCATGGTAGTAGTCACCTGCCTCTGCTTTTAAAAAATGTAGAACCCGCGACATACACGAAAGGATGGCGGCGGGGTGGCCCCGTTCCATCCTTGTGTATCCGGTATGCCGGCCGGTGTTATTCAGGCTTTGGCCTATCGCAGGCCGATGTTATTCAGGCTTCGGGCTATTACAGCCGGCCAGCATCCAGCCGGCTAGGCACGGAGCCTATCGGGCAGACATCCAGTCGGCCGGGCACCGAGCCTATTAGTCAGACAGACATCCAGTCGGCCAGGCACCGAGCCTATCAGCAGGAGCCCTGCCGATTCCCCACCCCTGCCCCATTGTCGGGGTCAAGGGAGGGGTCAGGGGTCAGGGGTCAGAGCTCAGGACTCATCACCGGTTCCCCGCGCCTATCAGCCGGTGCCCCGCTTATTCAGCCGCCGGAGCCTTGCCGATCCATTTTGTGTAAATGGCGTCGTATTCGCCGTTTTCTTTCAGTTCAGCCAGCGTATCGTTAACGACCTTAACGACTTCGGTGTTGCCTTTTTGAATAGCGATGCCGTACGGTTCGTCGGTAAACGGCTTGCCGACCACTTCATAGTTCGGGTCCTGGGCGGACATGCCGTACAGGATCGCGTCGTCCGTCGTCAGCGCCTCGCCTTGGCCCGCCTTCAGCGCGCTAAAAGCATCCTGGTAGTTGTCGAATTCCAGCACCTTGATGCCCGGTACTTTCTCCTTGATGTTTTTCACGGAAGTCGCACCCTTGGAGCCGAGGATCGTCGTGTCCTTTGTGACGTCTTCAATGCCTTTGATCGGGCTGCCTTTCTTCACCAGCAGCGATTGTCCAGCCTGGAAGTAGACGTCGGAGAAGTCGACTTCTTTCTTGCGTTCTTCAGTAATCGTCATCGTAGCGACAATCATATCGATTTCGCCGTTGTTCAGCATCGGAATGCGCGTCTTTGACGTGACTTCCTTCAGCTCAATTGCATTTTCGTCGCCGAGGATATGCTTCGCGATCGCTTTGGAGATGTCAATGTCGAAGCCTTCCACATTCCCCGAAGCCGGATCCTTCAGCCCAAACAGCTTGGTGTCGAACTTCACGCCGACAACCAGTTTGCCGCGTTCTTTAATGGCCTCAACACCACCGGCCTCGCCGCTTGCTGCCGTTCCGCCGCCGTTGTTGCCGCAGCCCGCCAATACAAACAGAGCAGTTACCATCATCAGGCCAAACCGTTTCCAGCTCTTTTTCATCCTTCTCCATCTCCCTTGTTATATAATGGTCAATCTGTATCTCCACCGGCTCACCGGTCAAACATCAATGGCTGAGCACCCGACTCAGGAAAGTCCGTGTCCGTTCTTCTTTTGGTGCCGCGAAAAACTGCTCAGGCGCAGCTTCTTCTACAATTTGCCCTTGGTCCATAAAAATTACCCGGTCCGCCACCTCGCGGGCAAACCCCATCTCATGCGTCACGACCACCATCGTCATGCCTTCTTTGGCCAAAGCCCGCATAACGTCCAGCACCTCGCCCACCATCTCGGGGTCAAGCGCCGAGGTGGGTTCGTCGAACAGCATGATTTTGGGCTTCATCGCCAGTCCGCGGGCGATCGCCACCCGCTGCTGCTGACCGCCGGAGAGCTGGGACGGATACGACTGCGCTTTGTCGGCAATGCCCACCTTTTCCAGGTAGTACATAGCCGTCTCTACCGCCTCCTGCTTCGGCACGCCCAGCACCTTGACTGGGGCCAGGGTGATGTTGTCGATTACTTTTTTATGCGGGTACAGATTGAAATGCTGGAACACCATCCCGATGTCGCGCCGCACCTTATTGATATCCGTCTTTTTGTCATTGACCGAAATGCCGCCTACCGTCAGCTCGCCGCTCGTTATCGTCTCCAGGCGGTTGATGCAGCGGAGCATCGTACTTTTGCCCGATCCGGACGGCCCGACCACCACCACGACTTCGCCTTCCTGCACATGCAGTTCGATTCCTTTTAGTACATGAAACTGACCGTAATGCTTATCGACTCCATGAAAATCGATCAACGGTAGACCCCCTTTGCCTCAGCTTGTTTCCATCTGTTAACTATCGTAACACTTGTGATACACCTTAATGCACCGCCTACAAAAAACTATGCATTCCTACGACTATCTATCAGTAAATATGTAAAAAAACTTTTGAATATGTGAGATATTTCATTTTATTGGCAGCCTGATAATGAATTTTTATCAAAATGCTGTGACTTTTCATCACATCATTTCTGAGTTTAGCGGAATAGCGGGTCCTTTCGGGATACGTTTTAAATTTATTCAGCAACGGAGGGAGTTGATGTATTCAGTGACTTCTTTAATATGCCACCCCTAATCTTATTTGCACGGTATCTACCTTAATAGTTGCGACGTATTGCTGTTTTGTCCTCCCTATCGGGGTGGCTTATTCTACAGTTCGAGCAATTTCTAAAAAAACAAGAAGATAACAAAAAACAGGCCTATCATGGTGGTGTTGGACCATAATCGACCTGTTTATTAATGGAATAGGATATTTAGGTTATAAAAATAAAAGCTTTTTATGTGCGTTGATGTGAGCACAACAGAAATGGAGAAACCGTTATACGGGTATTACATGCAAGGGTTAAATGTGTTATTGGTTGAATGATAGGGCCATTACGTACCTGGCTGGGTAGCCTCACAAAAAAAAGAACCGACTATCTAATTAATTCTATTAATTTCCGATACGCTTCTTCTGCATCACCTTTATTTTTAGAATTTTGAAGAAGATTATCTAAGAAATCTTCGATGAAATTTTTGATAGTGGATTCAAATATGCAAAACGGTACATACTTAACTCCAACTGGATGAATAAATGAAATTCCTTCCGAAGAGTAAGTGGACTCATTATTCCAAGAAATCTCTATTTTATCGTTAACTCTTCTGAAAAATACATCAGGCAAAAATGAGCCTGCTCTATTTGAAAACCAAGAGTGCTTAAACTCCCATTCTTGTTTTTTATCGAACCAAGCATTAAACTTATCACCGTTATCTGATTTAAACAACAAACAATTATCTAAAAGTTCAAGTGAGTGTCGTCCTTCAACAGGGAGGGGGAACGATTCTTCACTCAAAATATACTTTAGATTTTCGCTAAACCATTCGACAATGTGTATTAAGTTCCATTGGTAGGTAATTTCGCTATCCACTCTTTTATATCGACACACATCTATTCCGCGAACAAATAATTTAAACATTCCCCATGTTTCACCAGTCAAACTTAATTCATTAAACGGATTATTATCAAACTCATATTGAATAGCAAATGCATTCTTATCTCCGAAAGTCCTCAAAGTGAGGCACCTCACTTGTTTTTTAATAGCTTATTGTATTCCACCTTCGTAAATTTCACCATTCTTTAAGCAACTATCTCAGCAGGAACTTCTTTAGCAGGATTCATAACTTCCTATGGATTGCCATCACATCAATATGTGCTTCAAGTTAATGGTCTGCCTGTCCCACTAGCTTGCTATTTCTGTTGCTACTTGAGAGTCAGTATACCACCAGATCATCTTAACTCATTCGCCTATCGCATGTGCTGTCTGACAGTAACCACTTGTCTTCCTGTACGATTGTCTGATGTCTATGAGTTTTTAAAAGTTTATCAAATATTTGAATTGTTTAGTGTTTGGTTTGTTGGTTGTATTGCACGAGTTGCCGCTATGTTGTAAACGTATGACATTATTCTTGGTTTTTCGCCCAATACCCCTCAATTTCATTTATTGCATTTACTGCATCTGCTCTAATGCTCCCATTCTCATGGTCCAAATACTTGGTCAGATAGAATAGGTAATCCTTTTTAAAAGTGAAACCTAAAATCGTCAATGCAGAATGGAGACATTCTTCAGGCAAACTATCAAGATTGTGTGCTAAAATATTAAAATTAATCTCATCAATATTCTTATATGTTGCTGCGGTAAGTATTACGTTAAATATTTCCTCCTTAATTTCCAAGTTTTCTTCTTTAAATCCGAAATCAAGCAATGCTATAACTAGTTCCTTAAAATTCTCAATTGAATTATTATATGATTCAAAGACATCACAAAGGTGGCTTAATATCTCCACTTTTTCGTCAATTTCTGAACCGGAGAGTGTTTCCCTTAGTTCTTCTACTGTCAATTTCTTCACCTTCCTTCCTTTTATGGAGTAAACGGGATATGAGTCTCATTGGCAATTGACTCATCATAGTGCGGGCTGTTTTCCCTAAGAACATTCTCTTTATGAAAATTCCCGTTTGAATCCATTGTCCACTTCCATTTTGGGTTTACTTGTTTGACCTCTACTCTATAGATCCAACCATTTGCAGCATTACTTCCGGGTGGGGCGGAAGGATCGATACTGTGCGCGCGAACATCCCATGTCTTCCCTGCCTCATCAACCCATCTGAATTTCACTCCTTCTTTTGCTCCTCCTGGTACTTCCCGCCAAGGAATTTGCTTAGCATCCGCAGGTATCCTAGATATAAGGTCGTTTACATCTTTAACATTTTGAAAATCCCCAACTGCTCCAGTACCAATTCTATCAAGGTCTATATTAGGAGCTTGTGACGTCCCCTCAGCATCTTTCCCCTTCACCTCCGCAGGCTTCGCCGGATCCCCCATCTTCGGATTCGTCAATTTATCATTAACTCCGCCCAATCCTTCTCCGCCTACACCCATCCAATATAGCGCTTCGGCTGTCTTTTGGGTCGGACTCTGAAGCCCCTTACCTAGGGCAGCCAGACCAGAACCCGCCGTATTGCCGATTCCCGCTATCGCTACTTGGGGGCCCAGCCCGTTTCGCAAGCCTTCCATCATTTCCGGGACGGCCTTCTTTGCTGCATCCGCCAGCTCTCGGGTGACTTTGATCCCGCCTTTTACTGCCTTCCCTGT
>NZ_JBHOFD010000061.1:0-16804 GCF_046543445.1 Paenibacillus nanchangensis
ATTCGTTCCAAAGGGTTATGTACAAAGTGATGCTTTTAGTAACTCAACTTTCGCAGCCTGAGATCGGCAGATACGCCTTGAGATAAACGATTGCTTTATTGGGGAAATCCGCGCCAGGACTGGAGCGTAGCTGATTTTCGCTCTGCGAAAGTTGAGTTAGTAAGGGTATAAAAAAGTTGTGGAAGCAGAACTCGATTAATACCGGATATCCAGCTTCAACAAGATGTACCGGCTGCTGCCCTTTTCCGTTACTTTACGTACAGTGGCGGTTACCTTGCCGAATTCCTCCGCTTCTTCTACGTCCGGATTATACAGTTTGCCCAGCACTTTATAGCCGCCTGTCTGGAGCTTGTAGACTTCATGAACCCGCACATAATTCACCGGTTCCCCATCGGCGCCGTCGAACACGTAACCTTTTCCGTTAAAAGTGTATTCCTTGGTGGACGCATGCCGGGTCAGCGGCAGCTTAAAGTATTTGTTGACCGACGCGGCGACTTTGTCCTTGGAGATGTACAGCTTGCCTTCCTTGGTGCTGGAAATGGCAGTATCGAAGTTGTTCAGATAGTTATGCCATACTCCGAAACGAATTAAAGCCGCAGTATCGGGTTTGGCGCTGTCCCATGCGGTCATTTGCAGTTCCGAAAAATTGCTGAGGAACAAGCCCAGTTTGCCGCGTTCGGCGGTGCTTAGATTCAGTTTGCTTTGCGCTGCGGCTTCGGCCGCCGGTACAAACGCGCCGAAAAGCATAATCATCAGCAGACACCAGCTGCCGATCCTCGTAAACATGGATTGTGGTTTCAAATGTCATGTCTCCTTCTAAAATATGTTTTCCCCACACCTACCCCGGAGAAGACCCGCTTCCATCCGCTCCACTAGCCGGAAGCAGCGTCTGTTCCTTCGCCTCCGCAGGCTTCTCCGTCTCCGGTCCCCGCAGAATTCTCCGGCGCGGACGCGGATACGCCGTACCGGCCCAGCGCCATCGCTGCCGTCTCTTTCATCCGTCTCAGCAGATAATCGCCCTGCACGATCCGCACCCGTTTGCCCAAAAAACGCAGCTTGGAAAGCAGATACTCGAATTCGTCGGCCGGCAGGAAGATGTTCACCCGGTAGGTGTCTGCCGCTTCATCGTAGACGACTTCTTTTTCGAAGCTCGACAACGCGTACAGAATTCTGGACAGCTCCCCGTTGTACATGGGGACAATCTCAAGGCCCACCCGCCGGGTGCGGGAATGGAGTCTGCGCTGGATGTAACCAAGCAGTTCGTCCGCCCGCTTCTGCGAGATCGGCTCCACCTCCACTGAATGGATCCGGCTCAGCCGGACGCAGTGCAGCGGCCGGTTGTTCGAAGGAAGCGGGTACCAGAGCAGATACCATTCCCGCTTGACCATTGAATACTCCAGCTTATAGGGCAGGACCCAGCGGTTCGCCCGCACGTCGCCGCTTTTTACCTCATACGTCAGGCGCAGCCCGTCTTTGTTCCGGATATGCCGGAGCAGGGGAGGCAGCAGCGGGTGGTAGGTCTGTTTGTCGAGGCTGCGGGCTTTTTCGATCAGGTCGCCGGTATCCATCACCGGATCGTCTTCCAGAATGCGCTCCAGCTTCTGCAGGGCAGAGGAGGTGAAGGCTTCACCGGCAGCTGGATGCGCGAGCATCGACTTCAGCCAGGACCGCTCCTGCGAAGTGGTGACGGAGACGCCGGAATCGTCCAGCCGGGAGAGCAGCTGGTAGTTAAATATTTTTTCAAACGGATTCATGTACGCCCGATTCTCCTTTCGTTCCCCGATCACTCATAATACGCCTGAATCTCTTTCCATTCCTCGATCATTTCTTCACGAAGCCGGGGCGGTTCCAGCACCTCACAGCTGGAGCCGAAGCTGCGGAGCCAAGGCTTGATTTCGCTTGTTCCGTTAACGGTAATCTCATACAGGAACGAAGTGTCGTCTTCCTCCACAATCTGTCCCCATTGTCCTTGAAGCAGCACACGGTCTTTGATGAAGTTGGGCTCGTTCCGCTCCAGCGGATGGTAAAAACGGGCGCGCACCGTTACCGGCCTGCCGGTATCGATCAGCCAGCTGTACCGCAGCTTCTGCATCAGGCTTTCCGTCTGCTGGCGGAACTGCGTTTCGCTTACCGGCTCGCCCGCCTCCAGCTGGGTAATGCCCTCCATCCGGTATTTTCGCAGGCCGCCGCGTCCGGTACCCAGCAGATACCACCGCCCGTATTGGTGGTCGTAAACGACTTTTAAGGGCAGCGCGGAGATCTCTCTGCCTGGGGCTTCCCGCTCGAACATCGGATTGGTGTTGCGGGAGGCGTAGCTCTGCTCCGACTTCGGGGAGTAGTACACAAACCGGATCTGGCGGTGTTCCCGGATGTGCCGGAGCAGCGGAAACAAATGCGCTTCATCCAAAATACGCGAATAATAATGATATTTGTACAGGAACGGCTCCATGGTTTCTTTTTCCGTTCCGCGGCGCAGCAGCTCTTTTTTTAGCCCGTCACGCAGCAGATAGCCTTGAACCGAAGGAACCTGGGTATTGGCCATCACGTCCACAAAATCATACAAATCCAGCAGTTCCTCCTCCGGTAAAGCACTCACCAGTTCGCTGCGCAGGTGATAGCGGAAGGGGCGGGTGCCCGCTTCCTTGCGGATGACGCCAACTTCCTCCAGATACTTCAGGTCGGAGCGTACCGTCTTTTCGTCGCAAGGGGGCAGATCGGCGGACAGCCCTTCGCAGCAGATGTCCAGCAGCTCCAGCGCCGTGTGCGGAGCGTCGTTGAGCGCCGCCAGCATCAGGGAGATGCGCTGGCTTTCCGATTCCTTAACCGATTTGGCCCGGAACAGGAACAGCAGCATCGGGTCGGCGGAATCGTAATAGCTGTACCGGAGCGTATCGGCAAACGCCTGCTTCTGGTCCTGCGGCAGAGACGGGTGCACCGCATCCGCGATGTCCTTCAGCCGCCGCAGCGTTTTGTCGAACGTATGAACCGAGATGCCGAGCCGGTCGGCGAACTGCTGCCGGCTGAACGCGCCGCTCGTTAAAGCCAGCATGCGCAGAAACTGGATTTCCTTGTCAAAGCTTTCTTTTGCCATAAGAGCCTCCGATTGAAATCATTCCCTTCTATTGTAACAGGTGAGCGGGGCGAATTGGAAAAGTCTCTCTGCGTGCTTTCTTGAAAGGGGATTCAAAAAACTCGTTGACAGGAGGAATGAAAGCGATTATATTAGACCTGTAGATAATACGTTATATAACGTTATATAAAAAGGAGCGAACATAATGAAAGTACAACAAGTGATCCAAACGATCAATGAACAGATGAAGGACGGCATTTCGGAAGTGTATTTTGTAGCGTGCGGCGGCTCGCTCGTTGATATGTATCCGTCGAAATATTTCCTGGACAGCGAAGCGCGCAAGCTGGTTCCGGGCATGTACACGGCAAACGAATTTGTGCATGCGCTGCCGAAACGCCTGGGCGAACAGTCGGTCGTTATCGTATGCTCCCACGGAGGCAACACGCCGGAATCCGTCATGGCAGCCAAAGTGGCCAAGGAGCAAGGCGCCCGCACCATCGGCCTGACGCACAACAGCGAAGCCAAGCTGCTGGATTATTCCGATTTTGACTTCCTGTATGAATGGGGAAATGACAGCGATGTGAAGGACAACCCTATGGCCATTATCCTGGAGCTCAGCGTTGAACTGCTCCAAGCTGCCGAAGGTTATGCGCATTATGAAGCGTTCCGCAAAGGACTGGATATGATCAACGGCATTATCGTCCAAGGTAAAAAACAGGTTGCCGACCGTGCCCGCGCTTTTGCTGACAAATACCGTGAAGAAGACCTGTACTACATCCTGACCAGCGGCGCTTCCTATGGACATGCCTACGGATTTGCGATCTGCTCTCTGATGGAAATGCAATGGCTGAACGCGTCTTCCATTCATTCCGGCGAATTCTTCCACGGTCCGTTCGAAGTTACCGACAAAGAAACGCCGTTTATCCTCATGATGAATGAAGGCAGAACCCGGGCGCTGGACGAGCGGGTACGGGTATTCCTGAACCAATACGCTGAAAAATACGAAATTATCGACGCAAAAGAGCTTGGCATCTCGACCATCTCCGAGCAGGTTGTGGAATTCTTTAATCCGGTTCTGTTCTACAGCATCGTGTGCGTGTACCGCGAAGCGCTGGCGGAAGTCCGGAATCACCCGCTGGAAACCCGGCGTTATATGGGCAAAGTAGCTTACTAATTGGGGGGATTCGAAGTGAGAGCACTAGGCATTGGAGATAACGTGGTGGACAAATACGTCCACCTCCGGACGATGTATCCGGGCGGCAATGCGCTCAACTTCAGCGTGTTCGCCAAAAAAGCCGGAGCGGAAGCGGCATTCATCGGCGTCTTCGGCGACGACAATGAAGGCAAGCATGTCGTTAACACGCTGCGGGAGCTGGAGATCGACATCTCCAGATGCAGATACCACAGCGGCGAAAACGGCTGCGCCAGAGTGACGCTTGAAGAAGGAGACCGGGTATTTCTGGGCAGTAATGAAGGCGGTGTTACCCGGCTGCATCCGATTACACTGAGCGAAGACGACAAGGCATATATTCAGAGCTTCGATATCATTCACACCGGATTGTACAGCCATACGGGACATTTGCTTGCCGGCCTGCAGGGCTTGAGCATTCCGCTGTCCTTCGACTTCTCCGACGATTTTGAGGATGAGCAGGTGGACCGGTGTATCCCTTACGTGGATTATGCGTTTTTTTCCTGCAGCCATATGACGGAGGAGCAAACTAAAGAGTACCTGGCTTCCAAACGCCATCATGCAGGACAAATCCTGGTGGCGACACGCGGAGGCGACCGGTCTGTTGCTTATGACGGAGAGCAGTTCCATTACCAGACGCCCGAAAAAATTGAAGCGGTCGATACGATGGGCGCAGGGGATTCGTATATTACCGGATTTTTGCTGAGTCATCTGTCTGACAAAGACATTGGCGCGGCGATGCGGGAAGGCTCCAAGCTGGCGGCCAACAGCTGCCTGGTCGAAGGCTCCTTCGGATTTGGCGTAACGTATTAAGCCGAGTCGTATTAACCTGCGACGCAATAACGCAAATGCTAACAGGGACGTATTAACCCGTGACGAACAACCGTGACGCACTAACCGTGACATGGGCAGAGGCTTCAATTTCGATCTCCGCTTGTTAAAAATGAAGGCGTTTGCTACTCTAACTATAATGAGCTTATAACGTTATATGATAAGTGAGGGTACGCCATGTTAAACGCGGGGAACGAACAACCTTTATATATCCAGTTAAAAAAAGCGATCCAGTCCGCCATCCAGAACGGAACCTTCAAGGAAGGCGACCAGATCCCGACCGAAACGGAGCTTAGCGAGATGTATTCGGTCAGCCGGATCACGGTGCGCAAAGCCGTTGCGGAGCTGGTTCAGGAAGGCTATCTGGTGAAGCGGCAGGGCAAGGGCACCTTCGTTAACACGCCCCGTGTCGGCCGTAAAATCGACCATGTCATCAGCTTCTCCGCCGCATGCCAGGATAGCGGGCTTCCTTCCCAGAGCATTGTGACGGAGCGCAAGCTTCTGAAGGCGGATCATGAAACCGCAGAGCTGCTGCGGCTGCGTCCGGGTGACCAGGTGCTGTACATCCAGCGCAAAAGATATGCCGGCGACCTGCCGCTTATGCTGGAGAACAACTATTTTGACTACAGCCGGTTTGCGTTTCTGATGCATGAGCCGCTGGACGGTTCCCTTTACGATCTGCTGCGCACCAAATACCAAATCGATCCCAGCAAACCGGGCGAAACGATCCTGCAGCTCACGCTGGCGGATGAGCAGCAGGCCAAGCTGCTGGAGATTCCGATTGGCGAAGCGCTGTTTTATATGAAGACCGTCATTTATGACCAAAATGACCAGCCGGTTCATGCGGGCAAGCAGTATATTATCGGCGACCGCTACCAATTCTCGCTGTAGCCCTCCGGAGGTTCGAAAATTGCATACGGGCGTCTGTTCCTCGGAAATAGGGGGATCAGATGCCCCTGTATATAACGACATAATACGTATTATATTGGTAAAGGAGGTACGAGTATGAAAAATACGCCTATCGACGCCGCCGACCGGGTCCTAATCTCATCCAATGTGTTTACCGGTACCGAAGCACAGGCACGCCCTGCTTTTGTAGCCATACGGAAGGACCGGATTGTCGCCGTTGGAGCGCCCGATGAAGCCGCATCCTGGATTGGGCCGGACACCGAGGTACATGATTTGAAGGATGCTTTTGTGATGCCTGGCGTTCACGATAATCATGTGTTTTTTACAGGATACATGTCCATGCACCGCGGGATTGACCTGTCGTCGACCCGGTCGGTGGAGGAGGGTCTGCAGCGGCTGCTGGACGAATCCAAAAAGCTTCCGCCAGAGCAAAATGTATACGCTTTCGGATGGAACCGGGAAGTATGGGGACAAGCCCCTGAACAGAAACTCCTGGATGAGCATTTTCCCGGCCTGGCCGTTGTCGCTATCAACGACAGCAAAAGTTACTGCTGGATGAACCGGGCGGCGGAAGAACGGTACCGGTTTACACCGGATCAGTGCAGCGCTGAAGCACGTGCCCTGCTGCTGGAAGAAATGATGAAGGATAAGGAGATGCTGAAGCAGGAGTTCCTCGATTTCTGCACCATGCTGGCCGGGCGGGGCGTCACTTCCATCAAAGACATCGGGTTTGACCGGTATGAGGGACTGCTGCCGGTTCTAAACGAGCTGGAGGCGGCGGGAGAGCTGCCGATCCGGGTACATTTTGCACTGGAGCCGGTGCTTCATCCTTTCGACATGGATGCAGGTGTGGATTATAAACAGCGGTACAACAGCGACAAGCTCCGGTTCCAGGGGTATAAGCTGATGCTGGACGGAGTCGTGGCCGATCATACCGGAGATATGCTGGAGCCTTATGCGGATCTGCCGGGCGTGACCAACCTGCGCCCCGTGGATTATGCCCCGATTGAGGAAGCCGTGCTGTTGGCGGACAGCCACGGAATAAAATGCTGCTTGACCGCGGAAGGCGACGCAGCGATCCGCCGGGCGGTGGACATGCTGGAACAATGCCGCCGCCGCACCGGCCAGACGGTCCGCCATTCGATCAGCGATCTGGAATACCCGCATCCCGATGATTTGGTGCGGATGGGGAAACTCGGGATTTTTGCCGAAGTTTATGCGCAAATTCTGCTGCTGAACCCTTCCCATGATGCGGCTTATATGGCTGAAGTGGCGGGAGAAGCCAACGAATACCGGTTCTACAATTACGATTCCATGCTGAAAGCCGGCGTTCCGGTTACGATCGGCACCGACCTGCCGCTGTTTATGACCAGTGTTCCGGATTCGCTCTACGCGGCTTCTCACCGGCGGTTCCCCGACGGCTCCCCCGCGGAAGGCTGGTATCCCGAGTTCGGCATGCCGCCGCATGAGGTACTGAAGGCATGGACGATTAACGGCGCAGAACACTGCTATATGGCCGAAAGCACCGGCAGCCTGGAACCTGGAAAATACGCGGATATCGCGGTGTTTGACCGGGACCTGCTGAAAGCCGGCGCTGCCGAAATCCGGGACGCCCAGGTGATTTTGACGTTGGCCGCAGGGAAAGTTACGCATAACCATACTGGAATAATGAGGGGATCGTATGGAAACAGCTAAAACAATGAAAGCTGCCAAGAAAAAATGGGCCTTGTCGTTACCCCACAGCTATACCCTGATCTTCTTCATCATTATTGCCGTTGCGGCGTTGACCTGGATTGTGCCAAGCGGCCAATTTGAACGCCAGGAAGTTACGGTGGACGGACAGGTAAAAACGGCGATTGTCCCCGGCACGTTCCAGACCGTTCCGAAGGTTTCGGGCGATACGGATTTAAGACAAGGGCTTACGGCAATCGCCAGCGCTCCAATGAAAGGGATCATTAATGCGGCTGACGTTGTGGCGTTCGTCCTGGTCGTCGGCGGGGCGTTCGGCATTATCCTGCAGACCGGCTCCATTGACCGGGCGCTCGCGGCACTGGCCGGCAAGCTGAAAAACCGGGGGATTCTGCTAATCCCGATTGCGATGATTATCTTCAGTCTTGGCGGCTCCACCTTCGGGATGAGTGAAGAGATCATTCCGCTGTATGCTATTTTTATTCCTCTCATGTTTGCGCTCGGCTTCGACTCGATGACTGCGATCCTGATTTTGTTCCTCGGCACGCAGATCGGTTATGTCGGTTCTACGGTCAATCCGTTTTCGGTGCTGATCGCGCAAGGTGTGGCCGGCGTGCAGGGCAATCCCCAGTTGTGGCTGCGCTTCATCGAGTGGGTGGTCTTTACGGCAATTTCTATAGGATTTACAATGTGGTACGCCCGGCGGGTGAAAAAGAACCCCGAAAAATCGGCGGTTTATGCCAATGATTTGATTAACCGCGAGCAGTTTGTGAAGGAAAGTGACGGAGCGGCAGTGGTCTTCACGCTTCGGGATAAATGGATTATTGGCGGGTTTATCGCCACGCTGGGCCTGATTGTGTGGGGCATCCTGTCCAAGGGCTGGTACATGACCGAAATCGGGGCGCTGTTTTTCGCGTTCGGGATTTTTTCGGGCCTCATTACCGGCATGAAGCAAAAAGAGCTGGCAGAGAACTTTGTTAAAGGCTGCGGCGAGTTCATTTACGCGGCGGTGATTATCGGATTGGCCCGCGGAATTCTTGTTGTAGCTGAAGACGGCATGATCATCGACACCATTCTGAACGGGCTGGCGAACCTGCTGGAAGGACTGCCAAGCTATCTGTTCACCACGATTATGCTGCTTGTGCATAACATCATCACATTCCTTGTGCCCTCTTCGTCGGGCGAAGCCGCTTTGACGATGCCGGTGCTTGCTCCGCTTGGCGATCTGGTCGGCATCAACCGCGAAGCCGTTGTTACCGCGTATCAGTTCGGCAACGGGTTAACGAACCTGATCTCGCCTACAGGCGGCGTGCTGCTGGCAGGCTTGGCCATTGCGCGGATCAATTTTGGACAATGGCTGAAGGTGATTTTTAAAGTGTTCCCGATTCTCTGGATTGTGGCCGCCGTGTTCGCTGCCATCTCTGCGTTTGTAGGGGTTTGAGGAACAGGATATTTATAGATGGTTCGCATACATGCAGATTCAAAATTCCAGATCCATTTGGGCCAACCGGTACCCCTTCCGGCTGGTCTTTTTGTTATTTAGTTGGGGGAAGCTGGCCGCTGAGGGGCTGATGGAGCCTGGGCTTCATTATATGAACCGAACCGTTGAAATACAGGAATACAGTGAAATACAGGTAGACAGTGAAATACAGCTAGGCAGTGAAATACTGGAATCCGGGGATGACCTCGTAATACTTTCGCCATGTTCATCGCCGGGGAAATAAGCGAAAATAACAGTAGCTATTTTAGAGCGATAACCATCTTAACCGAAGAAAAAAGGAGGCGCATCCGCATGACCGCCATCAATGAACAAATCATGCAAGCACTGCACACCATCGAAACGGAGGAAGGCGTGCGGATTTTGTACGCGTGCGAATCGGGCAGCCGGGCCTGGGGTTTTCCGTCGAAAGACAGCGACTACGATGTCCGGTTTTTATATATCCGGCGGCCGGAGTGGTATTTGTCGATTGAGGAAGGACGGGACGTGATTGAACGGCCGATCAGCAGCCTGCTGGACGTAAGCGGCTGGGATCTGAAAAAAGCGCTTCGTCTGTTCCGCAAATCCAACCCGCCGCTACTGGAATGGCTGCAGTCGCCCATCATCTACCATGAGGTCTTGTCTGTTGCCGGGCAGATTCGCAAGCTGTCCCCGCTGACCTTTTCGCCCCGCTCCTGCATGTATCATTATCTGCATATGGCGAGAGGGAACTACAGGGATTATTTGCAGGGTGAGCGCGTCCGGCTGAAAAAATATTTTTACGTGCTGCGTCCGATCTTGGCCTGTGAATGGATCGAAACCTACGGCGAAATGCCGCCGATTGAATTCGGAACGCTGGTGGATTGGCTGGTTCCGGAGGGAACCGGGCTGAAGGGGGCAATCGAGGAGCTGCTGGCCCGGAAAATGGCCGGCGATGAGCTGGACGACCAGCCGAGAATCGACGCGCTTAACCAGTTCCTTGAACAGAAGCTTAAAACGTACGAACAGCTGGCCCCCAAGCTGCCGGCGGGCGGGGGAACCACGCTGGAGCAGGCAAACACCCTGTTCCGCTCGGCACTCCAGGAAGCATGGGGAAACCAGTGAGGCTTCGCGGCTGCCGGTACGGCTGCCGGTGCAGTTACTGGAAAAAGGCAAGGAACTCCTCGATTGAACCAGCCATAACGCCGTGCGGATTTTCTTCATAGACATCGAAGTAGCCGTACCCGCAGTCGACCCATTCGACCTGGTTCGTATCGTTGTTCAGCACGATACAGATATCGCCGATGTTCAGGAAAAACGTGCCGATCAGCATTCTCCGCCCAAAATCGTTGCCACCCGTCCATTCGCGGAAGGCGCGGACGATCCACTCGCCCGCCTGCCCGGCGGATGGCGGCAGATCCAGCGTCACCTCGCAGGGGCCTTCGCATTCGTTGAAGGAAAACCAGTTGTCGAAGCGGCCGCCCTGTGGAATGGTATGGAGACCTTCTTTCAGGTCGAGCACGCTTTCGGCGGTATCGCCGAAAGTCCGGGAATACAAGCTTCGGATTCCGCTGCACAGCGTGAAGCCCAGTTCGCTTTCCGCGGAGGAAAAATCAAGTTGGATAGAGTCCGGCTTAATCTGCTGCAATTGAGACAGGTTCATTTGACTTTGCACACTCTTTCTATCATAGATTTAGGTTATGTTAGCATGCTAACCCCGGTTTGCAGGACTGTCAATGCGGCAGCGGGGAAGGGGCGTAGTAGGAGAAGGAGGCCCATAACGTTTATGTACGAACAGATCATCACCCTTTTAAACCGGGAAGAACAGCATCTGGACCACTCGCTGATCCAGCATCAGCGGGAACGCTATAGCGCGGAACAGCTGGTAAAATTGCGCCAGGATTATCCCGGTATTCCGGAAGAGTATTTAACTTATCTGAGCGAAATCGGCGAAGGCGGTATTTTGGATGAGCTGTTCACGATTTTTGGCGAGCCGGTGGAGCCGGAAGAGCTGCTGGACGAGAGTCTGCATGAATTTTTGGACGAGGAGACCAAGCTGCTTCAGTTCGGCACCACCCACGCCGGTATTGCGCTTGTTTTTCTGCCAGAAGAGGGCTGGGAGGTCGGCTTTTTATACCATGACGATCTGGCGGAGGTCGAGCGTACCGAAATGACGTTCCGTAAATTCATTTATGACCGGGTGCTCGAGTTATATCCGGACAGCGGTTCGGCTGACGTTATAGACTGAATGATAGAATGACAGGAAAGAGGAGCAGGCACGGAGGCAATTTGGAGATGGAGGAGCGGAGCATTTGCCTGCATTTCCGGAGTTTTACGACCTATCCAGACTGAACTACTTATTCACAGGATGGCGGGGATGGCACGGAGGCAATTTGGAGATGGAGGAGCGAACGCGTTTGCCTTTATTTTCGGAGTTCTCCCGCTAAATCAGGAATACCATTCAAGAACTCCGAAAATAACAGCAACCGGAAGTCCCAAAGTGCCGCAGTGGCAGCCCCAGTCTACCTGTACATTTCAAGTTCAGTCTATATAACTAACAGAAACAAGGAGGGAACAAAATGGCTATCGTGCAAGTCCGGTCGACTCACCCGCAATTTTCATTCCTCATCAAAAAGAACCCGGCCTCCGGCATGATGCTCCGGTCCATCCGCAAAGGAATGGCTTACGGCTGGTACAGCGGCGCCGGTACATACAATGTCTACTTTAAGGACGCGGATAACGAGGTGTCCTACAAACAAAACGAACACGAGGAGTTCGAATACCTGAACGTGTCGAGGTACAATACGCCGCTGTTTCCGCTGGGCGCAATTGGCGAATTTTTTTCCGCCCCGCTGCGGGCGCGGCATGAACAGGACACGGACGGGTATGAACACACTTTTTTCATCAACTTGATTCATATCGAGCGGGCCCATTACATTGATCTGTTCGCCAAACACCTGAAGGACTTCACCTTTGAAATCATTCCGCAGGCGCACCGCAGTTATACCTTAACTGTGACCACCCGCAAAAGTCTCTACGAACTGCTGCACACCGTCAGCGTTTTGTGCCTGTTTCTGTCCATGTTCGGCAAAGAGTACCTTGATCTGTCGGACAGCGTGCTGGAGAAATACATCCGCAGCATCCAGGTGATCGATGCGCCGTTTTATATCCGCAGCTTGTTTGTACGCAATTTTTTGACTTCGCGGGACCGGTTCAAAAAATACAAAGCCGAGCTGGAACGGACAGACCGTTACGAGATACAGTTTGCACACGGCGGAACAGCGCTGCAGCGGCGTAATTTTATCGGCAGCGCACTCGCCTTCGACAAGTCGATTCTGGATGTGGGCTGCGGGGAAGGCTTCTACGCCCTGCCATTCGCCGCCAAAATCGAAGCCGGCTACTACGCCGTCGACATTGATCCGGAGGTGCTGGAGAAGCTGAAGCGCAAAGCGGAGGCCAAAGACGCCGACAACATCGCCGCCTACAGCTCGTTGGACGAATTCCTTGCGACATACGACAAGGAGCGGGTGGATGTCATAATGACCGAAGTGATCGAGCATATGAGCCTGGACGAAGCCCGGACGCTGATCCGGCAGATTTGCGCGGAGGTCGATTTTGACCGGTTTATTATTACGACACCTAACGCCGATTTCAACCGGTATTACGAGCTGAGCAGCTTCCGCCATGACGACCATAAGTGGGAGTTGGGCGGCGCGGATTTTCGCCAGTGGATGCTGGATACCCTCGAAGGGCAGGACCTTAATGCCGAATTTGTGCATATCGGGGACAGCGTGGAAGGCATACAGACGACGCAGGGCGTTATTTTACAGAGACAGGGGGCCTGACTTATGGATATCCGGACTAAAGTGCATACGATTTTCCTGCTGATCGGGTCTACCGAATGCGGCAAGACAACTTTTGCTGAAAAAGTGCTGATGCCTGCACTGCGGTTCGAAGACGCCGCCCGCGGTGTGCGTTCGAACATTCAGTATCTTTCCTCCGACCGGATCCGGCAGGAGGTGCTGGGCTACGATTACGATAAATATGACCAGAACATGCTGGAGGCCAGCGGGCAGGCGTTCCATCTGCTGTTCGAGCGGCTGAAGATGGTAACGTCCTTTCCCGTTAACGCGGAGTTTGCAGTGGTTGACACAACTGGACTGGCGGAGGATTTCCGGCAAAAGGTGCGCGAGATTGCTGAGCAAAACCATTATAACGTAGAGGTCATTTTGTTCGATTACCGGAACCGGGGGGATTATTACGCATCGGAACGCTCAAAGCGGCTGATTACCACCCACATTAACCGGCTCAAAAAAGAAGTGCTCGGCTCGCTCGCCCGCGAAGGCTACGCCAAAGTACACCGCGTCCGCGCAAAAGACTTCCTGCTTCCGGGAGGTGAAGCCAATCCGGACTACCGGGTGGTAATTGAGGATTTGGAGGACTACCTGGACACGGTGCTGCCGCAGGATCAAGAGTATATCCTGATTGGCGACGTCCATGAATGCGTTGATGACCTGAAAGGGCTGCTGCTTGATTACGGCTTCAAAATCGAAGCGGGCAGGGTAATTGTGCCCGACCGGCTGAAACGGACAAAATGCGTGCTGGTTGGCGACTGGATCGACAAAGGGAAGCGGAGCGGAGAGATTATCCGGTTTTTGTACGAGAACCGGGAGGTATTCTATTTTGTACTCGGCAATCACGAAAATTTTGTTTCCAAATATATGCGGGGGGAAATCCGCGGCGTAGAGCAGACGCTTCTGCACTCGTATTTCGATTCAGTGCAGACGCTGCAGCAGGACGAGGAACTGCTGGGGAAATTCCAGGAACTCGTCGCCTTGTCCCGCCCATTTTACCGGTATGCGGGAACGGACGGCCCATCTTTTTATGTGACGCACGCGCCCTGCCGGAATAAATACATCGGTAAGCTGGACTCTGGCGCGCTCCGGCATCAGCGCACGTTCCGGCTGAACCGGGAGGAGCCGTACGAAGAGCAGCTGGTTTTTCTTCAGGAGGAAGCGGTCGGCAATCACCCGTACCACATTTTCGGACATATTGCGGCAAAGCAAGCGTTCCGGCTCCGCAACAAGCTGCATATCGACACTGGGGCTGTGCACGGGAATCAGCTGACATCTGTCCGCATCACGTATAAGCCGGTGCTAAAAGCACACAAATCCGCCGCCGCCGTCCTTACCGAAGAACTGCCGGTGCTGTTTCGGCAGAAGCGGACTGTATCGGTCCGGGACCTCGGCGAAGACGAGCTGCGCCGCCTGCGGTACTGCTCCCGCAACCGGATCAACTTTATTTCCGGCACGATGTCGCCGGCGGATAAAAAGACAGATACAAACGAGCTGGAATCGCTCCAGCGCGGGCTGGACTATTTCCATGAACGGGGCGTGGCCCGCGTTCATCTCCAGCCGAAGTACATGGGCTCCCGCTGCAACGTCTATCTGCACCGGAATCCGGAGCAGTGTTTTGCGGTCAGCCGCAACGGCTATAAAATTCAGCAGGTGGATTTGTCCGGCATCTATAGCGCTCTCCGGAGCCGGTTTGAAGGTTTTATGGAGGAGCGGGGCATCGCTTTGATGATTCTGGACGGCGAGCTGATGCCGTGGATGGCAATGGGCGAAGGGCTGATTGAACGCCAGTTCAAGCCGATTGGAGCAGCGCTGGAAACGGAGCTTGCGTTCCTTGCAGCGAACGGCTTTGAAGCCGCGCTCGGCAGTCTGATCGCGGATTACGAAGCGAGCGGCTTCGAGCAGGATCAGTACCACACCGCCAAATCGGCGCTGAGCGGCAAATACGGGGCCGCCGTGTACCAGACTTACAAGCATGTGCACGATGTCCGGGAAACCGCCGTTCCGTTGTCCGTCCATCAAGAGGCTTACGCGACGTACAAACGGCAGCTGGAGCTGTACGCCCAGGCTGGCGAGATGGAATATAAACCGTTTGCCGTGCTGAAGCTCGTCTACGAAGACGGGCGGGAAGAGCAGCCGGATTGGGAGACGTCCGAGATGTACCGCCTGCTGTCGGACGACGAAGCGCTTCTGCTGGATTTGACTAATCCGCAGGCTTATGATGAGGCGGAGCGTTTTTTTGCCAAGCTGACGTTGGAGAACCAGATGGAAGGTATAGTGATCAAACCCGAGCGCTGGGACGGGGAGACCGTGCCTTATATGAAAGTACGGAATCCGGCCTACCTGTCGATTATTTACGGCTACGACTACCGGTTCCCGCATAAATACCGCAAGCTGGTGAAGCAAAAAAATATCACCCGGAAGCTGCGGACTTCACTGAACGAATACCGGCTGGGCCGGCAGCTGCTCGGCATCCCGTACAGCCAGATTGGGCCCGACCATGAGGAATATAAAGAGATTGCGGCCAATCTGCTGTTCGAGGTCGCACAGGAGCGGGAGATTGACCCGCGGCTGTAGAAGGAGGTACAACATGCGAATTTTGTTTTGCAGTGATCCGCTGAATGGAAAGTCGGTTGATCCGGATTACCTGCAGGAGTACGAATGCGCCCGCAAACTGGGGCTGGACGTTCATCTGTTTTCCCTGGAAGATGCGCTGGGCGGGGCATATGCGCGGGCGGTCAAGCAGATCCCGGTCCTGGATACGCCGGAGACGTTTGTCTACCGGGGCTGGATGATGAAGCCGCAGGTGTATGCGGGTTTGTATGCCGAGCTGCTCCGGCGCGGCGCCGTCCTGATCAATACGCCGGAGCAGTACCGGAACGGCCACTATTTTCCGTATGCTTATGAGGCGATCCGGGAAGCTACGCCGCGCAGCATCTGGGTGGAGGAAGCGGAGCTGGATGAAGGGCTGGCGGCGGTTTACGAGCGGATGAATGTTTTTGGCGCAGGTCCCGTGCTGATCAAGGATTATGTGAAATCCCGGAAGCATGAATGGGAGGAGGCCTGCTGGATTCCGGATGCTTCTGACCGCCAGCGGGCGATGACCGTGCTGCGAAATTTCGTTGAACGCCAGGGATCGGAGCTGAGCGGCGGACTAGTTATCCGCGAATTTGTCCCGCTGGAGCAGCTTGCCGTACATCCCAAAAGCGGAATGCCGCTGTCAAACGAATACCGGCTGTTTTTTCTGCATCACCGCCTGATTGCGGACGCGGCCTATTGGGATGAAGCAGAGTATGAACAGGAGATGCCGGATCTCATCCGGTTTACAGAGCTGGCGCAGAAGCTGGACAGCGCGTTTTTTACGATGGACATCGCCCGGACGGCGGCGGGAGACTGGACGGTAATCGAGGCGGGAGACGGCCAGGTATCCGGGCTTCCCGGCCACGCCGATCCCGAGCGGTTTTACCGCGCGTTGATGGAAGGGGCGGAGAGGGATTAACCAATTTAAAACACCAATCTAAACACCAATCACTAGTTGAAACAACAACGGAATATGTAAACTAAATACTTCTAATGGAATCAATAAAGAGAATTCTTGTCGGGAGACAAGACGGGAGACAACTATTCCAATTGAGAGCCGCTAATTTAGCGGCTTTTTTATTTGGTACAAGTTTCTGTCCCCGGCCAAGACAAGAACTTGTACCGATTGGCGGAATGGAGGCATTTTGAAGCAGCTTCGCATTGTCCTTCCCTAAGACTTTCTTGCCGGACTCAGGGTACCCTATTTGCTGATTATTCAGCGTTTT
>NZ_JBHOFD010000062.1:0-16137 GCF_046543445.1 Paenibacillus nanchangensis
CAACAGCGGCAGTCGAAGACATTGTTTATCAAGTCTTGGTCCGCCGCTGCTTTTATTAACTCACTTTTGCAGCCCGGGATCGGCAGATACGCCTTGAGATTACTGGGCAAACCAGCCCAGTGCAGGGTGTTAACTTCATCGCACCGTAAATAAAATAGCACGCCGACTGGTGCGTTCGCCGCAACGAAGCGGTGTTTTTCTATTTTTTCAAGACGATTACTTTATTGCGTTAAATCCGCGCCAAGGCTGGAGCTTGGCTGATTTTCGCTCTGCGAAAGTTGTGTTAATAATGTATAAACGGCTGTAAATAAAAGAGAATTACAGGAATCAGAAGCACAGCGAAGCCTTCTATAGCTTTGTTCTTAATTAAGAAGCATTCCCGGGAGATTCAGCGTTTTCTGCCGGTTTTATTCGCATAAAGTTTTGATTATACTTATGTTATTCTTTATAACGAACAGTTGAGCGAACGAGTTTCGACCCATCGAAGCGGTGAGAAAGAATTATGACAAACCATGCTGTCGAGAGATAAACACCCCCGGCAGAACTTTAGTGGTTTTTGTCGATACTACTCTTTTTATCACCTTTCAAGCCGTACATTAACGTCCATGCAGGTTCGCTGGTTAAGATCGTTCCGCTTGCTGTGCCCGTCTTGCCTGAGGATTATTGAGGCGGTTGACTTGCAGAAAGGAGGCGCTGTTTGAAAATAAAAGGCCGCAAGTGGATTATTGCGGGATACATCGCCGCGGTATTGGCAGGACTCTTGTGGCATGCGGGCGGCGCAAGCGCACAGGAGACCATTAAGCTGAAGCTGAACACTGAAGTCGTAACTCCGGGCCGCATGGGTAACATGCAGCCTGGCGATGAGACCCGCTCCCGTTACACGATCGTTAATGAAGGCGGCAGCGGCTTCTCCTATTCCGTTGATTTCCGCTTTGTGTCCGGAGACCGGCTTTTGTACGACATTCTTCAGATGACCTTGGTTCGGGACAACAAGGTTCTCTATTCAGGAAAAATGAGTGAAGCGGAGGGCCGTATTACGGTCGGGCAGCTGCTGCCTGGAAAAGCGGATCAGATTGAGATGAAGGTGGGTTTCCCCGCGGAAGCGGGGAACGAATATCAGGGACTGACCGCTTCGGTCGCTTTTGTGTTTGCCGCAGCCGGCGAGCCCGGCCCGTCGCCGAGTCCGACGGTTTCGCCGTCGCCTGGACCGTCTGCTGCGCCAAGTCCGACGGTTTCGCCATCGCCTGGACCGTCTGCTGCGCCAAGTCCGGCGATCACTCCGTCGCCTGATCCGTCCGCTGCGCCGAGTCCGGCGGTTTCGCCGTCGCCTGGGTCGTCCGCTGCGCCGAGTCCGGCGGTCACGCCGTCGCCTGGATCGTCCGCTGCGCCAAGCCCGGCGGTTACACCGGCTCCGGACGCAGCACTGCCGGACGAAGAGGTTCCGCTCGGCGGCCTAACGCCATCGGCTTCGCCGGAACCTCCCGGCGCTAACGCAAATCCGCCGGGGCAGAACCCGCCGGCCGGCCCGCAGCATCCGGGATCGCCGCCCGGCGAAATCCCGCTCGATGATCCGCAGCTTCCGCTCTCCGGCCCCGAGCCGGGAACCGAGCTGCCGGATACCGCAAGCCCCTGGTACAATCTGCTCGCTGCCGGTGCGATCGCTGCCGGTATCAGCCTTCTGCTGATCCGCAGATGGAAACCCCGCAAGTAAACAGTGCACTACTCCCGGGCTGCCGGCGAAGAGAACTTCTCTTCCCGGCAGCCCTTCCCAATTAAAATGAGGTGAGAGGATGAAGAAAACCGCTTTGCCGCTGCTGGCCGCACGGGCACTCCTGGTACTGTCCTTGTCCGTTACCGCCTATGCACTTGTCCAGATCGTAAAATCTCCTTACCAAGCTGAGCAGGCCGTCCGGAAATGGGAGCGCAGCCGTCCCCCATCGACAAGCGCACCAGTTTCAAGAGAAGTCCCGCTTACCGAAGCGATGGCGCGCTCGGCCTCACCGGCGCAGAGGCCAAACACGGTCCATACCGCTTATAAGGAAGATGATATCGTCGGTATTCTGCATATTTCCCGTTTAAACCGCAAAATCCCCGTTTTAGAGGGGACGAAAGAAAAACAACTGTCCACTGGAGCCGGACACTCACCAGGCACTCCACTTCCCGGCCAGCCCGGCAACAGCGTATTGGCAGGACACCGCGATACCGTCTTCCGCGGTCTGGGTGAGATAAAGCCGGGCGATACAATCGAAGTTGAGACGGATACGGGCCGCGCAGTATACCGGGTAACCGGCAGCCGGATTGTGGACGCCGAGGACCGCGGCGCCATTGAACCAAGCGAGTCACCTGTCTTGACCCTCGTTACCTGCTACCCGTTTGGTTACGTCGGTCCCGCCCCGGACCGCTACCTGCTCACAGCGGAGCTGGAGCAGAGGCAGGAGCAGAAACAGACGCAGAAACAGGAGACGGAACAGGAAGCCCCTGCCCCGCCAGCCGGCCCCTCCTGACAAGGCCTTTATGAGTTCAGCTTCCAATCGTGGTATGATGAAATTACCTAGACAGAGGAGTTGAAACGACTTGAAACAGGAATTGATGCAACGTTTTATCGCTTATGCAAAAATGGACACCCAGTCGAACGAAGACAGCCTCACCTGTCCTTCGACACCGGGGCAGCTGGAGCTGGCCCGCAAGCTTGTAGAGGAATTACAAGAAATCGGCATGGAAGAGGTAACGGTTGACGAAAACGGCTATGTGATGGCCACGCTCCCGTCCAATTCGGACAAAGAGGTCCCGGTCATTGGATTTCTGGCGCACGTGGATACGGCAACCGATTTTACGGGAGCCGGCGTCAATCCGCAAATCGTGGAGAACTACGCTGGCGGAGAACTGGTGTTGAATCCGGAGCTGAACATCGTACTTTCACCGGAGGCTTTTCCCGAGCTGGCGCATTACGTGGGCCACACGCTGATTACGACGGACGGCACGACGCTGCTGGGCGCGGACGACAAAGCGGGCATCGCCGAAATTATGGTCGCCATGAAACATCTTCTAACGCACCCGGAAATCAAACACGGCAAAATCCGCGTCGCCTTCACTCCCGATGAGGAAATCGGCCGGGGCCCGCACAAGTTTGATGTGGCCGCGTTTGGCGCGCAGTACGCCTATACGATGGACGGCGGTCCGCTGGGCGAGCTGGAATACGAAAGCTTCAACGCCGCGGCGGCCAAAATTACCTGTAACGGCGTGAATGTCCACCCCGGAACCGCCAAAGGCAAAATGGTCAACTCCGCCAAAATCGCGATGGCGCTTCATCTGCGGCTTCCTGCCGGCGAGGCGCCGGAATTTACCGAAGGGTATGAAGGTTTCTATCATCTCTCTTCGATTCAAGGAACGCCGGAACGAAGCACGCTGAATTACATCATCCGCGACCATGACCGGGAGAAATTTGAAGCCAAAAAGGCGTACCTGTCCACCATCGTCGACGAATTCCGGATGACCTACGGGCAGGACAGCATTACGCTGGAGCTGCGGGATCAATACTATAACATGGGCGAAAAAATCAAACCCGTCATGCACATCGTCGATATCGCCCGCGAAGCGATGGAAAATCTCGGCATCGAGCCGGTAATCCGGCCGATCAGAGGCGGCACCGACGGCTCGCAGCTGTCCTATATGGGTCTGCCGACGCCGAATATTTTTGCCGGCGGTGAAAACTTCCACGGCAAATTCGAATATATTTCCGCCGATAATATGGTGAAGGCCGCCCAGGTGATCGTCGGAATCGCTTCACTTTTTGAACAAAAAGCATAGGCCATCACAACAAGCCGGACCGGGAAGGGGGATGATCCTCGCCCGGTCCGGTTATTTTTTCCTAAAGACTACAACTCCTCCGAATCCCATACAATTTCATGATTCATCAGCTTTGCTTTATATTCGCCGGGCGAGATGCCTTCAAGCTCCTTAAACACACGCGCGAACTGCTTGCTGTTCTCGAACCCGACCGCCTCGCCGATCTCCGCCAGCTTGCGCCGCCCCTCCGCCATCAGCCGTTTGGCGTGGCCGATACGGACCTTCTTCAGGTATACTACAAAGCTTTCGCCCGTATACGCTTTAAACGCTTCGCTGAAATAGGAATAATTCAGCGACACATGATTGCTGACGGTGGCCATGTTCAGCGGCCGGTGATAATGCTGCTCGATATAGCGGATTGCGGCTTCGATATCGCTGTTCCCGGTATGGGCCGAGCGCAGACCTGCAATATATTCGCTGACGCTGGACAACAGATGCTCCAGCGCCCGGTAATAATCGTGGAAAGAGCGGAACTGATACATGTTCCCGACCTGGCGGTACAGCTTCAGCACCTCCATCGACGCTTCCCCGTGGGTGCGGAACACTTCGTCCAGCACCCGTTCGTTCATCCGCCGCCCGGCAAGCTCCAGGTAAGAAAGGTCGATCTCTCCAAGATGATCCGTGTGGAAGATGGCGGCCAGCAGCATCTTCATTTCCTTCTCCCGCCCCGTGCCGAGCATGTTCAGCAGCTTGCGCAGCTCTTCGTCCGGCGGCGGAAAGCTGAGACGCTGCCCGCCGAGATCCTCATAAGTCATCAGGCCGGACTGCGGATACAAAAACGTATACTGGAGCGCCCGGCAGGCCTCCCGGTAAGAAGACCGGAGCTCTCCGGCATTCCCGCACTCCCGTCCGATGCCGATCAGGAAACCCGTCATTCCTTTGGCCGCCGCCTGCCGGGACAACTCCGTGAACCGCTCCCTGCCCCTGCTCAGCAGAATCAGCCGCCCCTCCAAGTCCGTAACTGCCGCCTCAAACCGTTTCTCCAGCGGACCGCCCAGATGCCCGGTCAGGCTCTGCAGCTCTGCCGGCTTCACGGGCGTGCCGTCGTCCTGACGGAAGCTGACCGCTCCGGCGGTTAAGGGGAATCGCAAGCCCGGAAAATCCGGGATGCCTTCCGGGTCTGCCGCCTCTGCGAACAGCTGGCGCAGCCGGCCGGCCAGGAGCTCGCGCTGCATGCCTTCCGCAGCCAGCTCCTGCCTGCGGGCGTTTTGCTCCCGCTCCTCCCGCTCGCGGGCGATGCTTTCCAATGCCCCGAACAGCTCATCCCGGCGGATCGGCTTCAGCAAATAATCCTTCACCCGGTAGCGGATTGCACTTTTGGCATATTCAAAATCATCGTAACCGCTCAAAATAATAACCTCAGGCCCCGTTCCGCCATTCCGGTGCGCTGCGATCTGCTCGATCAGTTGGATGCCGTCCATAACCGGCATCCGGATATCCGTGATGATGAGGTCCGCACGTTCTTCAAGGAACCCCTCCAGCGCCTCCTGCCCATTGCCTGCGGTTGAGATGGAATAGACGCCCGGATATTCACGTTCGATCATGGTTTGAAGCCCGTACCGGATATTCTTTTCGTCGTCCACAATGAGCAGTTTCATCATGATGGCTTATCTCCTGTCAATAATACTTTAGGTATTGTCAGCAGCACCATGGTCCACCAGCCTTCCTCGCTTTGTACCTCCAGGCCGTAGGAGTCCCCGTAAAACAGCTGCAGCCGCTGATGCACGTTCCGGAGCCCGATGCCGCTTCTCCGGCTGCCTGTATCCGCCGGAACTCCGCCATCCGGCTCTTCTTTGGCATAAATCGCTTCATTTAATGCTTTCAGCCGGGCTTGCCCCATTCCGGCTCCGTTGTCCTGAATCGCAATCAAAATATCGCTGCCGGCCAGCGAAACCGCAATATTGATGCGGCGGTCGGCCAGCTCCTCTTTTTCGCCGGTCCAGGCATGCTTCACACTGTTTTCCACCACCGGCTGCAGCGACATCTTCAGCACCTCCATCTCCAGGAAGGCAGGCTCGATGTCCAGGCTCAGCCGGATCGGGTGATCGAACCGGATATTCATCACCTCGATGTAGTTCTGGATATGCCGGACTTCGTCCTGGAGCCTTACATACTCCCCGGACCACTTGAAATTGTAGCGCATCATCCCGCCAAGAGAAGTCAATGCGTCCGATATCGTCCGCTGATTTTCAATTTCGGCCAGCATTTTAATATTCTCCAGCGTATTGTACAGGAAGTGGGCGTCGATCTGATTATGCAGTGTCCGCAGCTCCGCCTCCTTGGAAAGCGCCTGTTTCCGGACCGCCTGGGCGACCAGCGTATTGATCGTATTCATCAGCTTGGAAAAATGGTGCGCCAGCTCTCCAACCTCTCCGCCGCCCCGGATTGTAATCCCGGTGTAGGCCTGGCCGTTCCGGACCTTCTTCATCGCCTCGGTCAACCGCCGCAGATTTTTAAGAATAAACGCATTCATCACATAAGCGATAAGGGTGACAAGCAAAATAAAGCCGATATTCAGACCGATGATGATATTGCGCGTACGCGAAATATCCTGCATAACGCCTTCCATCGAGACCACGTTGACAAGTGAGGCGTCAATCCGCTCCAGCGGCGTATGAATCAGCAAAAATGATTTTCGTCCCTGGTTGTACCGGTTATCCCATGCCCCCGTCTTTTTGAACGTCTTCAGCCGTTCGGTTACCGCCGCCGCAAGACCTTCGTTATCTTCCAAAAACGAATAATCCTGACGTGTAAAAATGTTCATTTTGTCATCAACGAGCAGCATCTGGGTCTGATTGTCCCGCACATCCGTATACGTCTTCGGCGTAAACCGGGTCAGGAGCATGTCGACCTGAACCATGCCGATGTGGTTGCCGGCCGGAATGCTGATCTCCCGCAGCAGCGATATTTTGGGTTGTCCCAGGGGACCCTCGCCGGTATGCCGCTTCATCAGGTCGGGATCGGTCTCCTGAAAAGACCATAGCTCCTTGCCCTCCAGCCTGAGCGCCTCCTGGAACCAGTCTTCGGAGGAGACCCGGCTTTCCCGGAAAATGATCGGCCAGATTTCATGGACCTTGTCGCTCCGTGAGAACAGCCGCAAATGCTCGATATTGGGGTTGTTAATCTGAATCCGGGTCATGTTGACGAAAGCGTTCATATTGAAATTGATCAGATCGTCAAGCTGCGGCTCGCTTTGGTTGGCCAGATACTGCATAACTTCCTCGTCGGAATAGGCCATTTGAGCCGCCCGCTCCATCGCTTCGATCTGGTTGAGAATGTGCAGCTTCTCCATCTGAAGCAAATAATCGTTTTTTGCAACGGCATCACGGACATAGGTATTGTTGATTGAGTGGTACGAATACAGGGACACGAGCAGACAAGGCCCGAGTATGATGAAAATAAAAGCCACTACCAGCCGGCTCTGCAGCGATCTGCGTCCCCACCAGTAGCTGAAGGAATTCCACAGCGCCTTTGTTTTTTCCCGTGTGTTCACAGCTGATAGCTCCCCTCCATCCGCCAAAGAAGCCCAAAAGCCCGCATGTCGGCGGGCGATTGGACGGTATAGCTGTTCTGTTATTCCATTCCGAGTTTCTTTTTGTTTTCTTCATATTTCTTCTGCTGGAACGCATGGAAAGTGTCGTATCCTTCTTCCTTCTGCTTCGCCAGATAGTCGGTCCAGATCTTGTCGAACTCCTCGTCGGAGGAAGCCATCAGCAGCTTCGGTATCGTTTTGCCCCGCAGCTGTTTCAGTTTGGTCGCAATAATGCCTTCCGGCGAGTTGCCTGTCGGATCAATCTGCTGGAACTCCGAAGTGTTAATCGCCTTGCCGCGGGTCCAGTCTTCCAGCTGTTTAAACGGTTCTACCGATTTGGGAGCCCATTGGTCGGTGATGTTTGTATTCTGCAGCATCCAGAAGGTGAACGAAGAGCCGTATTTCTTGTCGAACGCCGAACGGTCTTTATTCATCAGTTCAAACGCCTCTGGCAGGAACTGGTCTTTTCCGTCAATCGTATCATAGCTGACGCCTTTTTCGCCCAGATACAGATCTTTATTTCCTTCTTCACTGTTCAGGTAGCTCAGGAAACGGATGGCGCGGGCTTTATCCTTCACGTCTTTGGAGATCAGCGTTACCGTCCAGCCGGCGATGCTCGGTCCGTTCAGCGTAGGCGGGTCGAGGTTTACATTGGCCGGACCGTCCACGGCAATATAGACCTGCTCCGGATTCTTCTGATAAATTGTGCCGAGCTGTGCGGCGAAATCCGTGCGCTGATACAGCATCGCAAAGTAACGGCCTTGAGTGATTTTTTCTTCCATTTGCGCCCGTTTGTCGATAAAGATGTCCTTGGCGAGCAGGCCGTCCTGATTAGCCTGGCGCAGTGTTTTCATCCAGCGGACATATTCGGGATCCGTTTCGCGGGCGTAGACTTTGCCGTCTTTTTCCCACGGAATGGCGAGGAAATTCTGCAGATAACCTTCAAGCGAATCGTTACCGGTTTCGGTGAATTCATGCAGACCCAGCGGGATCAGCGGCTGTCCGTTCACTTCCGGGAATTTCTCTTTAGCCATTTTAAGCGCATTCAAAAATCCTTCCGGTGTACGCATATCGGGCGAGCCGATCGCGTCATAGATATCTTTGCGGACGACAAACGTCTGATTCGATACGTAAGAGTCTCCGTATTTCTCATAATCCTTAGGCGAGGAGGAAGAGTTCGGATAGCCATACACATTGCCGTCCTCCTGCGTGTACCAGCCCAGCTTGTCGGGGTCGGATACTTTGAAGAAATAAGGGTCGTATTCTTCGGCCAGCTTGTTGAGCGGCAGCACCAGGTCGCCTTCGATCATTTTTTTGATATTGTCTTCCCAGAAGCCCAGCGTAACAAAGTCAGGCAGTTTGCCGGAAGCGATCAGCGTGTTCAGCTTTTCGTTTTCGTTGCCGGCCGGTACGATAAAGTTGATATCGACGCCGGTTTTTTTCGTTACGTACTGCGAGGTGGGGTCCACGCCCCATTTATTCGGGAACCAGGAAAAATTCAAATACCAGTCGAACGTGATCGGAGAGGTGTCCGCTTTCCAGCCCGGATCGTTTTCGGTCAGCTTTGGCTCTGCCTGTTTTGTTGCAGCCGGCGCATTGGTTGATTTGTTTCCATTGTCTCCGGCTGCACTGCCGCCGCCGTTGCTGCTGCCGGAGCAGCCTGCCACCGACAGCGCCATAATAAGCCCAAGCGTCAGCAGCCCCCATTTTTTCGGCTTTTTCATGCCCATGCTTGTTAACCCCTTTTCTGAAAATGTAATTATAAATGCAGCTCCGGCCCTTTGAAAAGAGCCAAAGCGAGCTACCGCCACGCTCACATCAAGTCAGTTTAACAGGCCCGTTTACATTCAGGCCAGCTGGTAACCCGTCAGCCCTTGATCGAACCGATCATCATCCCTTTGACAAAATAACGCTGCAGGAACGGATACACAAATACGATCGGCAGTGTTGTTACGACCATGGTGGCCAGCTTGATGGACTGTGAGGTGACGCTTTTTGTCACGCTGCTGCCCTGGACGGCGACCATCATCTGGTTGGAGCTGGACTGCGCCACAACCCGGTACAAATACGTCTGGATCGGCTGCAGATCTTCTTTGTTGACATAGATCATCCCGGTAAAATAATCGTTCCATTGGTACACCCCGTGAAACAGGGCGATTGTAGCGATGACCGGCATCGATACCGGCAGCACGACCCGGAGGAAAATGGACCAGTCGTTTGCGCCGTCGATTTTGGCCGCCTCCTCCAGCCCGTCGGGAATTTCCCGGAAGAAGGTCATAAAGATAATGAGATCAAAAAAGCTGAACAATACCGGAATGATATAAACAAGGAAATTGTCCAGCATTTGCAGGTCGCGGATCAGCAGGAAGGTCGGAATCAGGCCGCCGCTGAAGAACATGGTTACGGTGCCGAGCAGAATGTAGAACTTGCCGCCAATCAGTCCTTTGCGGGAGAAGGCGTAAGCGACCATCGCGGTAAAAAAGACGTGGGCGACGGTGCCAAGCGCCGTTTTTGCAACCGTAATCCACATCGCCTGCATAATGCCCGCACTTTCAAATACAGCGCTGAAGTTGTCGAGGCTGAAGACCCGCGGCCACCAGTAAATGCCGCCCATCATGGCGTCGTTGCCGTCGTTGAACGCATTAATCAGCACGTACCAGATCGGGTACAGCGTCAGAAAACAGATACAAAGCATTCCAATGTTGTTGAGAATGTCGAATACCGCTTCGCCTTTGGTTTTGCGTTTAAGAGCAAACATCTTTTTGATCCCTCCAGATTAAAACAATGAGGTGTCATTGAGTTTTTTGGATACTTTGTTTGCGATCAGCAGCAGGATAAGCGCAATCACCGACTTGATCAGGTTGACAGCAGTGGAGTAGGAATATCGCCCGGTAAGCAGGCCGGTCTGATACACATAATAGTCGATAACGTTGCTGGCGCTGTCGTTCAGCGAGTTGCGCAGCACGAGAATCTGGTCAAAGTTCGAGCTCAGCACGCCGCTGATGGCAAGGATAAACAGGATGCTGATCGTCGAACGGATGGCCGGGAGCGTAACATACCACATTTTCTGGAACCTGCCTGCGCCGTCAATGGTTGCCGCTTCATACATTTCAGGCGATACGCCGGCGATAGCGGCCAGATAAATAATTGCGGACCAGCCAAGCTCCTTCCAGATATCCGACGAAATGATGATCGTCCAGAAATATTTAGGTTCGGCCAGATAGGTGATCGGCGCATCGATCAGATTTAGCGCCATCAAAATATCGTTGATTATGCCCACATCCGCCAGCCAGGTGGCGAGAATACCGCCAAGCACAACCCAGGACAAGAAGTGCGGCAGATACGAAATCGTCTGGATCGCCTTCTTGAATCGGAGCGACCGGACTTCATTCAGGAAAAGGGCGAACAGGATCGGCAGCGGGAAACCGACAAGCAGCTTGATCAGGCTGATGCCAAGCGTATTGCGGATCACATTGCCCAGATTTTCATCGTCCAGAAACTCACGGAAATGCTCAAAGCCGACCCAAGGCGCCGCCGCAATCGAATGCACGATGTTGTATTCCTTGAACGCGATGATAATGCCGTACATCGGAATGTAGTTGAAGATGAGCATCCAGACGACCCCGAGCAGGGCCATTGTCTGCAGGTGTTTCTGGGCCAGCAGCTTCCTCCATAGGGAAGGTTTGAGTGAAGTTCCCGTTCTTGTACCCGGGGAAAAGGCCGGACCGCTTGGGGCCGGGGTCATCCTCTGCGCCGCAGGTACCGGGGTCAGGGGGGCCGCCGTGTCGACGCCGCTCTTTTTTTTCATACGTTTGACCTCCAGGCTGTACGGATCATTGTCCTTTATTAAAAACGCTTACATTGACTTGTATTTATTGTAAGCTCCCCCGGCAGATGAAAGTAAGGACTCATATTTCGTAAAAAGGGTCCATATTTCGGGTTGGCTTTCCTTCCCGAAATATGGACCCTTGGTTCTGTAAGCTGGTGTTCAGCTGTCTAGCAGATTACCGGAGCGGAGCTCCCGGCGTCGCCGGGGCATGCCCGGCAGTTTCAATTCATCCCTTCGCTTCAACGGACTTCACCAGTGCCCAGCCCGGGTTCATCCCTTCGCTTCAGCGGACTTCACCGGTACCCAGCCCGGTGTGTTTAAAATCGCTCCCCACAAGTAATCGGGAATGACAAGCTTTTCCTGTGCATCCGGATCGACGGCCGTCGCAATCTCGTCCGCCCGGCCTTCGGCCACCTTCTCCACCCAGTCCGGCTCCGCCAGCAGCGGACGGCCCAGTGCAACAAGGTCCACGCCGCTGTCCAGCGCCTTAAGCGCCTCATCCGCCGTATAGAGGGAGCCGACACCAATCACCGGCACCCGTCCGCCGGCCCGGTCAACGATCTGCTCGATCCGCGGACGCGGGTCGTCCGTTCCCCGGCGCGGCAACGCCCAGAAATCCTGCAGCGACACATGCAGATAATCCAGTCCCCGCTCAGTAAGCGCATCGATTAGCGCAAAGGTTTCTTTCATCGTAATGCCCGGCGTTTCGGGCTCCTCAGGAGAGAAACGGTAGCCGACCAGGAACGGCGCCTTGGCATGTTCGGCCGCAGCCCGCTTCACCTCATCCAGCACCGCAAGCGGGAAGGCCAGCCGTTTCTCCAGGGAGCCGCCCCACTGATCGTCTCTCCGGTTGGAATGCGGGGAGAAAAACTGCTGAATGAGATACCCGTTTGCCCCGTGAATCTCCACCCCGTCGAAGCCGGCTTTCACGGCACGGCGCGTTGTCTCGCCAAATGCGCGGATAATGCGTTCGATCTCGTCCGGTTCAAGCGCCCGCGGCACCGGCCCCGAAGCGCCCTGCTGCTCCGCCGGCACGGCGCTTGCGCTTACCGTCTGGCGGTCCGGCAGAAGCTCCGGAGGGCACTGCCGGCCTCCGTGGAAGATCTGCAGCACCGCTTTGGCGCCTTTGCCTTTGATCGTATCGGCGAGCCGGCGCAGGCTCGGGATGAGCTCGTCTTTATCCGCTCCGAATTCGCCCGGGAAACCTTTGCCTCCCTCTTCCACATATACACAAGCCGTAATGACCATGCCGGCTCCGCCGCTCCGGCGGGCGTAATAGGCCAGCTCCGCATCGGACACGGTGCCGTCCTCGTGGGATGCAAAGTTGGTCATCGGCGCCATCACCACGCGGTTTTTCAGCGATGTTCCGTTTGCAAATGTATACGAATCGAGCAGCTTTTGATACCGGTTAGCTTCCATTACGAATCTCTCCTCCATTACCTATCATTTTGTATTTGGCGTGCGAACGCCCAATTCAGGCGCGAACCGCGCCTTGTTTCTCTTCTTCGACTGCAGCTTCCGTCTTCCACACAACCTGCTCACCGTAATTTTTGCCCCAATCGTACATCATGCGAAGAACCGGAAGCAGACTCTCGCCGTACTCCGTCAGGGAATATTCTACTCTTGGCGGCACCTCCGCATACACCTTGCGTTCCACAAGCTGATCCTCCTCCAGCTCCCGCAGCTGATTGGTCAGCATTTTTTGGGTGATATGAGGAATAAGCCGTTTTAGCTCACTGAACCGCTTGGTGCCTTCGAGACCGAGATGCCACAAAATGATGAGCTTCCATTTCCCGCCGATTACCGCAAGCGTCAACTCCTTTTCACAGTTGATTTCCTTCAAGTTGATCCGGTCCTTGATGTCCGTGGCCACTTCCGAATCCCCCCTTTCTGTTCTTATCATACTATAAAAACCATAGTTGCTGCACATCTGAAATCAGCCGCCCGGGTTCCATGAAAAAAACGGCCCGAAGGCCGCCTCTAGTCTTAGCGTTCATTTTATTCCAAATTGGCATGATTGCCGTACATTCCCGACGTCTCTATGCCCCGCTGCTCCATCATCCGGAGTACCGCCGCATCATAAAACAGCAGCAGGCTTTGTTCAAACAGCGAGCCCATGGGTTGGATGCTTATGCTGTCCGCCTCAGCCTCCCGGTCTTTCGCCGCGCCCGGAAGCCGGACGGTCAGGTCGGCCATGGCTCCGATGGAGGAAGCCGGATTCAGCGTAACCAGCGCCACCTGGGCGCCCGCCGATTTGGCTTTTTCCGCCATAACAAGCAGACTGCGGGTTTCGCCCGACCCCGAACCAAGCACCAGCACATCGCCTGCCCCGATGCCGGGCGTCACCGTCTCGCCCACTACGTATGCTTCCAGACCCAAATGCATCAGCCGCATAGCGAACGCCCGGCCCATCAGTCCGGAGCGCCCCGCGCCGGCAACAAACACCCGCCCGCCGCCAAGCAAAAGCCCGGTCAGCCGCTCACCGGCTTCCTCATCGATTTCCGGCAGAGCTCGGCTCAGCTCCTCCGCGATTTTTTGCGCATACTGAACTACGTGCATGCCGCTTAAACCTGGGAGACCAGCTGCTTCATTTCGGCTGCGGCCGCTTTTTTGTCCGCTTCGCCTGTAATGCCGCCGCCGACAATAACCAAATCGGGGTTCGCCGTAATGACTTCCGGCAGGGTAGCCAGCTTAATTCCGCCCGCGATGGCTGTTTTGGCGCGTGTTACGACACTTTTAATCGCCTGCAGATCTTCAAAAGAGTTTTTGCCCTCGGCCTGATGATCGTAGCCGGAGTGCACGCAAATATAATCCACGCCCATTGCTTCGACTTCCGACGCACGGGTTTTAAGATCCTTGACGTTGATCAAGTCGACCAGGATTTCCCGTCCGCTCTTGCGCGCTTCCTCAACAGCTCCCCGAATCGTGGAGTCGTCGGCGACGCCAAGCACGGTAACGATATCCGCACCTGCTTCTGCGGCCTTCATCACCTCATAGCCGCCTGCGTCCATAATTTTCAGGTCAGCCAGCACCTTCAGCTGCGGGAATGCATCTTTAATCGCTTTTACCGCGTGCAGCCCTTCGTTAATCACAACAGGCGTTCCAATTTCAACGATGTCTATATAGTCGGCCACTTCAGCCACGATTTCTTTTGCTCCGGGAATGTCCACCAGGTCAAGCGCCAGCTGTAATTTCATGGTTTGTTCTCTCCTTGTATGGTCAAATTTGTGTGTAGAGCCGGGATTCACACGCCGCCTTATCCGGATAAGTCAGGAGGCTCAGGCGCGTTAGGGCTATTGTAGACGGCGGGTTTCTTTTTAGGAAGTAGGCACTTTGCCGTGGGGTAGTTACCCCAGGGATACTATTGGGCGGTTTACGGCTGCACGTAAGTCTGGCATAGTATGCCCCAACGGAGGTTTTCAACAATTTCTGATGCATTTTCAATGGCGCTGTGCTAACATACCCATGGATTGATTAACGCACATACAAGAGGTGACCCCATGACTGCGAGTAAGGCCTCCGGCGGCGGCCCGGGCGGCAAAGAATTACACCTGGTCAAACTGACCTGGCCGATTTTTCTTGAATTGTTTTTGTTTATGCTGATGGGCACGGTCGACACCTTTATGCTGAGCGCCGTTTCGGATGATGCGGTGTCGGGCGTGGGAGCCGCCAACCAGATTATTCAAATGGTGATTCTCGTGCTCAGTGTCATCGGCAACGGCGCCGGTATAGTGGTAGCCCAATATCTTGGCTCCCGCAAACCGCTGGAAGCCGCCAAGGTGACCGGCAACGCCATTACCCTGAATCTCGCTGTCGGACTGCTGCTGAGCGTTGTCCTGTTCCTGTTTGGAGGAGCGCTGCTGCAGGCGCTGAACGTGACGGATGATATTTATGAATATGCCCGTTCCTATATTGGCATCGTCGGCGGCTTTATTTTCCTGCAGGCGCTGATTAACGCGCTGGCCACCAATATCCGCACCCGCGGTTTTACAAAGCCGACGATGGTCGTTTCGCTGCTGATGAACGTGATTCACGTCATCGGCAACTACCTGCTGATTTTCGGCCACTTCGGTCTGCCCGCCATGGGGGTAGAAGGGGCGGCGATTTCCACGGTCGTCAGCCGGTTGATTGCGCTGGCTATTTTTTTCTGGCTGCTGTACAAAGTGTCGGACGTCCGGATCAAGCTGGAGCATTATTACCGGCTGTCCAGACAGTATGTATCCCAAATTTTAAAAATCGGCATTCCTTCGGCCTTTGAATCGGTAATTTATCAGGCCTGCCAGCTCGTCTTTACGCGGTATATTACTTATCTTGGAGCGGATGCGATGGCCACGCGGCAGTATGCGCTCAATATCTCCAGCTATATCTTTTTGTTCAGTACGGCCGTGGCGATGGGAACCTCGATTATCGTCGGCCATCTGGTCGGCGCCAAACGTCCGGAGGAGGCGTATACGCGGGTGTTTTCCAGCGCCAAATGGGCGCTTGTGGTCACTGTGGCGATTGACCTGGTTGTCATCCTGTTCCGGTTGCCGCTGATGGGCGCCTTTACAGATAACCAGGCGATTATTGTGCTGGGCGCACAGGTGATATTGCTCAGCATTTTCCTGGAGACGGGCCGAACCTGCAACCTGGTGATCATCAACTCCCTGCGCGCTTCCGGGGATGCCAAATTCCCCGTATACATGGGGCTGATCTCCATGGTCTGCATGAGCCTTCCGCTCGGGTATGTATTGGTGTTCAAGCTGAACATGGGTCTTGCCGGCGTCTGGATTGCTTCAGCCGCAGACGAATGGACCCGTGCGATTATTATGTACTTCCGCTGGCGCAGCCGCGCCTGGGAGAAACACGCTTTGGTTATGCCCGATTCGCCGCCTGACCCCGCCCCGGCTCCCGCGCCGGCGGCAGGGTAGCCGTTACCGGGATACCGTTT
>NZ_JBHOFD010000063.1:0-15396 GCF_046543445.1 Paenibacillus nanchangensis
GTTAAAGATTATGGAAAGGGTTATGAAGAATACGAAAACGGAATCTATCCTGTCGACAATATCTTTTCTAATGGCCATTATGCTACGATGATTTCTAATTCATTTAACATGGAACTATATGCAAATAAAGATTTTAGCAAGCAATGGAATGAGAGTGCTCCAATGAAAATAGAGGCTGATTTTCCTATCAAAGTTTCTTTTTTGCCTAATAAAGAAGGCGAAGAAATACAAAATATTCGGCAGTCCACCATAGCTTTGGCTAAACAAAGCAATGAAACGGATACGCTATTAAAAATAATGAATTATATATTTAGCGAGGAATATACGCTGAATATGATTGCATCTAGAGGGAAATACAATTATTTCAGTAGTTATCCCCTTTCCTACCCAACCTTTTACAACAAAAAAACCATTTCCATTCTAAACCAGTCTTACAACAGCAACTTTGATGCATCCATGATTTATGATGTCAAAGATGGATCAGCTATAGAAACTTATCCAATTCCGGAGAATTACGCATCATTTGACACTACAGTTAACGAGGCTCTTACTGACGTATACTATAACGACAAAACGATAGATGAATCCTATAAATATATTTTGAAATCATTCAAACAATAGATCGGGTCACGTTCCTACACCCTCCTGTAGACCGTGGAGGGGCCCACAGCGAACTGGATGCATAGAACAAAAATCCCGAAGCTCCCCAGCCGGCAGACTTCAAGCGGCAGTTATGTGTATACCAACATCTGCCGCACAAGCGATCCGCTCCAAACACGGCGGGCGGCTTAATCAAGCAAAGTTCCCGAAGCCGAGTCCCCTTTCCGGGGACCCGGTTTCTTTTTTCTACTGCCGTCGTTTTTTCATTATCCTTCATTAAATCTGGCCATCATATAAGTGCTATAATATTTCCCGTCAGACAAAATCCGGTCTTTCTTCATGCATCCTTCGATTTCAAAACCGAGACTTTTATACAAGGCGATCCCGCGCTCATTTGTTTCAAGAACACCGTATAACACGATTTTTTGGAGTCCTGCTGCGTCTGCCCAAGCGAGGGTTTCTGTCATCAGTTTTTTTCCAATCCCGTATCCCCAAAAATCCTTCAGCACTCCTAGCCCGAACTCCGCTTTGTGAACGAACCGTTTTAAATCATGGCCTACGCATCGGGAGTAGCCGATCAATTTGCCATTCGCTTCCGCCACTAAAAATAACCGCCTCGGGTGCCGGGTATCCGTCTCAATAATGGCTTCGAACCCAGCGGAGTCGATAAAATCCTCTCCCTTTTCTCTGTCCATGTTTTCGGACTCGCCATCAATTTGTAATCTCATTTCAGCTAAATCGCCTGCGTCGCTTAGAACGGCTGGCCGGATCGTGAACTTCAAATCCTTCACATGAAACTCCTGCGGGTTAATGATCATGAAATCGGCTCCATTTCCTAGTAACGAATTGGTTTGGGAGATTATTATACGTCTTATGCCGAAAATAAAAAACCTCGACGGGCCGAAACGCCCATCAAGGCCGTGGCTATGAGTTTGAGTCAGCAGCTGCCCGCCGCTGTTTCTGCGGATTCCGGCATAGCGGCCAGCAGTTCGTCCAGCGTTTCCGCCACTTCCTGCGGTGATGCTTTAAACGTAAGGTAAGCATGCCAGCCGCCGCTGTCAGGCTCCCAGATGTTCCCGCCGTCCGGCAGCACCCGGATCGTGCCCCGCTGCTCATGCCAGTAAGCCGAAGCGCCCCGCACGGCGTACAACACAGCGGCCAAATCCCAGCTTTCGCGCAGCCCGCTGCCGCTGGTGAACCATTCATAGGCGTCACGTACAGGATGTCTAAGCACTTCTAGCGCGGCCAGGCTTCCTCCGGTCAGCATTGCTTTACCGATCTCCGAACCGGCCAATACAACCGGCGTCGGCCAATGCTCCATAACATAAGCGGCGGCTTCCGGATGCATTTCAAAGTTCCAGTCCTTCCCTTCCGGAAAAGCTCCCCCCATCACCACCAGCTTGGCGGCCTTCCGCCGGATGAGTTCAATTCCACTCAACTCGCTTGCTTCATCGGGAACGGACTGCAGCAGGTTCATCAGATTTAGCAGCGGTCCAATCGCGGTAATGACGACGCGGCCGTCCTCCTGCTGCGCCAGCAGCGTACGGTAAAGCGCGACAGCAGCCGGAGCTGCTGCCTTACCGTCAAAACGGTTCGGGTATCCAACCGCAACCCACTTGTTATAGCGGGCGTATTGGCTGTCATCATCCAGAAAACCGGCAGTCTCAAGCGTACCGACCGGAATATCTTCTCTTCCATAAAAAAGATTCAGCGCATCCAGACACCCCGCCCCCCAGCGGCTGGAGGTACAGTGGAACATGCCCACAATCTCGGCTTCTCCGCTGCGGGCCAAAGCATGCAGCACTGCCACCGCACCTGCGTCATCACAATCGGGACCGATATCGGTGTCCAGAATAATGGGGACCGGATTGCAGCAAACGTCCATTTTTTTGCTTGTCGTATCGCTGTTCATTAAGCTTCCTCCTTAAAAAACACAGCAGGCCGGCAATCAGCAAGCCGGTACTTCACCCGTCTGAACCGTCCCGGTAGACGGGTAAGCCGGGACGCAGCCGCAGCCAGATGGCTGTTTCCCTTTCCACTTGCATGTGCCTGTTGTCCTGCTTATCCGCCGTCTCGTGTTTATGTTGTTCCGCAGCCGTCACTTCGAGCCAGCCATCGGCGTGTCGAACAAGCCGCCGTGCAAACGGCGGGACTGTACTTCCTCTTGGCTGGATGCATAAAGTGAATACGGCTGCCGCTTCCTCCAGCTTACGGAAGTCGATTACTCGCCGCTGTCCCTCATACAGCACCAGATCGGCGTACAGCATCTCCCCCTCCCGCTCCAGCCGCCAGCGTAAGGGTTGGCTTTGTTCTTGGCTTTGTTCTTGGCTTTGTTCTTGGCTTTGTTCTTGGCTTTGTTCTTGGCTTTGTTCTTGGCTTTGTTCTTGGCTTTTCCCAAGTTCCTGTCGCCCAGCTCCAGGCTTTTTCACCGCCGCACTGGCTGACTTTCCGAATGCAGCAAAATGCAATTCAAGCGCCAGCTCCAGACCGTCGACAGCCAGCACAACCCGTCTGCCTTCCTCCTCCGCTTCCGCCGAGAGGCCGGTCAAATTGCCGCCCAGCTCCAGGCGGAGCCGAAGATCGGAGGCTTCTATTGTTCCGCCGATCCGGTCCAGATTCGGATGAGTATCACCGCCGTCTGTCAGAAATTCTACACCGCAGTGGATTTCGCCGCGGCGCTGAACGCTTTTGAAAACCGCCGAACAGTAGTCGTAGCCGTCATGGAGACAGCGGAAACGGACGTATGCCGGCTGCCCGTCATTATCCAGATAAGCCAGCAGCGCCCGCCGCTGGTTCCACAGCTCCGTCCGGTCAAAGCTGCCGAGGCTGTAGGAAGGCGTCAAGTAGGCGGCCGCCCAGCGCGCACCGGGCTCTCCGGCTTCCCCTTCATACAGCTGGCGTACCTCTCGTACGCCGGGAGTCATAAACAAAGAACGCAGATCCGGCGGGCAGCTGATTCCGCTGCCGTACCATTCCTCCTCATACGGCAGCCGCTCCCACGGAAAAAACATAACCGCGCCCTCCGTCGCCGTCTGCAGGAAAGCGCGGATGGATTCCGGCAGCAGCGCGGCATAACTGCGGGCGTGCGGACCGGACCACTGCCCGGTAGCCGGATGAAAATGCTCCGCGACCGTCCGCCAGGTCATCGCCAGCAGCCCATCCGCAAGGCTTTTGGCTTCTTCATTCCGAGTCTCTGTCCGCAGTTTGGACAGCTCTACCAGTGCGATAGAGGTATACACCGGACTGTTATACTCCTGAAAAGCGCCGCGCCGTCCCGAATATTCGGCCAACCGCCGCAGCCGCTGCAGACCATACGCGGCAAAATCGGGCCGGTTCAGCCGTTCACCGGCAACCAGGGTCACAAACGCGCCGATAATGGCGATGTTGGTATAGTCCGGCCCGACATTGCGGCGGATGATGGCTTCGCAGGCGTGTTCCACGGCAAGCTGTACCGCCGCATACCGCACGGCCGAAAAGCGCCCGCCATGCCGGACCAGCGCCTGAAGCAGGCGGCTGCCGCAAAAATCGGCCCAATTCCAGTCCGGCGGCGACATCCGCTCCAGCGGCTCCTCATAGAACCAGGGCCAGATTCCGAAGGTATCCCGGCCCTGGTCCGTGTCCTGCAGCGCCAATACGGCGTCAATTATGCCAAAAGCCCGTTCTTCCGCTTCGGCAAGCCCTGTATCGAGCAAGCCCAACGCGTAAGACAGAGACTCGCGCGTAGGATGAACATACGCGGCGTCCCTTAAGGTTGTATGATAGCCTGGGCTGCTGAACGGCGAGCGCAGCAGCTTCACCTCCGGATCATAGTCAGCTTCCAGCGCTTCCATCCGTCTGATCAGCAGCTGCTGCCAATCGGGAAGCGCGGCTTGATGTTCCATGCCTTTATGCTTGATGACATTGTTATTCATGACGTTATTGTTCATGGCACACATCCCCTTGTGCGGCGGCAACATCAGAAGCGATAGCCGCGGTAGTGGTCTTAGCAGGAGCGATGACTGTGGTAGCCGCCGCGTCAGCAGGAGCGCGAACGATGGCCGTCGCAGCCGCATCGTCAGGAGCGGCAGCTGTAGTGGCATCAGCGGAAACGGTATCAGCGGCCGCTGTAGTTGCGTCAACAGGAGCGGCAGCTCTAGTGGCGTCAGCCAAAGCGGAAGCTCCAGCAGGGGTCCCAGCGGGGACGATGGCCGCATCGGCTGGAGGAACATCGAGTTCCTCCCCCGTGTTCACAGGCGACCGTCCGAGAAATGGCAGCTCACCGAAGAGCGCCCGCACGGTTGCCTGCAGGGAGTCCTCGTGCAGGGAATAGACATTTACCAATGTATCCAGAAACGGCATATCCTGCAGCAAATGAGGGGTCGCAAACGAAATCCCGATCGGCGAAATCGTCTCCGCCTGTTGAAGCGCCCAAATACCTTTTGCCGCCTCCCCCACCGGACGGCTTGTGTTCATCATTCCGTGCAGTGTCAAAAAATACGGCACAAAAGCCGCATCCCACCGGCTTCCTTCTTCTTCCCAGCGCCGCGCCGTAACAAGCGGCTCAAACTCATCCAGCACATCGACTTCCAGCCCCCGTTCCCGCAGCAGGTCGACAAAACGATCCATGCGGACGAATTTGCGGTCTTCCGTCACCTTGTTCAGCATAACAACCAGCACGCGCCGGGTTGTCTCCGGATTCAGCGGAAGCAGCCGCGCGCGGTTGCGCACCAGCGTTACGCTGCGCCGCGCCACTTCTCCCGCGACAGACCGCGCCTCCGCAGCCAGCTTAACAGACGCCAGGCGGCCGTCTTCCAGCGGCTGCGCCTGCGGGTCCCGGCCTGCTTCGTCCAGCCGGGCCAACCCCAGGCGGGCTTTCAGCTCCAGAATTCGGCGGACGCTTTCGTCCAGCCGCTCTGGCGGAATTTCACCGCGCTCCAGCGCTTGTTCTATGGTGTCAAAATACCGTGTGCCCGGCCACAGCAGCATATCCGTACCGCTGTTCAGGCAGTCGGCTATCCGCCGCTCATACCCGCCCCAGCCGATAAAACCGCCCATATCCAGCGCATCCGACAGCACAACTCCGCGGAAGCCAAGCCGGCCGCGCAGCAGACCGGTCGTGATTTTGGAGGATACCGTAGCCGGAACCGGTTTGCTTCCGGCCGTGTTCCCCTCCATCCAAGGCAGCGCAATATGCCCCGTCATCCACGACAGCAGGCCGGCCCCGATCAGATGCCGGGCCACATCGCCGTAAGCCGCCTCCCACGCCGTCTCCGTAAGACTGTTGATAGTGGTGACGATATGCTGGTCGCGGAAATCCACGCCGTCGCCCGGAAAATGCTTGGCACACGCCGCCATCCCGTGATCCTGCATGCCGCGGATGATGGCAGCGGCCAGCCGCTTGATGCGGGCCGGATCGTCGCCTAGACAGCGGGTGGCGATCACCGGATTCATCCAGTTCACCAGGATGTCAACCGTCGGCGCAAGCGCCCAGGTAAAGCCGGCGGCCCGGCCTTCGAGCGCCGTATATTTGCCGTAGTTATAAGCCAGCTCCTCGTCATCCGCTGCCGCCAGCGCGGGCAGGGACGGAAAGGAGGTCAGGCTGCCTACGGCCGAACCCGCACCGAATTCCAGATCACCGGAGACGAGGAGCGGGACCTTGCTATTTTTCTGAAACCGTTCCATCCAGCTGCGGTAATCCCCGGCCTTCCCCGAAGCCTTATGGATGATGGCGCCGCCGATAAACAAACCGCCTACCGGGTAACGTTCTAAATAAGCGCCGATCGTGTCTTCATCCGCCTCGCCAAACGGCAGACGGCCCGCATGATCCTGCATCGTTTGCCCTATTTTTTCCCGCAGGCTTAAGCGGGCGAAGGTCTGCTCCACCCACGCCCGCTCTTCTTCCGTCAAAGCTCTCAGCATGCACGGTCCCCCCAGGGTCAGATTACCCCCAGTGTAGCTTATAAGGGGACCATGCTTAATACACGCAGCTACTTAAAAAAGTTAAATATTCTACGGTAGCCCCTACAATTTTGCTTCCTTACGGTTCAATCGACAAGTTGACCGCCAGCCGGTTATTTTCCCTGCTCATCTCGGGATAACGGCTGATGTCGTTCACATAAAAACCGATCTCGTAGCTGCCGTATCCCGGCACCATCCATTTTGCTGTGCCTTGGGCGCTGCCGTTTGCGGTCAACACTACTTCTTCTCCCGGCTGCAGCACTGTGTTGTAAGTGTCGGTCCATGACACGGTTCCGCCGTTCACCGTAAAGACGCCGCCTGTAATTTGGCCCAGGCCTGTCGTCTGGTTGACCGGTGTCGGACGTAAGCCGACGTTAGCCACTTTAGCTGTAAAAATGAGCGAGTCCCCCGGCTGCGGGTGCTCGGAACCGGTCGGCTCCCCATCCGGGCCGTATATCGTCCAGCCGATCTCCTTCACAATCAGATCCGCCAGCGGTTGGGGCGGCTGCGGATCCAGACCCAGGAATTCGAAGCCGTGGACCATGACCCGCCCCGACTGGGCTTTGATTTCAATCCGGTGCAGCCCCAGCTCCAGGCCGGTCAGCTCAAAGACTAGCCGGTCTTCCCCTTCCAGGCCGGCCTGCGGGAGATGCACTGTCTGCACAAGCGCCCCATCCACGTAAACCTCGGCGCTGCCCATGTCGCTGCGGATATCAGACCGCCAGCGGATGCCGCTGCCGTTAAAGGCGAGCGCCGCTGTCGCTCCCGCCGTATCCGTAACCATTGAAGCGCCGTTAGAAGCTGCTGTAAATCCCGCATAGTCGATATAGCTGTGGTCATGCTCCACCTCATACCAGACCGGGATCGGAGCATACACCCCTTCCTCCAGCCGGAAATAATCGAGGTTGGCTCCATTCCCTGCCGCATTTAAGGTAATATTGTTATAGCCCGGCTGGAGAACCACACGGAACTTCCGTTCCTGAATCGCATTGTCTCCCCAGCCCCCGGTGGACGGGAGCGTAAGCGTCGCCTGGCGTGTGCCGTTTACCAGCAGTCTTTTTTTCGATTCCTGAGCCGAAGCATAAGCGATCGTCAGTGTATATTCCCCTCCAGCCCCCGCATTGTAGCCGAGCACGGAAATGGGGCCTCGATGGGTCTGCTCCACCATTTTGCCTCCGGAAGCGCCGCTCCGGTTGGCGATGACCAGCGGCGCCGCAAAGCTGGCCGCTTCCGCTTCAAACTTGGTTGGGTCACCCGGCACCGAAGGCGTTACCGGCATTACCGGTGTCGTTACAGTTGCGGCGGCGGATTGGCCGGAAACCCGTCCGCTGTCATCTACAGCCTGAACAGTATAAGTGTAGGCCGTCTCGGCTTCCACGCTGTAGTCGGTAAAACTCGTCAGCAGCCCCGGCACCGTCATCACCGGCTCGCTTAAATCGCTCCGGTACACACGGTATTCCGCCGCCAGGCCGCCTGCGTCCGCTTGCCAGTTCACCCGGACCGCATTGTAAGCCGGTGCTTCCGCGTGGACGCCGGAGGGAGCGGCCGGTGCCGAGTCTGCGGGACGGTCCAGCATGTACTGAACAGTCTCACCTGGACCAAGGTCGACCGTTAATTCGAGTTCAGGCGAAGCTGTAAACTGTACCCAGGAATGGGCTCCGGCGTAGGTATCGCCCGCACCAAAACGTTCTCCCGTATAGGTTCCCGCTTCCGGCAGCGTAACCCGTACCGTCATGGTCAACGCTTCTTTTTCAAAGTTGACGAAATTCAGCAGCAGTTTATCCGAGGACGCTCCGATGACCGATGTGCCGAGAGCAGAGGTGTCCACCGCCCGGAAGTAGGCTTTTTTCCCGGACAATGTATCCGCGTTCAGAACCTCATACACCAGCGGACGGCCATGTGTAGCATAAGCGGCTGCCAGCCTGCGGAAGGTCTTCAGCCGGGTTTCTCCCCCTTCGCCCGGTTTGGCGGGCACCGCCTGCGTATCCTCGTAACGGTGGGTTTTCCAGTTAATGTCCGTATTAAATAAACCGAAGTCGGTTCCGTCATTAAAAAACGCCGCATGCTGCATGATGTGATCCACGTACCCGATATTCGCCCGCATCTCCCGGTCAAAAGCGGCGGCAAACCGGTACGCGTACGTTCCATATTTCGTATTGTCCGAATGGTTGTCGTTGGCGCCGGTTTCGCTCATCGCCATTGACCTGCCAAAACCTTCTTCCGCCTCTCCGTAGAGGCGTAAATTCTCATAGAGACTGCCCCCCGGAATCGGCTGTACCCCGGTGCCGCCATAGCTGTGCCCGTTCGTGATATCGGACAGCTCCTCAATCGGACGGCGCATTTCGACGTCCCGCTCCCAGCCGTCAGGCGTGCCATTGTATGGCCAATAGGCCCAACCGGGGGCAACGATTTTGAGATACGGCTGCGTGTTCGTCTGCCGCTCTTCTGTCATCATCTGATGTATGGCGAGCACCGCCTGCTGATGCCAGCCGAACAAGCCCGGCTCATTGCTGGTCTCCGCATATTGGTACAGATCGCCAAAATCGTTCACGAAGTTTTGATAATACGTCCGAAGTCCAGGATCGATGATTCCCTGCGCCAGATTGGCGTTATTTTTCCAGTTGAGCCCAATGATGTTGACCATCGGCTCTAAATTCAAATTGCGCATGCCGGTCAAATAGTTCCGCGCGCCAGCCTCCCATACGGACCGGGTATCCGACCAGAGGGACGTCCGCATCCAGTTGCCGCTGTATGCCACGCCCATCCATTTAGCCATCGGGCCAAGATGGCGCAGCGCATCTTCGTTGTAATCGAAGGTTGCCGCCGCAAGGGTGCTTCCGAGATGGATATACCGTCCATGCATTGGCTCCGCAGCAGGCGAATCCAGCGCTTTCAGCGCCACATAGTCCCACTGAAACCAGAGGAAGCTGTCGCCGATATAACCCGAAGCGGTTTCATCGGCATATAATCCGCGGTCGACCTCCAGGCGCAGCGTATTGCTGCCTACCTGCAGCAGTTCTTTTGGAATGTAGAGCTGGTAGGTCTCCTTCCACGTGCGCTCGGGCGGACTTCCCCCATTGTTCAACCCGGCGATTTGAATCAGCCCCGCCATCGCTTCATTGGAAAAAACAGCAATTTGAGGGGTGGCGTTGCCTGCATCCAGCACCTTAAAGCGGAGCTCCACGCCATGTTCAGGAACAGCAGGCAGCGAGTAGACGAAATCCAGCTTCGGGTTTGCGTCTCCCTTAAGCCCTTTGGATATCACTCCCCAATCAACGGGTTCAACCGGCAGATAAACCGTCTCCACTACCGTTTGTTTAAAGGGTCCAAATTCGGCCGAACTGCCATCCGGAGTGCCCAGCTGCCATAGCAGTGACGCAGGGGCGGGCGTAGGTGTTGACGTTGGACTTGCTGACGGACTTGCTGACGGACTTGGCGAAGGACTTGGTGTGGCACTTGGCGCGGGACTTGGCGTGGCACTTGGCGTGGGACTTGGTGTGGCACTTGGCACGGGACTTGGCGTTGGGCTTGGTGTGGCACTTGGCACGGGACTTGGCGTTGGGCTTGGCGTAGAACTTGGCGTGGGACTTGGATCGGGACTTTGTGTTGGACTTGGCACGGGACTTGGCGTTGGGCTTGGCGTTGGGCTTGGCGTAGAACTTGGCGTGGCACTTGGCGTTGGGCTTGGTGTGGCACTTGGCACGGGACTTGGCGTTGGGCTTGGCGTAGAACTTGGCGTGGGACTTGGATCGGGACTTTGCGTTGGACTTGCTGAAGGGCTTGGTGTGGGACTTGGCACCGGACTTTGCGTTGGACTTGCTGAAGGGCTTGGTGTGGGACTTGGCACCGGACTTTGCGTTGGACTTGCTGAAGGGCTTGGTGTGGGACTTGGCACCGGACTTTGCGTTGGGCTTGGTGTGGAACATGGTGGAGGACTTGGCTTGGGACTTGGCTTGGGACTTGGCTTGGGACATGGCTTGGGACTTAGTATAGGACATGGCTTATAATTGGGCGTAAGGTCTGGTGCGGGTTCTGTTTCTGATGCGGAGACTGATGCAATTTCAGCCTGCGCTGTTAACCTTAACAATGACTCCGGCCCGGGCGAAGATAAAGCGCTTACATTTGTTGGAAAAAGCGATCCTACTAACGACCATGTCAGCAGCAACCCCATCATTTTGCGCATACGCGGCTTTTTCATTCGTTGACATCCCCTTTCCTGTTTTGGAGGATGGAACCAAATCCCCCCGTCCCGCGCCATACGCGGGACGGAGCTTAAACTTGAGTCTGCCGGCCATCCCGGCAGTGCCTGATTGCCATTCAGCTGGCGATAATACCAGAGCCGGAGCGTATTTCCATTACAGCAGCTTTTTTTCCAAGCAGCTCGTTCCTATGGGGCTTACCTTTCTACGTGGCTTACCTTTCTACATGGCTTACCTTTCTACATGGCTTACCTTTCTACGCGGCTTACCCTTCTACGCGGCTTATTTTCTAATCGGCTCAGCGGCTTATTTCCTGCCTGGCTTATTCTCTGCGCGGCTTATTTTTGCTTGGCGACAAAAGCGTCCACCTGCGCCTGCACTTCGGCCATCACCGTTTCCAGGCCGGCCGCTTTTAGCTTCTCGTTCATTTCCTTCAGCACCGGCTCGGGATCTACCGCGCCGGTAGCAAGCGTGCTTTTGTACTGCTTGGTGATGTTAACGAGCGCACCGATTTGCGACTGTACCTTGGTGGCGTCGAAGACGAAGCCAATAATTGGCGACGTGACTGAATTGGCGTTCCATTCCTCATACAGCTGGATGCGGCGCGGATCTTCGTCTTTATTCAAATAGTTCAGCAGAACATTGCCGATCATCCAGGAGGAGACGGAATTGTAACCGCTGTCGGGAATGAATTCAACGGTTTTGTCATCCACTTTTTTGTAGTGTTTGCCTTCAATGCCGAAAGTGAGCAGATTGTACAGAACGGGATCCGTATGGATCAGGTTGATAAACATCATCGCCCGCTCCGGATTTTTGGACGTTCTGGATACGGCGAGCATGGAGCCCTGCAAGCTTTTGGTGCTGACCATTACCGGCGTCAGTGTTTTGACGATAACCGGTCTTTCGGTCAATTTTGACCAGTCGTTCGTCGAGGTCGGATTCATGTTTCCGTAAGTGAACCAGGCTTTGCCGCTTTTCACGGCATCCTTCAGCTCGGTTTTGTCGGTAGCGCCATTTTTATTGATGTAGCCGGCTTCGTACCACTTGCGGATCAATCTCAGCCGCTCCAGCATTTCCGGAGTATCGTATTCGTTGAACACCTTCATCGTTTTGAGGTTAAGCAGTGTCGGCAGATCGCCGCTGCCGTCAACATCCTCGACATCGGTATAAGGCGTAAACCAGCTGAGGTTGTCGGTATGGTTCATGTAGATCGGAGACATGCCCGGCTCTTTCTCCTTGATGGTCTGCAGCATCGGCTCCAGATCCTCAAGCTTGGCGATGCCCGCCACATCGAACTTATACTTGTCGACAATCGCCTTGTCAAAAGCAAAGCCGACGGACTGACCCAGCTCTTTTTCCGTTGGAATCGCATACAAATGTCCGTTAACGGTAGCAGCGGCAAGATATGCCGGATGAATCTGCTCTTTCAATTCCTTGCCGTGCTTCTCCAGCAGATCTTCCAGCGGCAAATACGCGCCTTTTGAAGCATTGTTGATAAAATCCCAGGTGAACACCATATCGAATACTTCGCCGGACTGGATCATCAGATTGACTTTATCGGCCGGCTTATCCCAGCTGAGCTGGTTGATTTTGAGCGTGGCGTTGATTTTGTCCTTCAAATAGGCGTTGATCTCCTGTTCGACCGACGCGACATCCTTATCGGGACCGCCCGGAATGTACAGCGACAGTTCCACCGGCTCAAGCTCGGCGGTTTGTGCGCCTTCTCCGGATTTTTGGTTGCCGGTTCCGTCCTTGGTTTCGGGACTGTTCGCCGCCTTGCTGGTCGGCGCGGCGTTGCTGGTGGCCTTACTGGCCGGTTCGGCGCTGCTGCCTCCGTTTCCGTTATTGCCGCCGCACCCGGCGAGTATCCCCCCAAACACCAAACACAAGGACAATAGCAAACCAAACGATTTTTTTGCGGCCATTTTTGTTTTCCTCCCCTTGTCATTGCTTCTGTATGCTAACCGGCCCAAGGCCGGGACTAGCCTTTGATGGATCCTACCGTCAGGCCCCGGATGAAAAACCGCTGGAAAAACGGATAGGCCAGCACAATCGGCCCGATGCCGACCAGCGCCATCGCCATACGGATCGTTTCTCCCGGGAGCTTCGCCAGCTCCGTGGCCGAGCCTTGAATCAGCGAGCTGTTGCGGGCCAGATAATCGGCTTGGGAAATCATTTTGTACATCAGGTACTGCAGGGAATACAGCTTGGTGTCCGTAATAAAAATCATGCTGTTAAACCAGTCGTTCCAGTAGTGCAGCGTGTTGAACAGGCCAATAGTGGCAAACACCGGCAGCGACAGCGGGAATACGATGCGGAAGAAGGTCCGCATCTCACCGGCGCCGTCGATTTTGGCGGCTTCGATTAGAGCGGGCGGAACGCTCATCTGGAAATAAGTTTTCATAATAAGCACATTAAACGGGGACAGCAGCATGGGCAAAATGAGCGCCATCAGGGTATTTTTAACGTCCAGCATCTGGGTGTAGACAATGTACCAGGGCACCAGTCCCCCGCCGAACAGCATGGTGAAAAAGATCAGGAAAGCGAAGATGCCGCGGTAACGGAAATCCGATCTGGACAGCGGATAAGCATACAGCGCAGTCAGCAGCACGCTGACTGCCGTGCCCATAACCGTCACAAAAATGGACACCCCGTAAGCCCTCAGCACCACCGCGTAGTCTTTGAACAGATAGGCGTAAGCGTCAAAGCTGATTTTTTCCGGAATAAACTGATAGCCGTTCCGCACGATTGCATCGTAATCGGTGATAGAAATCATGAAGACAAGTACGACAGGCATGACGCAGGCAATAGTCAGCAGTATAAAAATCAGGTTCAGCGTGAGATTGGCTCCCCTGGATATTTCGTTTCGCACAGATTCTCCTCCTTAACATCGTTCCTTGCCGCAAATCACCCGCAGTATTCTCAGAAAACCGCCTGATCTCTGTCAACCTTGCGCACAATCCAGTTTGCGCCAAGGACCAGGAAGAAACCGACGATTGCCTGATACAGTCCCGCAGCGGCCGACATGCCGAGGTTGCCCATGTTGATCAGCGCATTGTATACGTACGTGTCGATAACCAGGGTGGTCGGGTACAGCGGACCGGAGTTAAGCGTCGTCTGGTAGAACAGGCCGAAGTCAGAGCGGAAGATGCCGCCGATCGCCAAAATTGTGGTGATGATGATAACCGGACGGATCAGCGGAACGGTGATATGCAGGATCTGCTTCCATTTGCTTGCGCCGTCGATCAGCGCGGCCTCGTAATATTCGCTGTCAATGCCGATGATCGCGGCCAGATAGATTACACAACTGTAGCCTACCCCTTTCCAGAGGTTGATCAGCGGCAGGATGTAGGGCCATTTTCCCGCGTCGGAATACCAGTCGACTTCACTGAATCCAAGCGGCGCCAGCAGGCCTTTGTTGAGAAAACCGTATTCTGTGTTCAAAAACGCAAATACCAGGTAGCTGACAACAACCATGGACAAAAAGTAGGGGAAAAACAGCACGCTTTGATAAAACTTGGCGGCCAGCTTGTTCCGCAGCTCGTTTAATGCAATCGCCACCGCAACGGCGGCAACAAGATTAAGAACGATAAAAACGAGATTGTAGAGCACGGTATTTCGGGTGATAATCCAGGCGTCCTGGGTGGCGAACAAAAATTTGAAGTTTTCCAGCCCCACCCACGGGCTGCCCAGTATGCCGTCGATGTAGTTGATGTTTTTGAAGGCGATGACGATGCCGAACATCGGCAAGTAGTTGTTGATCAGCAAAAAGAGAACACCGGGGAGCAGCATAAGCAGCAGCACTTTGTTTTGGATCAAGTGGCGAAGCACGCCGTTTTTGCGCTTGCGGGCGGCTTTCGGCCCCGCCGAGACGGTTCCCGGCGCGTATATCCGCCCTTTTTTCTGGGTGATCACAGTCCTCTCCACCTCCTGAATGGCTTCGGTCATTTCTTGGTTCTTCTTAAGTGTAGCCCGCCCCGGACGGATTCTGAATAAGCGTATCTATAATAAAAGTTTCAAAATCTACAGAGTTTGCGGCGTGATCAATAAGAGCGGTTAAAGCAAAAAAAATCGGCTGTCCCATAAGTAGAGTTACTCAACTTTCGCAGAGCGAAATTCAGCTAAGTTCCAGCCCTGGCGCCGATTTAACCACAATAAAGCAATTGTCTTGAAAAAATAGAAAAACAGTGCTTCATTGCGGCGAACGCACATTCGACGGGATTTACGATGTGATGAAGTTAGCACGCTAGACCGGGCAGTTGCCTTGGCGCAAATCATAGAACGGCTGAACGAAATTACGAATCTGGTTGGGAAAAATACTCCAACCTGATTCAAAGTCAACTCCAGCACCGGATCTCTGGTTTGCCCAGTGATCTCAAGGCGTATCTGCCGAGCTCAGGCTGCGCTGCCGATCTAGGTTGCGCTGCCGATCTCGGCCTGTGAAAGTTGAGTTAATAAAAGCAGCGGCGGACCAAAACTTGATAAACCATATCTTGGACTGCCGCTGTTGTCGTTGAACGAACTGGAACGAATCTTCCCCTGCGACACACCCGCAGCGGATGACCACCGAACGCGATACCGAGGTTTTTCCGGACTCAGAGGACGTTATTTCTGAAATTCCTGGGCTTTTCGGTTGCCTTGCGGACTCCAGATCCGTTAT
>NZ_JBHOFD010000064.1:0-14397 GCF_046543445.1 Paenibacillus nanchangensis
CGCATTTTCTTGCATTGTCGCGTTGCAGCAGCGACTTTTATAATATATCATGCATCCCCTGGTTTAGTCAACATCTTTTTTTGAAGGTTGTTGTCGAAACCGATCATCGATTTCATCTCCCGAAGGGGCGAGATATAATGTATCATAGATAAGCTAACTCAGTCAACCCCATTCAACCAAAAATGTAAGCTGTTACATTTTGCCAACTTTTTGGCGATACCGCCGCTAACACACCGCATGATTTCACACACATTATCGGCTAATGAGTCTTGTCTGTACTTCAGTTCCACTGCAGCTCCAATATTCGCTTGTCTCCTTACACCTTTCACAAGGTTCATACACTTCCTGCAAAGCTCATACAATCGAGTGTAGCTCGCAAAACACCAGTTAGATTGCATACCGCACAGAAGATCCGCCATATTCGGACCGATTCGCCCAAGACGGGATTTCTCTTACCAGGGACCGGTACACCATTTTCTGCAGGACTACAGGAAGCTCAGCCTGCAGATGATCGAATGCGGGAATCTCAAGCAGCTCCTCCACGCTCCACGGCTCCTGCCGGCTGCCCAGCACACGCATAAGCAGTCCGCAGCAGTCCGCCATCTTCGACATAATGGAGAACTCACAGGCCAGCAAAACAAGCTGCACCCGCTGCTCCAGGGTTTCACTGCTTACCGTCAACTCTTCATACAGTTTAGGCACGGAGTTATTCACTCCCTGCACCTGCTCCCACACGGCCGGAAGCGGATAAGCACCCGACTCGCCGACCTCCACCCGTGCCCAATGATGTAAAGCGGTCATCAGACTGCTGCACGCATCAAGCACACAAGCATTTTGTAAATGGCGTTTAGCCTTAACGTATCCATGTAAAAACCGGGCAAATTCCGTAAGCAGTACTCTCTCCCGCAGCTGCCCCGAAAATCCGGATATTTCCCGCCGGAGCTCCGCGATCTTCCCGCCTGGATCAACGACGATATCGCCGGATAACAGCGGCATGATGGCATCGCTGTTGTCACCGGAAGTGACTGCCCGCTCAAGCGACTCAAGATTCATATGAAGCACCTGTGTCCGGCGCTCCCCTTTTAGCGTATGGGTGACTTTCGGGCCCGTCCATGTATCATCGTGCAGCACCAGCAGAACGGAATCAAAGTCGTACAGCAGTGACGTGTGGGGCATGTCGCCGATAGGTTGCTGCCTCCAGGTAACGATACCCAGGACGCTCTCGTCAAACGATTCTCCATTCAATAACGTCAGATTGGATACTTCCATGTTCCCCTCCATCAAAACTGACGATAAATTTGGCGATTTTTCGTCAATTCAGTTATAATTTATGTATCTATAATTCTACATATCCGGGTCAGTTCCTTCCGGCCGGGCGAACTATATTTCATTAGGAGGAATTGCTCATGCGGTTCAAGACGGCCAAAATCAACGCCTTTCGAACCTGGGGATTGCTGCTCACGATGCTGGGCATGGGCCTGATGGTGCTGGGCACCGCCGGAATTGTGTTCTGGGGAGCGGCCGGCAAGGTGATCGCAGGCATAGGACTTGTGATCGGGCTGATTTCCATGATGGCAAGCTTGGCCATCTATTTTTGGGCCGGTATGCTGTCGACAAGCGCCGTACAGTTAGAATGCCCCGAATGCGGAAAATTGACGAAAATGCTCGGAAAAACAGACCGCTGCATGTTCTGCCACACCATCTTAACGCTGGACCCTGCAGCCGCCACAACGCTTCCCGGCCAGACCGGTCCGCAGAACAGCAACTCCCCCGGCGGACAGGAGCGTCCAACCTCGGGATAGTATCGTCTCCTTACACCTCCGGGCAATATCGAATGTGAACAACAAAAGCCGGCCAGGAACCTTGGGTTCCCGAACCGGCTTTTTGATTTGCGGTATTTTGTACAACTTATTGATGAATTCCCTTCAAGGTTTCCCAAGCTCCTTCACCTGCAAAACTGCGGGTCCAGGAAGCAACTCCTCCGAGGCCGTATGACTTTGCTAACTCCACTCTGGCCTTAAGCGAGACAGCGTCCTCCAGCCATATGCGGCGCAGCCCCTCTTCATCCTTATACTCTACGTAATTCTGTCCTGTGTCTTCGTTATACTTCGGTTTGAGTTTCTTCTCCTGAAGAATCTCCGCTGCGGCTTTCATGCCGATCGCTTTGGAGGATACTTTGGTTTTCCCGTCTTTTACAGTTTCCGTCCAAACCCTTGTATACAGCGGGATGCCCAGCACCAGCTTGGAAGGCGGAACCTCATCTTCCTCCAAAATCTTGTTCACCGCGCTCTCCACCCAAGGAAGCGAAGCGACGGAGCCTGCTTTGGGACTGGACGCCCAATGCTCGTCATAGGCCATTACCATCATAAAATCAACCGACTCGGCCAACGCGCGGCGGTCCAGGAAGACCGACCACATTTCACTGTTCGACTTCGGCGTCACATCGATGGATACCACCAGGTTTTCGGCTTGGGCCATCGGCCGCAGCTCGCGCATAAACTGCGTTACATTGGGGCCGTCTTTGGTATGAACATTTTCAAAATCAATGTTGATGCCGTCCAGCTGGTACATTCTGCTGTATTCAAGCATCTGCAAAATCGTCCGCATCCGGTTGTCGTAAGTCGACAGCGCCTGGGTGGTCAATTCGGCGTCAAAGCTGTTGCTGAGCAGGCCCCACACTTCCATCCCTTGCCCATGGGCCCAATTGACATAGGCTTGGTCCGCTTTGCTGCGCACATTGCCTTCCGTGTCCACAATGCTGAACCAGGTAGGGCTGACTACATTTACCCCATCCAGCTTCCCGATCGACTCCGGGTTCGGCTTGCGTTCATACACTGCTTCCCAGGTCAAATTTACGGTTTTGCCGCTCCAGTCGCGTTCGGCCCGGGTAGGCTGCTCAGTCTGCTCTTCAACCGTCAGAGTTCCGTCGGAAGCCACTTCGCCTGCTTTGACATAACCCGCTCTTCCGTTGTCCATCTGCGCGTACAGCCATTCGCCTTCGGTACGCCACACGCGTACTTTGGTGCCGCCAGGCATGTCCGCAACAATGGGAGCATGAATATCAGGTTCGGTACGAAGAGCTTCCGTATCCTTCGCCTCCCCCTTCACGGACGCCAGCGGAACGGATTCTCCCGCTTTCATCAGCAGAACTGCTCCGCTCTCCTGGTCTTCCTGCACATTCAGACCATACAAATTCTTAAGCGAATCGGCAGGAACATAGACGGTATCGTCTTTGCGCTCGGGAGCCAGCCGCAGCTGCAGGGGCCGGTTGTTGAGCTTCGCATCCTTGGAATCAGCCTGCATGTAGAGCAGCTCGCTTTGAGTCGTCAGGATAACCGACTTTGTCTTCTCTTCGTAGCGGATGGACCCGTCTACATGGTCCTGCAGTACAGGCAGCGGCAGCAGCAAGCCTTCCCCGGTTCCATCAGCGGAATGCCCGGTGAACTCTCCCTGCACAAAAATCGGCTTCTCCTGCCCGATCCAGTCGGGATCGACATGCGCCCGGTTCGGCAGTACATAATAGACGATCCAATAAATGCCCGCCGCTATAATCAGCAGGCCAAGCAGTTTGCGAAATCCGCTGCCGCGCCTGGGCCGGCGGGTATGTCTTTGTTTTCTGGTCAAGATAAACCTCCATAATTGCTGTATATTCGTATTGGACGAGCTTGAGCAAACAAAACCCTGCATAAACAAGAAGAAACGGGCTTGCCGCCCAAGCTGTCTCAGGCGTTGTCCGTTTCTGTAAGTTGATATAAATAATAAGTCAACAACTAGTGGCTGCCCCGCGGCGGCTCCTGGCCGCAGTCCTTGCAAATGCCCCGCAGCTCCATACGCAGTCCCAGAATCTTAAATCCGGTTTCTTCCTCCGCTTTCTGCTCCACTTCATGCAGGTCCGGATAGCTGAAGTCTTCAATCTTCCCGCAGTTCTGGCAGATGACGTGGTAATGGTCGGAGACATTGGCATCGAAACGGCTGGAGCTGTCGCCGTAAGTCAATTCGCGCACCATTCCCGCTTCCATAAACATCTTCAGGTTGTTGTACACGGTTGCCACGCTCATGCTTGGAAATTTTGGTTCCAGCGCGCGGTAAATGTCGTCAGCCGTAGGATGATTCATGGACTCCATCAGATACGTAAGGATCGCATGACGTTGGGGCGTAATGCGGACACCGGTCGTCTTCAGTTGTTCCAATGCGTGCTGTACGCCGCTTCCCATGGTTGTCACCGCCTTTTTATAAAAAACAAGAATTAGTATCTGATATTTATTGTAAAACCGTTCTTGTTTTATTGTCAACGAACCCAGTTAATTATATTTATTATTATTAAATAAAAATTACTTTGTTCATGTTTTGTTCAATATTCAATCACATTTAGATTGCTGTTGCCTTCAACTTTGATTTTGAATTCACCTGTGCCGAGTGTTCCGGATACCTCTTTTTTGTCCACACTAAGGCCGGGCAGCTCTGCAGTAATGTCTCCGTAGCCGCTAGATCCGGTGAGTTCAAAGTCTCCATCAGCGGGAATGCGCAGATCAATGTCCCCTACCGCGCTGTAAATCTCCCAGTCACCGCCTACCATGGGCGAACGAACGCCGATTTTGCCATTAAGCGATTCCGCTTTAAGCAGCGCTCTAGCTTCAGCCACATCGACATTGCCGTTTTTCGTGGACAGCTTGATGTCCCCCGTTCCCCGGGTAGAGCTCACGTTGCCGACCGCCGTATTAAAAACAAGCGAACCCGACACATCCCAGGCATTCATCTCGCCGCCGCTTGTGGACAGTTCGACATTCCCCCGAATCTCCCGGACGCGAACCGGTCCGTTCAGCGTCTGGCCCTTCACATTGCCGAAAATCCGGTTCAAAATAATCGGCCCGTTGCCGGTTTCAAGCGATATATCCTGAATTGCTTCCACATTTTGCAGCGTGATTCCGCCGTTCATCGTCCGGAGCTCCAGGTTAAACCGCCGGGAATCGGGCAAAGTAATATCCATGTCCATCCGGGGCTGGCGTTTGCCGGACTCCCCGTAGGGCTCGCTTTTGGTCCGCAGGGAAATATTTGTTCCTTCATCCACCTCGATAAAAGCCCGCTCCGCAGCCGCTTCCGCCTGCGCTCCATCAAGCTGGTCCACCCACACGGTGGTCCGGATCTCCACGTCCTCTACCGGTCCCCGGTGCAGCAAAATATCGCCGTTTATCGCATCCAGTGTGATTTTGGAAGTGTTCAGCTCCACCGGAACGGTCAGCATCGGCTTTTCGTAGCTAGCGCCCTGCGCTTCGCCATAATCGACGGCTGCGGCGGTCAAATTCAGACTGACCTTGTTCCACAGGTGCAGATAGTGCTGCTGCTCGGCAACCACAAATACGCTGGCGGCCAGCACGACGGCAGACAGCACGCCCCGGAGATCCAGCCGGAAACGTACGCCTTTTCCCTCTGCCGACTTGCGGCGGGCGATCAGATAAAACAGCAGATATTCCACGCCCCACAGAACGGGAATCACCGGCCACCATTTGAGAATCAGGAAAAAGTAGTCCGTGCCAGACCGCCAATCCAGGAACAGAAGTACAGCGATTCCGGTCAAAATAACGCTTGCGGTATACCGGCCGACCCGCACCTTCAGCCGTTTGTCATTCCGGCGGCTGTGCCCCCATCCCGCGCCTTCGCGCAGCGCGATCCATAAGCCGGCGGCAACCAGGAGACCCGCGGTTATCGCGGAGGCATACTGCTCCAGGAACCACCGGAACCACGGCGGCTTCTGCCGGAACAGAAACAGCAGCGCGCCGCCAAAAATGAGCAGAAGGCCAAACGATATTTCGGGTTCGCCGACGAATATCCGCCTTTTTTTCTTAGCGGGAGCCGGGGAAAAGTCTGCGGACAGCTCGGACACGGCGCTTTTGCGTGATTGAAAAATCCGGTCGGCCGACTGCAGCACATCAAACACATTATAAAAGTACAGCACCGGCACCAGCAGCGCCAGGAGAATTAACAGCGGTACATTAATCTGAATCCCGATCGATGAAAAATACAGCAAGGCAGCCAAATCGAGAATCATAAGGAACATGACGGAGATCCCTTTACGGATCAGTCCCAAATACAAATGGCCCGAGCCGGGGATCACGGCAGACAGCAGGCCTGCGATGAATTTGCGCCGGTGCATGCCGACCTTTCTGCGGGGAGGAATCGCGGGACGAATCTCCGGCTCCGCCGTACGATCCTCATGCTCCGGAACGGATGCTCCCGCCCGTCTGCGCGGGGTGCGGACTGATACGCCGTCTCCTGACGGCACGCCTCCGGCCGTGTGCGAAGCCGTTTTTTTGCTGTTCCGGTTGTTTCGATTCTTCATCGGATTCCTCCTTTCGTCTCATTGCAGGACCGGTTCTACCTGTTCAGCCCGTCCTGCCCTGTCTGTGAAATTCAACCAGTTCAACTCCCGGGGCCACTTCCTGCCGGCCGCACGGGATAAATCCGTGTTTGGAATAAAGCGCGACCGCGGGTGCGTTTTTGCTGCCTGTAGACACGCGGAATTCCCCCATACCAGCATAGACCGTAAATATATGCCGCAGCAGCCTGCCCGCAATACCCTGGCGAAAAAAGTCAGGATGTACCATCATACGCGTAACGGTCAGCGTGCCGGGCGTCTCTTCCTGCACAGCTACCGCGCCAATCAGCTCATCGCCGTCGCCGTAGCAGGCGTAAAACGTTTCTCCGCAATTCTGCAGCATATCTACTGTTTCCAGCAGCGGCGGAATTTCATTAAAGCCGATCAGCTCCGCTTCAAGCCGGTAAGCGGTATGCTGAAGCAGCCACAGCTCGTTCGCCGCCGTACGATCCTGCAGATTCAGCTCTGCAATCATGGCAGGTTCACTCCATTTCATAGGATGATGCCGCAGAAGGGCTTGCCGGCATCGACAAGCCCTTCTTCTCTATTGTAACGGATTATCAGCTGTTCAGCACGTCCGCCAGCAGCTGATTGACGAGGCCCGGATTGGCCTTGCCTTTGCTTTCTTTCATGACTTGTCCGACAAGGAAGCCAATTGCTTTTTGCTTGCCGGCGCGGTAATCCTCAACCGACTGCGGATTGGCCTCGACCACACGCTCGACGATCGCCTTGATGGCGCCTTCGTCGCTGATCTGGACCAGCCCCTGCTCTTCAACGATAACACCAGGCAGCTTGCCGGTTTCCAGCATCGCTTTGAAGACGGTTTTGGCGATTTTGCTGCTGATTGTTCCAGCCGAGATCAGGCCGATCATCTCGCCCAGTCCTTGCGGGGTAATCTTGACCTGGCTCAGTTCCAAGTTGCCGCCGTTCAAATACGCCAGCAGATCGCCCATAATCCAGTTGGCTACCGCTTTGGCATCTTTGGTGTAGTTCAGCGATTCTTCAAAAAAATCAGCCAGCGGCTTTGAAGCCGTCAGCACGCCCGCATCATAAGCGGTTAATCCGAAATCCTCGGTATACCGGACGCGCCGGGCGTCGGGAAGCTCCGGAATCGTAGCGCGGATCGCTTCTTTCCAGGCGTCGTCGATGTGCAGCACGATCAGATCCGGATCCGGGAAATACCGGTAGTCATGCGCTTCTTCCTTGCCCCGCATCGGGAAGGTTTTTCCCTGATTCTCGTCCCAGCGGCGGGTTTCCTGCACGACCGTACCGCCTTCGTCGAGAATCTCGGCTTGGCGATACTCTTCGTATTCCAGCCCCCGCAGCACGCCGCGGAAGGAGTTCATGTTCTTCAGCTCGGCGCGGATGCCGAATTCCTGTTGTCCCGCCGGCCGCAGGCTGATGTTCGCATCACAGCGCATCGAACCTTCTTCCATTTTGACGTCGGAGACGTCGCAGTATTGCATAATGGCGCGGATTTTCTCCAGATACGCTCTCGCTTCTTCCGGAGAACGCAGGTCCGGCTCTGAGACGATCTCAATCAGCGGCGTGCCGACCCGGTTGAAATCGACCAGCGACGCGAACCCGCCGTCCGAGTGCGTCAGCTTGCCCGCATCTTCTTCCAGATGCAGCCGGGTGATGCCGATCCGTTTCGTGACACCCTCCACTTCGATATCGATCCAACCGTTTTCGCCGATCGGCTGATCGTACTGGGAAATCTGGTACGCCTTGGGCGAATCGGGGTAAAAATAGTTTTTGCGGTCGAATTTGCTAACATCGCCGATCGTACAGTTCAGCGCCATCGCGGCCTTCATCGCGTATTCCACCGCCTGGCGGTTCAGAACCGGCAGGACGCCGGGATGGCCCAGACACACCGGGCACGTATGCGTATTCGGCGGCGCGCCAAACGCCGTGGAGCAGCCGCAGAAGATTTTGGACTTCGTATGAAGCTCAACGTGAACTTCCAGACCAATAACCGTTTCGTATTTTGAAGTCATAATGTTCGTTTGTCCCTCCTTTGCGTTACAGCTGCGGGCGCTGCTTATGGTGTTCTGTATGCTGTTCAAAGGCGTGCGCCGTGCGCAGCACCGTCATCTCGTCAAACTCTTTGCCGATAATCTGCAGCCCAACCGGCAGCCCTTCCGAAAATCCGCATGGAATGCTGATCGCCGGAATGCCGGCGAGATTGACCGGAATCGTCAGGATATCGTTCAGGTACATAGTCAGCGGATCCTCCACCTGGGAACCCAGCTTAAACGCAGCCGTCGGCGCGGTAGGGCCGATCACGACGTCGTATTTTTTGAACACCTCGTCAAAATCCTGCTTAATCAGCGTACGCACCTTCTGTGCCTTCAGATAATAGGCGTCATAGTAACCTGAACTCAGCGCGTACGTACCAAGCATAATCCGGCGCTTCACTTCGGGGCCAAAGCCCTGGCTGCGGGATTGCAGGTACAGGTCAAGCAGGCCGCCACCTTCATCCACACGCTGGCCGTAACGAACCCCGTCAAAACGGGCCAGGTTGGAAGAAGCCTCGGACGAAGCCAGCAGATAATACGCGGCTACCGCGTATTCGGTATGCGGAAGCGAAACTTCCTCCCACACCGCGCCAAGCCCTTCAAGCACTTTCAGTGCACTCAGCACTGTCTCACGTACGGACGCATCAACGCCTTCGCCAAGGTATTCCTTCGGCACGGCGATGCGCAGTCCCGATACGTCACCTGTCAACGCGCTCAGGTAATCGGGGATATCCACCTTGGCGGAGGTCGAGTCCTGCGAATCGTAACCGGCTATCGCCTGCAGGACGTAAGCGGCGTCTTCAACCGTCCGGGTAACCGGCCCGATCTGATCCAGAGAAGACGCAAACGCAACGAGGCCAAACCGCGACACAAGGCCGTAAGTCGGCTTCAAGCCAACAACGCCGCAATAAGCAGCAGGCTGCCGGATCGAACCGCCGGTATCGGAGCCCAAAGCGAAATAGACTTCGCCGGCCGCTACAGCAGCAGCCGACCCGCCGCTGGAACCTCCCGGCACGTGTTCGGTATTCCACGGATTGCGGACAGGGCCAAAAGCGGAGTTCTCATTTGAACCGCCCATCGCGAACTCGTCCATGTTCAGCTTGCCGATCGTTACTGCGTCGGCCTGCCGCAGCTTAGCCGCAACCGTAGCGTCATAAATCGGCTGGAAATTATCCAGGAACCTGCTGGCGCAGGTGGTGCGCAGTCCTTTGGTGACGATGTTGTCTTTAATTCCCGCCGGCAGACCAAACAGCAGTCCCCGGTCTCCGCCGGACGCCAATTTATCGTCCAGCTGCTTGGCAGCCGCACGCGCGCCCTCTTCGTTCAGCGTCAAAAACGCGCCGATCCGCTCGTCCCGCGCCGCAATCAGCCGGAACGCTTCCTCCGTCAGCTCGGTGACGGAAACTTCCTTGCCGTGCAGCATGTTATGTACTTCAGGCAGTCTGTAATCAAACAGGCTCAAGCTGGTTCCCCCTTTCGCTTCCTCTTCAATTATTCCAGTACGGCCGGCACTTTGAATTGGCCGTCTTCCGAATCAGGCGCATTCAGCAGCGCCTCTTCCTGCTCCACACTCGGTTTTACCACATCGTCGCGCATAACGTTGCTGACCTGCAGAACATGTGTCGTTGGCTTAACCTGCTCGGTATCCAGCTCGTTCAACTTCTCGGCATATTTTAAAATGGCGTTCATCTGCTCGGTAAACATGGCCTCTTCTTCCGGGCTCAGCTGCAGACGGGCCAGCTTGGCCACATGCTGAACGTCATTAACGGTAACGGTCATCGGTTGTATCCCTCCTGTTTAAAGGGCTAAAGCGCCCGGATAACGTTTCTTATTATATTGTAGAAGGCTGGACAATTCAATGACAGCACGAAATAACCCGGTGAAGCCAAGTTCTGTCCGGGTGGGTATGCAGCATTTCACGGAGCGCGGGGGCCACTCCAACCAGGAGCCGCAAAGCTGCAATAACCGCATCTTGATACAATACAAAAAAGCCGGCTGTAGGCCGGCTTCTCCAGATTGGATAAAAGGTTATGTTAAATCCAGGCGCGAAGATTTACCTGCTTGATAAACTCCGCCTGGGACATGCCTTCCTTGGTCGTCTCTTTCTCGGGCGTTTCTTCCGCCCCGCCGTTCATCAGCTGATGAAACAGCTTCTCGTTATATGTGGACAGGGCGTAATCGATCAATGCCTCATGCACTGCCCGATCCGCTTCTTCCGCCAGCAGTTCCGCCTCGGGCTCCACGTCATCCTTTGTTACAAAGAAGTTCCGGTTCGCCTGCGGCACGCGAATGACATAATCAAACGCATTATCCGGGTTGCGGTCGTACGCAATGAGGTAACCGTAATCCCCGATAGGAAGATTCTGCTCGAAAGCATCCGCCACAATGACAATTTTCTCTCCTAAACGCAGCATCGCCCTACCCCCAAAAGCCAGTATTCTTCATAGATTTATCTCAATAGTCTACTAGAAAATGATAGACCTGTCCACCTTCGAATACGTATTTTATCAGGGGTATAGACAAAATAATTCGGAAACCGGGGCGATTCGCTCCAAAATTCGCCATTATTCGCGCGGCAGCTTGCTGCGTTCGATAAAGAAGGCCGATCCCGTCACGCATCCTATGATCCAGACAGCTGCGCTCAGGCAAGGTCCAAGCAGTGCTGCGCCGTCCGCGCCGCTCAGCGCCTGTGCCGACAGTCCGGTGAGCGCCGCGGGCGTCCATGAAGCCCAAGACGGCAAAAACTGGTACAGCACGGACAACGCCGCCGCCGTCAGCAGAGCAACTCCGGCTGCCGCAGCCCCCCGCAGAAAAGAACTGCACAGCAGCGTAAACGACACCACACACAGCAGCCAAAGGCAATAATATCCGGCGGATGCAAGCACGCCGGACCAAGGCACAAAACCGATCAGCACGCCGGTATAATACCAGGCGCCCGCAACACCCGCGCCAAGCGACAGGACGAGCAGCGTAAGGTGTGCCAGCCATTTGGCGGCGGCGATCTGCCCGGCGGAGACCGGGCGGACCTGAATCAGCTCCGCCCGTCCGCTGATCCGCTCCCCCGAGATGCTGTTCATCGCAGCCAAGGCGAGCACCAGCATGCCGACGGTTCCGTACTGCCCGATGGTCTGTGCCATTACTTCGGACGCTCCCGGAACAATGTAAGCATCCATCAGACCAGGCGGCACATCGCCGGAGGCCTGCAGGATTTCGGGGAGATAGGTGTAAGCCAACGGCTGCATAATGCCCAGGATCAGGAACACGACCGGAATCCACAGCAGCTTGTAGCTGCGGGCAAGCTCTTTCAGTTCTTTTTGGTAATAAACCCAAGCTGCCGTCATGACCCCACCACCTTCATAAACAAATCTTCCAGCGTCGAGGAACCCGCCTCGAACCGGAGCAGCGGAATCCCGAGATCAGCTGCCTCGCGCAGCACCGCCTCCCGGGCATGCTCCAGTTGTTCGACCTGATAGAAGCCTTCCTCCTCTGTCACCCGGCTCTCCCCCGCAAACGGCCGCTGACGCAGCGAGTTCAGCCAAGCCGACGCCTGCTCCGATTTCTCCACCTGCAGCCGGATGACGGGAAGCCGGTATTTCGACCGGAGCTCTTCAAGCGTCCCCGATTCAGCAACGGTTCCCCTGTTCATTAATATAATGTCGTCGCAAATTTCCTCCGCGTCATGCAGCACATGCGTGGAAAAAATAACCGTGGTTTCCTTGCGGATCGCCTGCAGCAGCTGCATCACCTCCCGCCTGCCGATCGGATCGAGCGCGGACACCGGCTCGTCCAGCAGCAGCAGCCGCGGCCGGTGGACCAGCGCCTGGGCGAGACCAAGCCGCTGCTTCATCCCGCCGGAGTATCCGGCGATGCGGCGGCGGGCGGCTTCCTTTAGCCCCACCTTTTCCAGCGTCTCTGCCGCTAGGGCCGAAGCCTCCTTGGCTCCGATGCCGCTGAGCCGGGCAGCCAGCACTATATATTCCCTGCCGCTCATCCAGCCGTAGAACGCCGGCGCCTGCGGCAGGTATCCGAGCTGTCTGCGGAAATCCGCGCCTGGCGCGGTACCCGACAGCGCAATGGTGCCGGAAGTCGGCGGCAGCAGCCCGGCCAGCATCCGCAGCGTCGTCGTTTTGCCGGCGCCGTTTGGCCCAAGCAGCGCAACGCAGCGGCCCGCTTCGATGTTAAAGGAAATGCCTTTTACCGATTCATGGCTGCCATAGGTTTTTTTGAGCTGCGATACCTGTAAAAGCGCCATTATGCGTCCTTCCTTCCAAACGTAAAATAAGCGATGCTGCCCAAAATGTTCCCGCACACAAGCACGATGGCCCATACCCATTTTGGTCCCCGGGTCTGCTCGGCCCGGACAAGCGAAAACAACCCGATCACAGCCAGCACCGCCTGCAGAACAAGCAGCGGCGCAACCAGCCGCCAGTCCATTGTATTCATAGAAATCCCCCCTGCCTTAAAAGTGGATAAAACACAAGAATTGCAGCATAAGTCTGTCTACCCAGTGCCGTACTGTAAAAGTTCAGCTGATGTGCAGCTGCCGTCAGAGTCCACGCCGTTTGTCCGGCAGCACCACAACCAGCAAATACACGAGGAGCGGGGTCGGGATATTTGTAATTCCCCAAAGTCCCCAAAACCAGGCCCGCTTGCCGCGGCTGCGCGCATTCCGGAACATCCAGGTTCCCTGCGTCAGCACCGCCGCGGCAAGCAGCAGCAGGATCCACAGCGGAACCTCCTTCAGCTCATTCATGTCCGTTCCACCGCCTTTTGTCTTCAGACCGGCCAACAAGCCTCCAGATTAAGGCGCCAACTGGAATCAGCCCCTGTATCAGCAGGTAGAGTGCAGGCGATGAAGTAAGCACAGCCGTAGTCCCGCCCATAATTAGCAGGGACAGTACCCAGAATCCGACCAGCTCTTTGCGCTCTTTGGCTTTGGTTGTTCTCCGCCGCTCGGAGATCATCCATTCCAGGTCGGCCGCAGAAGGGCCGGCTTTGTCTGCATATACCTGATCCAGGCGTTCCAGTTGGCGGACCAGTTCGGCGGTCAGCCGGTCTGGTCCGTCTGCCTCCGGCTGCCGTTTCTCTGCAGCTCCCGTGTGCTCACCGGGACGCTGACCAGGTTCACCTGCGGGCCCGGAATAGCGGGCGGGAACATCCTCCGGAACACGGGTCTGTTCACTTTTTTTGTTATCCATTCTCCTCGAGCTCCTTCCGCAATTGGTTTAGTCCATGGGACACTCTCGATTTGGCCGTACCCGGCGGGATGCCGAGCAGCTCCCCGATCTCTTCGTAGCTGTAGCCGTAATAATGCTTCAGCAGCACGGCGACCCGCTGGGCGGAGGACAGCCTGGAGAGCGCGTCCAGCACTTCGCTCCATGCCTCATTCCGGCTCTCAAACCGGAAGCGGATCGCCCGGATCCCCTGTTCACCGCGCATCCAATCCTGCTCCCGTTTCGTTTTGCGCATCCGGTCGATGTAAAGCCGGGTCCCGATCGTGATCAGCCAGGAGGAAAAAGCGGAGCGTCCGTTATAACGGCGGATATGCTCCATGGCCCGCAGCATCGTATCCTGCGCCAAATCTTCGGCCAGCACCGGGTCCATGGTCGCTTTGACCAAATATTTATATAGAAACCCGTAATGATCCCGTAGCAGCACGGCCAGCGCCGCAGTATCTCCTTGTCTCGCCTGGCGGATCAATTCCTGATTTTCGCCTTCCATCTCCCTACACCCCGCTAATGGCTCTTGCTTGCATAGATAATACGACCGGCTGAACGCAATCGTTCAATGCGGATCATTTATTTTTTTACATAATTCATAAAAATAAAAAAAACCCTCCATGAGGGCATTTCAATTCATTCGTATCCGGGCTGCTTCTTAACTCAACTTTCGCAGCTAGAAAAATGGCTTAAACCCTTGAGCGCGTAAGGAGAATTCAGTAGCTTTACTCGTATGGACAAAAAACACCTAGCTTGTGTGGCAGCATGGTAGTGCGACTCACCATGT
>NZ_JBHOFD010000065.1:0-11181 GCF_046543445.1 Paenibacillus nanchangensis
GCGTATCGCGTACTGCGGTAATCCGCTGCGGGTCTGTTACAGGAGAGGATTCGTTCCTGTCAGTTCAACGACAACAGCGGCAGTTCAAGTCATTGGTTATCAAGTCTTGGTTCATGCTGCTTTTATTAACTCAACTTTCGCAGCCTGAGATCGGCAGCGCAGCCTGAGATCGGAGCGCAGCCTGAGATCGGCAGCGCAGCCTGAGATCAGAGCGCAGCCTGAGATCGGAGCGCAGCTTGAGAGCGGCAGCGTAGCCTGAGAGCGGCAACGTAACCTGTGATCGGCAGGTAGGCTTTGAGATCGCTGGGCAAACAGGAGATCCAGTGCTGGAGTTGACTTTGAATTAGGGTGGAGCATTTCTTCCCAACCTGAGCCGCAATTTCGTTCAGCCGTTCTATGAGTTGTGCCAAGGCAACTGCCCGGCCTAGCGTGCTAACTTCATCGCACCGTAAATAAAATAGAACGCCGAGCGGGGCGTTCGCCGCGGGCAAAGCGGTGTTGTTCTATTTTTCAAGACGATTACTTTATTGGGGTTAAATCCACGCCAGGACTGGAGCTAAGCATATTTTCGCTCTGCGAAAGTTGAGTTCTTAAGCAGTGTTCCATACTTTGTCGGGAAATTAATTATTCTTTTAGGTTGGCGTTTGGCTTGACATCTGAATCTATTGTGTATATTGTAGACTCATAAAGTCGATTATGTAGTCATACTGTGCAGATGATCTCCCCTACGAATTAAAAACAAGTAGAGCGCTGCTGTATGGAAACATTAAAGATAATGACAGTCTTTAATATACACGATGTGGAGGAGGAGCAGGAATGCGATTTGCCGTTCGAACCGGCACGGGTACTGGCGCTGGCACTGGTCCAGCCACTGGACTCGGCACTGGCCTTGAGCTCAGCCCTGGCATTGGCCCTGGACTCAGTCATGGATCCGTCCCCGGAACGGACCTTGGCCCTGGACTCAGTCATGGATCCGTCCCCGGAACGGGTCCTAGCCCTGGACTTAGCCATGGATCCATCCCCGGAACGGGCCCTAGCCCTGGGCTCAGCCACGTATCCGGCACTGGAACGGTCCTTAGCCCTGGGCTCCACCACGGATCCAACCCTGGAACCGGCCCTGGAACAGGCTCTGGCACCGGGTCCGGCCCTAGCCCTGGAATCAGACCCGGCCACGGAAACAGGCCTGGACTCATCGTCGCCTCGCTGGTGATTGCCAACTTTTTAGCGCAGCTGATGCAGACGATGCTGAACACAGCGCTGCCGAAGATGATGAATGAGCTTGGGGTTCAAGAAAATGCAGGGCAGTGGCTGGTTACCATTTATTTTTTGATGGCCGGTATTGTGGTTCCCATAGCGGGTTTCCTGATCGGGAAGTTTTCTACCAGAGCCTTGTTTTTTGCTTCGGGGGGAGCCTTCCTTACAGGCACGCTGCTGGCAGCGGCTGGTCCGGATTTTGGATGGATTTTGGCCGGACGCCTTGTTCAGGGTGTTGGAGCCGGGCTGCTGATGCCGCTGTTCCAAACTACCATTCTAAGAGTTTTCCCTAAAGAAAAAATCGGTTCGGCGATGGGAACGGTAGGACTGGTAATGGGCTTGGCTCCGGCCCTTGGTCCCGTCTTGTCAGGACTTGTTGTGGAACATTATTCCTGGCGCCTGCTGTTCTACGGCATTCTGCCGATTGCTGCAATTAACCTGGTGCTTGCTTATGTCTGCTTGAAAAATGTCGGAGACAAAAACGGAGCATCGCTGGATCTGCGTTCCGTGCTGTACTCAACTGCGGGGTTTGCAGGCCTGCTGTACGGCCTAAATTTAACAGGAGACCAAGAAGGAGGAGCCGCTTGGCCAGCGGCAGTGGTCCTGACCGCTGGAGCGGCGCTGGTCGCTTTGTTTGTCGGGCGGCAGTTTAGGCTGGCGGAGCCCCTGCTGGATTTCCGGCTGTTCCTGTACCGGGCGTTTACGCACGCTTCGTGGATTGGGGGGGTTTTGTTTTTTTGCATGATTGGAGTCGAATTGTTCCTTCCCCTGTATGCTCAAAAAATCCTGGGGCTGTCGCCGCGGGAGTCGGGACTGATGCTGCTGCCGGGGGCGCTGCTGATGGGCTTATCCGGCCTGGTTTCGGGACGGCTGTACGACCGGTTCGGCGCGCAGACGATTACCCGGACCGCCTTTTTGGGCATGACGGTCACGCTGCTGCTGCTGTCCGCGGTAAGTTCGTTTCAGCCGCCCATTATTTTGCTTATGGCGGTGTTTGCCCTGTTTATGGTGGAGATCGGGCTGATTATGTCGCCTATTACCGCCTATGCGATGGCGAATGTGCCCGCCGCCATGATTAAACATGCCTCACCAATGACCATCATGCTCCGCTCGTTAAGCGGGTCCGTAAGCGGAGCCGTGCTTGCGGCAGTGCTGACCTCGGTGTCGGGCCACAGTTCGGCCGTTATATCTGGGGATATGCTTCCGGGGATCCGGGTTGTATTTGGAATCCTTACCGCCATGGCCGCGGCCGGATTGGCGATTTCCTTTAAGCTTGAACCGGGCGGCAAGAAGGAGAGCGCCCCCGTTCCAATCACGCCGCAGTAAGGTGTGTAAGGTGTGTAACGTATGAAAGGTGTTAAGGTGTGTAACGTATGAAAGGTGTTAAGGTGTGTAACGTATGAAAGGTATTAAGGGATGTAACGTATGAAAGGTATTAAGGTGTGTGATGTATGAAAGGTATTAAGGTATTAAGGTACGGCGGAGGCAGCGTTGACGCCAATCCATCCATAATAGAAGGGATGATTTCGATATGACAAAGGATTTATTTAACGCACAGGTCTGGGAAAAGGCATGGAAAGAGGACCCGCAGGCTATAGGCAATAAGATGAAAAAAGCCGGCGTTGACATGACGCGCAGCTTCGACAGCAAAGCGGAGACGTTTAATCGGGAGGTATTTAGCGAAGAGGGAAGACGCCGGAGCGAACGGATCATCGGCTGGATCGAAGGGCAAGGCGTGGAGTTTGACGGTTTGTCCGTGCTGGATGTGGGGGCGGCTTCGGGCGGTTTTTCCGTACCTTTTGCGGAGCGTGGAGCGCGCGTTATTGCTGTTGAACCCAATGTTCCCCTACGGAAACTGCTTGAACAAAATACAGCGGCGATCCGTCCTGACCTGCATCCGGTGGAGATCGTCCCGCAGGCCTTTGAGGATTTGGACCTCTCCGTCAAAGGCTGGGAGCAGGCTTTTGATTTGGTTTTTGTGTCCATGTGCCCTGTCATCGTGGACTGGGAAAGCGTCGAACGGGTGCTCAGCTGTGCGCGGCAGTATTGTTATATCAGCCTGATGGCCGGAGGCAGAGACCATAGTCTTGTGGCCGAAGTGCTGCCGCTATTGGGGAATCAAAACGCGGCGGAGAGAGTGCCGGACATGGGGTATCTCCTGCAGCTGCTGTATCTGAAAGGTTTCGCATACGAATCCATTGTGACCCGGGAGATGAAAACCGTTGTGCACGAAAGTGAGGAAGCGGCTGTCTCAGAGGTGATGGCACTGCTCCCGCATTACGGCGTGGCGGCGGATGAAGCCGCTCGGGAGAAGGTAACGGATTATGTGCGGCGTACTTACGGCGGCGGGCCGGTGCAGACCAGCCAGGGCGGGCGTTTTGGCAAGGTGCTGATCCGGCTGCAGGACCAAAAAATGTACACCAGGAGATAACTCAAGAAGGAGCATAAGCAGGCATGCTGCCGCTGTGCTCCTTTTTTTCGTGGCCGCTCATCTCTGCTTGAACCTGTTCATCCCCGTTCATCCCTGCTAATTCCTTGGCTCCGCTTGTCTCCTTCTATAATCTCCAGCATAATAACAGAAGTGAAAGATTGTGCTGCAAGGCATCTGCTTCCTTCTGGCGGCGGCCTTCATTCACACATCTACAAGCGGGGTGTATCACACTGTTTACCATCATGCTGATTGAAGACGATGAGACGCTGTTCGGCGAAATCCGGGACAGGCTCTCCCAATGGTCGTACCAGGTTTGCGGTGTTCAGGATTTCGGCGGCGTGCTGCAGCAATTCACTGCCCTGAATCCGGATTTGGTCATCATTGATATCCAGCTGCCGAAGTTCGACGGGTTTCATTGGTGCCGGCTGATCCGCGCCCATTCCAATGTGCCGATTATTTTTTTATCTTCGCGCGATCACCCAACCGACATGGTGATGTCCATGCAGCTGGGCGCCGATGATTTTATGCAAAAGCCGTTTCACTTCGAGGTGCTGATCGCCAAAATTCAGGCAACGCTCCGGCGCGCTTATAACTACAGCAGCGAACGGACCGAGCTGAAAACCTGGCGAGGGGCTGCCCTGGAGTATGGAAAAAACACGCTATCGAATGACGCGGCAACGGTTGAACTGACCAAAAACGAGATGTTTATCCTTAAAATGCTGATTGAACATAAAAATACAATTGTAACCCGCGAGGAACTGATCCGGAGTTTATGGGATAACGAACATTTTGTCAGCGACAATACGCTGACCGTCAACGTGAACCGGCTGCGGAAAAAGCTGGAGCCGCTTGGACTGGACCAGTACATCGAAACCAAGGTCGGCCAGGGATATTTGGCTACCGATGAGGCGATCCCGCTATGATCCGGCTGTTTTTGAGAGAACGGCTGAGCTGGATCGTTTTTTTTCTGCTGTCCCAGCTGCTTGTCCTGTTTGTTGCGTATCTTGATCCTTCCATTCCCATACGGTCTCTCGGCTATATCACGCTTCTTGCTTCCTTGTTGTTCCTCGTGTTTCTTTTCTGGAGGTACCAACGGGAGACGGCTTTTCTGAAAAAACTTGAGGAGTGGGGGGAATCGTACGAGCTGGAGCCGTTAGGCGAAACGCAGCGCCCCATGGAGCGGATGATTTTGGAGCGGATCAGCCGCCAAAACGATTTTTTTAAACAGGAGCGGTCCGGTTACCTGATTGAAGTGGAGCGGGAGAAAGACGATCTGCTGTCCTGGATTCACGAAGTGAAAACTCCGCTGACCGCGATGCGCCTAATGATTGACCGTCTGCCGGATGAGGCGCTGCGGGGACGTCTGATGTATGAATGGCTGCGGGTGCATCTGCTGCTGGACCAGCAGCTGCATCAGCGCCGGATCGCGTATATCCGCAACGACCTGTACATCGGGAACTGCAATCTGGAGGAGATTTTGTACAAGGAAATCCGGGAGCTGCAGTCCTGGTGTATGCAAAAAGGAATTGGTTTCGACCTCGGTCTCTCTTCAGAGGACAGACAGGTGCTCAGCGACGCCAAGTGGCTTGGATTCATCCTGCGGCAGCTGCTGTCCAATGCCGTGAAATACAGCGATTCCTCGGACATCCTGATCCAGAGCGGACAACGGGACGGGCACACGCTGCTTAACATTCAAGATTTTGGACTGGGGATCACCCCTCATGATCTGCCCCGGATTTTTGAAAAAGGTTTTACCTCCACCAGCCGCGGACGCGACGTTACCGGAATGGCGGCGGCTACCGGGATGGGACTCTATTTGGCCCGAAAAGCCGCCGATTCTCTGCTCATCTCGATTGAGGTGCGCTCGGAGCCGGGGCAAGGGTCAACCTTTACCCTTGTGTTTCCGGAAGAAAATGAAATTGAGCGGCTGCGAAGCATGTGACAGCATTGTCACATGCTTTGTTTTTTTGTTCGGCGAAACGAAGGAAAAACGCCTTTTCTCCCGGTATGATAAAAACATCAGACAAAGGAGTGAAGAAACTTGGCAATACTCGAAGCTGCAAAAATCCATAAAAGCTACGGTAACAAGTTTAACCGGCAGGAAGTGCTGAAGGGCATTGATCTGAGCGTGGAGAAAGGGGAGTTCGTCAGCATCATGGGGGCGTCGGGCTCGGGCAAAACCACGCTCCTGAACGTGCTGTCTTCGATCGATCATGTCACCACGGGAAGCATCACCATAGAGGGCCAGGAATTCACCTCGATGAAGGAAAAGCAGCTTGCGGAGTTCCGCCAGCATCATCTGGGCTTCATTTTTCAGGAATACAACCTGCTGGACACCTTGACCGTAAAGGAGAACATTCTGCTGCCCTTGTCGATCAAAAAGGTGCCTCACAAGGCGGCGGACGAGAAGTTCCGGACGGTTGCGTCAGAGCTTGGTATTTATGAGCTGAAAGACAAATATCCCAATGAAATTTCCGGCGGGCAAAAGCAGCGGACCTCCGCGGCCCGGGCGTTTATTCACGATCCCAGTATTATTTTTGCGGATGAGCCTACCGGTGCCCTGGATTCCAAATCAGCCGCGGACCTGCTCGGCAAGCTGAGCGATTTAAACCAAAAGATTTCGTCCACCATTCTGATGGTGACGCATGATCCAAGCGCGGCCAGCTATTGCAGCCGTGTGGTATTTATCAAGGACGGCCAGGTTTACACCCAGCTGCACCGGGGGGAACAGAACCGCCAGGCTTTTTTTAACGACATTATCAAGACGCAGGGTCTGCTGGGCGGTGTGCAGTATGAGCCTTAATTCCCTGATCCTCCGCAACCTGAAAAAAAACATCAAAAACTATTACCTGTATGTGTTTGCGCTGGTGTTCAGTGTGGGGCTGTATTTTGCCTTTGTTACCCTGCGGTTTGACCCTTCCATAACATCAGAAATCGAAGGATCGGCAAAAGGCGCGGCCGGACTTGGAGCGGCTTCGACGCTGCTGGTGGTGATCGTCGGGTTTTTTCTGCTGTACGCCAACAACTTGTTTATCAAACGGCGCAGCAAGGAGATCGGGCTGTTCCAGCTGATCGGCTTGACTAAAAACGAGATTTTTCGGCTGCTGACTGCGGAAAATCTGTTGCTGTACTTTGGATCCATGGTGATCGGCATCTTTGCCGGGTTTGCCGCGTCCAAGCTGTTTCTGATGGTCCTGTTCAAAGTAACCGGCGTGAAAATCGAAGCGAAGTTAACCTTCTCCACCGAAGCGCTGATTCAGACAGCGGCCGTGTTTGCCGCAATCTACGTGCTGATTATGCTGATGAATTACCTGTTTATCCGCAGGCAGACCATTTTGTCGCTGTTTCGCGTGAGGTCTTCAACAGAAGGCAAAATCGGCCGGCTGTCGATTCTGCAAATGCTGATCGGGCTTGCCGGAATCGTGCTGATCGGGTATGGGTATGTACTCTCTACGCGCTTGTTCAGCGGTAGTGTAGACGCCAGCCGCCTGGCGAACACCATGCTGCTCATTTTGGGCTCAGTCATCGTGGGAACTTATTTGTTCTATAAAGGGTCGGTGAGTTTTATATTTTATCTGATCCGCAAAAGCAAAGGCGGTTATCTCACGGTGAAGGAAGTGCTGTCGCTCTCCTCCATCATGTTCCGGATGAAATCGAACGCGCTGCTGCTGACGATTATTACCACCGTATCCGCACTGGCGATTGGCATGCTTTCGTTAGCTTATATTACCTATTATTCCGCCGACAAAGATGCCGCGGCCAGCGAACCCAACGACTTTTCCATCGCCGCTCGGCCGGACATGGAGAAGTTCCTGCAGGGGCTGGATGAACGGAATATTCCATACACCGAAATCCGCAGAGAAGTTCTAAAAGCGGAAGTTGATCTTACTGATGTCATTGGTTCCCCGGCGAGTGTTTTGGCCAACAATTCCCCGGAGACCGTACTTCCTGTGGTAAGTGATACTCAGGCAGGCATCCGTGATGTAGCTCCGGATGAAGTGCTGTTTACCGGATTTGCCGATGGGGTGAGAAGGATCATTGATCTCCGCTCTAGCGGTGATATCGTGATGAAAGGAAAATCAGAGACCGTTCCGCTGCAGGTGATTGGCCTTGACAAGGAAACGGTCGTCTCCTGGTATTTTGTGAATGGAGGACTCCCGACCGCCGTTGTAGACGAAACGGTGTTCCAGCGGCTGAAAGCGGATCTCGATCCCGCCATTCAGACAAAGTATTCCGTCTATAACGCCGTCTCGATTACCGACCGGGACCGCCTGGAGGAAGCGGATGACCTGTTCCATGAGCTGGGGCTGTCCGGCAAAAAGGAGGATTTTTCCCAGCGGGAATTAGCCCGCGGCCAAAAAGCCAGCATGGGAATGAACATGTTTGTCGTTGGTTTTCTGGGACTGGCGTTCCTGATTACGTCCGGCTGTATCCTTTATTTCAAACAGATGGATGAAGGGGAGGACGAACGGCCGAACTATACGATCTTGAGGAAACTGGGCTTTACGCAGGGGAACCTGCTTGGAGGCATCCAGCTGAAGCAGCTGTTCAACTTTGGCATCCCGCTTGTGGTGGGGCTGCTGCATAGTTATTTTGCGGTCCAGTCCGGCTGGTTCTTTTTCGGAACTGAGCAGTGGATGCCCATGTTTATCGTTATGCTGCTGTATACCGCTTTGTATTCCATTTTTGGCTTCCTCACGGTGCTCTTTTATAAGCGGATTGTGCGGGAGGCGCTGTAGGCGGATAGCTTCAGGCGTAGTCTGGTCTACTGTCAGCTGCGGTCTTCCGGCAGCCACGAGGTGCCGGAGCAGTTCGCCGGAGGCTGAGCTTATAAAGCTCCGCCGTGTGGCCGGCGGTGTACGATAAGATTAATCCAGAAAGTAGGAGAACATCAGAGCTGCCCGCAAAGTGTGTCAAAACGCTTTGCAGGACAGCTCTATTTTTATTGGCATGACTACCCTCACAGATGCAGCTGTCCTGTGTTAAGACTTTTTTTTCGCCATTTACATAAGCATCGTTGGAATTATGGGTTAGCTTGATGGTTATCCCATCCTTGGTTGCCGTCACCGATTTATTAACGTTATCCCATGTCACGCTCATTCCATACTGCTCAAAGATAGGACGCATAGGCACTAAAGTGGTTCCGAGCCAGGTAACGGATGCGGACAGCTCAAGTTTTTCATTATTGATGTAAATTGCCGGGTGTACTCTAGATGCAAAGCTGCTATTACCTCCCATTACCGATATGGCGGCTGCAAATACAAGTACTTTCAAAAAATATTTCATAACTAATCTCCTGTTAATTGGCTTAATTTGTTATGCTTTCAGGTGGGGCATTAGTTGGTCTGTATTCCTCCATTATTGCGCGCTTCCCAGCGGTAGAATTGCCGAGAATTGGAAGGAGAAGTGACAATCGAGTAGTATAATAAGAATACGAAACTCAAGGAGGAACTAAACATGAACAAATTTGGTTTATATACAAAATTCACTGCCCATGAAGGGCAACGCGACACCCTTGCAGGGCTGCTGCTGGAAGCGGCAAAAGGGATGGATGCCGTCCCCGGCTGCGATCTGTACGTTGTTAATGCGGCGGACGGCGATCCGAACAGCGTTTGGGTGACGGAGCTGTGGAACGACCCGGCAGCACACCAGGCCTCCTTGACCCTGGATGGCGCAAAAGAGCTGATCCAACAGGCAAGGCCGCTGATTGCCGGCATAGAACAGATCAAACTTCGCCCGCTGGGCGGAAAAGGAATGTAATTTTTTTGGGCCGGGGCGGGCTGTATTAGCCCTGGTCTTATTCTTCTTTGGACAGCAGCGTTTTTAAGCCTTTTTCCAAGATAGCGGTGTTGTCTATATTGCCGCCGCGATCGATGTAGTTGGACCATTTCGGAAAATATACCTTAAACAGCTCGTTCCCTATTTCCGACAGGTTGGATTGGCGGATGATCAAGTCTTCTTTTAAAGACCCGTCCTCGTTAAATGGCTCCGTGTGGAGCAACTGATGTTCTTTTAAAAAGGTCATTAAAACTGTAGTCAGCTTCTCTATTTGCTGCTGGTAGCTTTTCGACTTACTTCTTTTTCGTAAAGTGGAGTAGTTGAGTCTCAACTGATCGGTCATCTCTGTCCCTCCCAATAAGGTTTATCCCATCTTTATAGCTGCAACATACACAGGCGATCAGCAGTAATGAGTTCCTTGCGGCTCTTGAATGTTCGTTGCTGCGTTTGAATATGACTATAGTATACAGATAACAACGTGAATCTGATAGCCGCGAGACGAAGGTCATTGAAACGTTCGACGCGGGACAGCAGCCACCCTGTCGAGTTCCAGCTAGCAGGCTGGCAAGCGATTATGGACAAATTCAAAGCCGATACCGGGTAAACCTGATCCGTTGCTAGAGGATCGAAAAAGACGCCGGGACCATGCGCCCAGCGTCTTTTTAAACAACCTATTACGTTATTACACCTCGCTGGACTGTACTGCCGAGGGATTGTTGCAGTTGATAGCCCACATATGGCCGTCCAAGTCTACGAAACCCCAATGATACATGAACCCATAATCCTCAGGATCTTCGTGTATTTTACCGCCCAGGGAAACCGCCGTATTCACGATTTCATCGACCTTTTCCCGGCTCTCGAAGGCCAACGCGATCGTCATCTGCGCATACTTGTCCGTATCGACGGTTTCCTTCTGCGTGAGGGTATTAAAAAATTCTTGGGAGATCAGCATGACCTGCAGGTTGCCGCCGATCACGATGGCTTCCGACTTGTCCTTCTGGGAGAACTGCGGATCGGATTCGAAGCCGAGTCCCGTGAAGAAATTTTTCGATTGTTCTACATTTTTTACAGGCAAGTTGATACTTGTGAATTCGGACGTTAATGCCATTTTCATACACTCCTTCGTTAAATGAATTTGGTTGTCATTGATGTCTTCGTTAAGTTAGACGACAGCTGATTCGGAAACTCATCGGTCTTGTTGTGCGGGAAGTGAGAATTTTAAGGAACGAAGGATGCTAGAATGTATGATTACAAGTAACAGCTACTACTATTCTAACAAATTATGTGATCGGGGTTATACAAACATGATGGATAGAAACAAGAAGTTGAAGGAGTTGAACTAACGACGAAAAGTGGATGGGGCCCTTATATCGTTATCTGGGACTCACATTTGGTTGTATCAAAATGAATCTGATGAGGGCAAAAAAGCCTCGTCTACTAATCTCAGTCTCTGCAAGATAAAAAGTACATCTCATTCATTTATAAACAGTCTTATCCCGTAAATGCTTCTTGGGTTAAGGCTGTTCTTTTGTTTACATCGCTTTCTATACACTCAATGGTGAATTCTAACTTTTCTCATTCTTATTACCTATGATGTTATCTACATCAGGAAATTCTACTCTCGTCTTGCTTGTAAAACTCATGATAGTATGGAAATTAATTGAAAGATGCTAAGATTATAATGGTAAATAAGGAGACGGATAATGCAGCAAAAAGTT
>NZ_JBHOFD010000066.1:0-6265 GCF_046543445.1 Paenibacillus nanchangensis
CCTGCCGGGCCGGGGTCTCCCGTAGCCCCAGTCGGTCCTGTCGCGCCTGTCGGGCCTGCTGGGCCAGTGTCACCCGTTGCTCCAGTTGGTCCCGTCGCTCCTGTCGCTCCTGCCGGGCCGGGGTCTCCCGTTGCTCCGGTCGGTCCCGTCGCTCCTGTCGCTCCTGCCGGGCCGGGGTCTCCCGTTGCTCCAGTTGGTCCCGTCGCTCCTGTCGCTCCTGCCGGGCCGGGGTCTCCCGTTGCTCCGGTTGGTCCCGTTGCACCTGTCGCACCCGCCGGTCCAGGGTCACCCGTTGCTCCGGTCGGTCCCGTCGCTCCTGTCGCTCCTGCTGGGCCAGGGTCACCCGTTGCTCCAGTTGGTCCCGTCGCTCCTGTCGCTCCTGCCGGGCCGGGGTCTCCCGTTGCTCCAGTTGGTCCCGTCGCTCCTGTCGCTCCTGCCGGGCCGGGGTCTCCCGTTGCTCCAGTTGGTCCCGTCGCTCCTGTCGCTCCTGCCGGTCCAGGTTCACCCGTCGCGCCTGTCGGTCCCGTCGCTCCTGTCGGACCTGCCGGTCCAGGTTCACCCGTCGCTCCAGTCGGTCCCGTTGCACCTGTCGCACCCGCTGGGCCGGGGTCACCCGTTGCTCCGGTTGGTCCTGTCACGCCTGTCGGGCCTGCCGGTCCAGGTTCACCCGTAGCTCCAGTCGGTCCCGTCGCTCCTGTCGGGCCTGTCGGTCCAGGTTCACCCGTAGCTCCAGTCGGTCCCGTCGCTCCTGTCGGACCCGCCGGGCCAGGGTCACCTGTTGCTCCGGTCGGTCCCGTTGCACCTGTCGCACCCGCTGGGCCGGGGTCACCCGTCGCTCCGGTTGGTCCCGTCGCTCCTGTCGGACCCGCCGGCCCAGGCTCACCCGTAGCTCCAGTTGGTCCCGTCGCTCCTGTCGGACCCGCCGGCCCCGGGTCACCTGTTGCTCCGGTCGGTCCCGTCGCTCCTGTCGCACCAGTCGGACCTGTCGCACCAGTCTCTCCCTCAAGACCCGTTGCGCCCGTCGCGCCTGTCGGACCTGCCGGTCCAGGTTCACCCGTCGCTCCTGTCGGTCCCGTCGCTCCTGTCGGACCTGCTGGTCCTGGCTCACCTGTAGCTCCAGTCGGCCCTGTCGCTCCTGTCGGACCCGCCGGGCCAGGGTCACCTGTTGCTCCGGTCGGTCCCGTTGCACCTGTCGCACCCGCTGGGCCGGGGTCACCCGTCGCTCCGGTTGGTCCCGTCGCTCCAGTCTCTCCCTCAAGACCCGTTGCGCCCGTCGCACCTGTCGGACCTGCCGGTCCAGGTTCACCTGTTGCACCAGTTGCTCCTGTCGCACCCGCCGGGCCGGGGTTACCTGTCGCTCCGGTCGCTCCTGTCGCACCTGTTGCCCCCTTGGCACCGGTTGCCCCTGTGGGCCCCGCGGGACCAGTGGCGCCGGTTACACCTACTACATTACCAAGCAGCTCCGCCGAAACGAGGCGGTGAGACGAAACCTGCTGGCCGATCTCATTTTTGCCCCAGACCGAGACTTCCACGCCTTGCGCATCGCCACCGGCATCCGGTGTTGTAAAAATATATTCCAAACCGTCCAGATTCGCATAATAAGTGCGGACTGCGGTCTGGTTAGGCCCCAAGTTGATCGATTCATGAACGTACTGGACACGGGTTCCATTCAGGTAGTAGCCTTCAATGACAATCGTTGACGCTACGAGCTGGTTGTTGCTGACCTGTACAGTCAGCTGTGTAATTGTACGTGTACCGGTAACTGGTGAGGCTAAATTGTCAATTGGTCCGGTGGACATTACCGCCATTTTGCACTGCCTCCTTCATTCCTGAATCATTTTATCAGCCAACTTATCCTTCAATTTGACTGTCTGGCGTATGCCAATTCTCTTGTAACGTAACGTTGGCTATCCGACTGCTCGCCCGATGCGTCCCTCCCCCATACGGATACCGCCACCCATGGTTGATCCGCCTCAGCAACTTCAAACATAAATTCTAGTGCGTTCAAGTTCGCGAAATAGGTTCGTGTAACGGCACCGTTTGCAGGTACGGTCACCATCTCGTGTACATAGAGAACCCTGTTTCCGGCAAAAGAGTAACCCAGCACCAGAACCGAACCGGTTCCCGCGTTCTCACGGTTCGTAATATGCACCGTCAGCTGCTGAGTAGGACGCACACTGCCTACAGGAGCATTGTCGATCGGGCCGGTCGTCCACAACGCCATACGCTTCCCTCCTTGTCCGCAGAGTAATGTAGCGCCGCCGTTTCGGCAGCCTGTTCTATGTATATTCGTTTCTTATATAATGGGTTGGACGGTAGAGGAGCGGAATTTCCTAACTTTTGTAAAACAGGCGAATTCCCTGTATACTGAACATGCGTTCCTATGAAACTGCTAGGTACGAGTTAGGAGATAGGGATATGAATTTTGTTGTCATCGACTTTGAAACGGCCAATGCAAGCCGTTCCAGCGCCTGCTCGCTTGGGCTGGTGGAAGTAGAAGAGGGGCGGATTGTACGGGAACACGTCTGGCTGATCGATCCGCAGCAGCCGTTCGAGCGAATCAATATAACAATTCACGGCATTACGCCCCAGATGGTTGCGGGCAAACCGACTTTTGCGGAGCTGTGGGAGGAAGTCAAGCCCCTGCTGGAAGGGCGGATGGTTGCCGCCCATAACGCTGCTTTTGATTTCAGTGTACTCCGGCGCTGTCTGGAGAACAGCGGGCTGGAGTATCCCCGGCTTCAGTACTGCTGCAGCTGCGCGCTTTCCAAAAAACTGCTGAAAGACCTCTCCTCCCACCGGCTGAATGTCGTTGCGGATCATTTCGGAATCAGCCTGCGTCACCATGACGCATTGGAAGATGCCCGGGCCGCAGCGGAGATTTTGCTTAAGCTGATAGGGCAGGAACAGGTCCCCGGCCTTACGGAGCTTAACGGCAAGCTTGGCTGCCGGATCGGAAGTCTTGAGGCAGGAAACCACACCTCTTTTTCCGCTGCTGCTCCGCGGGGCACACGGCGCAAATCGGCCGGCGGGCTGTCTGACCGTTCCAAACGCACAACCGCAAAAAGCTGATCGGCCTCATTACCTTCCTCTCATCAAAACATCAAGACGCCAAAAGACGGGACCTAGGGTCCCGTCTTTTGACTGTCTGTGTATAGCGGCTGTCAGCGGTAATAGTAACCGTATCCCTGATTGCATACGGCATGGTCCGGATACAGCGGATAATAGGCCGGGTGCGGTGCGGCGTGCTGAGCCGCCTGGCTCATATCCCCGCACTTCTGGCTGTGGCAACCCGCCGGAGGCCCAATAAAGACCGTATCCCGGATTGGAGCAAACGTCTCTTTGACTTTTGCTTCATCCAGACAATAGGTATGAGCCAGCACGTTGGCCGGAGTCAGCCGGAACAAATCCGATCCCCCGATAAACTCAGGCACCGGCGCGTTAAAAATCGCTAGCAAATGCGTGCCGTCCACAGTCGCCATTTCATAGTGCCACCACCCCTGCGGAACGTTCGCCACCTGTCCGGGACCGATAGTGTAGTTCATAATCTCCTTTGTAAAAGGGTTCAAAATACTGACCGTTGCACATCCGCAGATACAGTACACCAGCTCCGCCGCGTTCTGGTGATAATGGGGCTCCACCACGTTGCCCCGGCTTAAATAAATATCAAGCAGGGACACATTATCCAGCGTGTTTAACTGCTTGATCGACAGCTCGTTGATATAGTTGTTCGCATCCTTCCGGAAAAAGGTGTTCCGGTTCACATCATAGGTAAATTGGGCGCCGCCCATCGCGGGCTGCATCGTCTGACTCATGCATTATACTTCCTTTCCGCTGCAGGTTTGGAATTCACCCTATACCGTATGCAGGGGAAAGTGGGCAGGTGCGGAGGCGGTTTCGGTTTGCTTGAGACTATAGCCTATCCGTCCTATGCGGACAATAACAAAAGAAGATAGCTGGCAACCAGTCCAAATGGCAGATATGTGGCAGGATGGCCTTTATAACCGGGTTTTCGATAAAGAAACGATATAATAAGCCATGTGACTGCACAGCCCAGATAAATAAATCCCGATCCGGCGACGGCCGAAGACGCGCCAAAATGATAAAACAAAACCGATACCATCAGGCTGTAAAAAGCAAAGTCCCCCAGCCCCTTGGTTGGAACCGGCGCCCGGTCTTTCCAGGAGACGCCATAAACGATTAGCTTGGGCAGCAGCTCCTGATTCGCCATCGCTTTGGCGTTGCTCGTCCAGGCCCCCCGTTTGGTAAAGCTGAGTATGTCGGCTATAGATAGACCCACTCCTATACCGAGCAGCAGAGCAGGAGAGATATATTGCCCTGCCAACCCTCCGAGTACCGTTACGGCTGCCAGCGATATCCAGCTTCGCACAATGGCACGGGCTTTGATAAAGGGCCTTCTCATATTCACAATCAGCCAGCCTGCGGAAGCAGCGGCAAACAGCCACCACCATCCTGCCGAAAAACCGGACGCCAACAGCATATTGATCCCAATGCACCATAACAGCACGATCCCCGCGGAGTGCCAGACAGCCTGCAGGAATTTTGCCTCATGACTCATATCCATCCTTCTTTCCCTTGCGCCAATTTCAAAAAACGGCGGTTCTGTTTCCATTATATTCCTGTCACCGAACGGTTGTATAGCTTCGTTTCCGCTGATCCAGCCGTTTCCCTCTTTGAGTTTTCCTCTTTGACCCGTCATAACCTTTTTATGCACTCCGTACAGAACCACAGCCTGTTTAGGCTTTTTTCGGCACAAAAAAACCGGTGTCCAAATGGACAACCGGTTCTTCAAAACAGGTTATTTTACCCCCGGACTGCTTCCCGTACGGACTGATGCCGCACATACAGATCCGGCAGGTTATCCGGACCCGTGCCGCCGGCCAGCGCGTCTCTGAGCATCCGCGCCAGCAGCATGCTGTAGACCAATCCATTGTCCCCGTAAGCGTTCAAAAACAGGAAATTTGGATGGTCCTCATACAAACCGATCATCGGCAGTCCGTCATGCGTCCCCCCGTAAAAAGCAGCCATCGCAAACTCCGCCTTCGCCTTGATGTCCGGAAACCGCTGGTGAAGTTCATCCAGCAGCTGGCGGGTTTTGGCCTGCAAGTGCCGGTCTCTTTCCGCGGGTATGGCTGTATTCTCGTCCAGTCCTCCCGCGATAATACGGTTGTCCGCAGTCGTCCGCAAATAAATATACGGCCGCGCCGTTTCCCAGAGCAGCATCCGTTCATGCCAGCGGGACGGCAGATCGGCGACGGGAGCGGTAACGATGGAGTAGCTGCTTGCCATTGTTGCGTTCCGGTCGGAACGCACCTCCTGATTCGCATATCCTTCCGCAACGATAACGTAACGCGCCTGAATTGTCCGTCTGTTTTTCATGTACATCCGAACCTCGTCCCCGTTGCGTTCCGAACCGCTCCATTCCGTATGTTCATACAGCCGGACTCCCCGTTTCGCGGCCAATTCCAGCAGGGCATAAGTGAATGCGTATGGATTCAGTTCACCGTCATTCCGGTACACAAGTGCTGCAGGAGCCCGGAACGCAAATCTTCGCCCGATCTCGGCGGCATTCCAGTAATCGACCGCGAAGCCATGCCTTTGAAGCAACTCCAGTTCCTGATGCAGGGCAGGAACATCGCTGTCCGCGCTGGCATAATACAAACTGTCTCTTCGAGCGTAATCGATGGGGTAGGCAGGGTGGCCTTCGCTTAGCGCGGTCGCTACCGCTGATATCTCATCCGCTGCATTTTTGCAATTCCGCAAATGCTGTACTGCGCGTGCTTCTCCAAAGGAATGGGCCAGCGACACAAAGCTTTTTTCGCCTGCGTATTGAATCAGTGCGGTATTGGCCGAAGTGCTGCCTTGAGCGAAACGTCCCTTGTCGATCAGCACCGTGTCAAGACCGGAGTCGGCAAAATAATAGGCACACTGCGCCCCCGAACTGCCTCCCCCGATAATCGCAACGTCGCAGCGGATATCTTCATCCAGCTTCGGATAGGTTCGCGGCTGCGGATATGTGGTCGGCCAATAGGTTGTGCCGCTCAATAAGTCCATCGGGTTCCCTCCTCCTGCACAGCATACAAAGTAGTATCTGCCCGCCTGGTCCCTGCTATGCGCCATCACAACTTCCTTGATTTTCCACACACGAAATGAATTCATTGCATGATTTTTTCGAGATCCCCGAAGAAAAAACAAAGTAAGCGCTATTTAGACATCCTGTGATTTGTTTAGTATCCGTCCAAGT
>NZ_JBHOFD010000067.1:0-5212 GCF_046543445.1 Paenibacillus nanchangensis
CTGCACCCATCTAAGCGCGGTGATGATGTCCTGCAGGCCGAAGTTAGTGGCGTCCGCGAAAGCGCCGCCGTATTGGGAGAGCGAAAGCCAACCGAATGGGCCAAGCCGGTAGTTCAGGGACACACCAATGGCGCGGCCGGTTGCGGCGAGACCTGAGGCGTTCGAGGTAGTCTGGTGTTTGCGCCGCGTTCGAAACCGCCACCGTAGATGTAGACGATCACGGGGAGCGGTTCGTCGCCAGCGTCTTCCGGTGCCCAGACGTTGAGGTTAAGGCAGTTTTCGCTTAAACCGTTGTCGGCCTCTAACCAGCTATTGTCCCCGGGTTGCAGCGGTGCGGCTCCCTTTTGGTCGTATGGCAGATCCGGGTTGAACGGTAGCAAGATGGGCGACGGAAGCGTTCTGCGCTGGCGTAGGGGATGCCCAGCCAGGAGCGGATCGCTCGGGCAGCGGTATCAGTGTTGTTCGTGTGATCATTCTTTCCGTTGAGAGTGTGGCCAGGTTTCATTTGTATTTCTCCTTTCATAGATGAAGAAATATGATCATTTTAGGCCATTATTCATAATAATGAAAGGTAAAATATAGACTTGGTATGATACATTTTGGACATGCAAGTCAATCCCATCTCTATCTTGAACTAACCCAGAGAGCAAGCACTCGATTGGTTAAGTTTGCGGTTTCAAAATCAATTGCTGTACAATTCAAAAGTTCATTCTCCTTTATCTTCCTATACTTTAAAAGTAGGTTAGGACCCGCCTATTTAGATACTTTTCCCTTTAGGGGATAAACCTTATCAGAAGATATGAATATCATTTCTTCCGGAAAAAACCTTTTAAAATACTTTTCCACTCTAAGATGAATATCCATTTGATACCATCCGGACAACTCGTTCTCTTTAAACAAAAATGGCATGCCCAAGCGCTCGGAACGTTTCCCTCTTGTTCCATCTCCAATGTTAAGTGTGTCGATGTAGATCCGATCAACGATGGTCTCCAGTGTTTTAGGGAAATCGGGTGTGAATGGAAGTACAGGCGAAATGGAAGCTTGGGTAGCGATTCCTGCGTTATTCACTTCTTTTAATGCCTGCAAACGTAACTTAATACCTGGTGCATGGGGAGCAAACAATCGTTTCATATCTTCCCGATCTGTTTCTATAGTCATAGAGACAAGGACCTCGCATTTTTGATTTAGTTCAAGTAGTAGGTTAAGATCCCTTACGACAAGAGGACTTCGAGTTTGTATCTGAAGGAAATCTGGAGGGTGTTTGACCATCTCCTCTAAAATAGAGCGTGTAAGCTCCGTCTTCCGTTCCAGTGGTTGATAGGGATCTGTTGCCGTAGACATAAAAAGATTAATGGATTTATTTCTTCGGCGGAGATTGACCGTCTCACTCCGATATTTGTCGGCCGCATTCGTTTTGATGCTTACCCATTCTCCCCATGGAGTATCACTGTACCTTTGAATAGGCATTTCTCTAACGTAGCAATACTTACATCCAAAAGCACAACCACTATAAGGATTTAGTGAATGTGTGAAACCAACCGTGGAATCTCCTTTCATATCAGTTAAGATTTTTTTTGCTGTTATGCTATTAACCAGCATGTTAGCCTCCTTATTTTGGATGCCTGCAGGTTTTGTTTCGACCTTGCATTATGGTATGATCATTTTAGGTCATCTGTCAGATTGGATGAAGGCGAAAACAGGAAATTCAATGACACTTTATGGACATTTCGCTTCATCAATACTCTTAAAGGAGGTTCGTGTAATCGTTCATTCAATCAAACAAGAAAAAAATATAAGGCCTCTTAAATATAAACCAGTGTTTTCTTATCCCTACGATCTGGAGATTTTTAGTGTATCTTCTCTCAAAGAACGAACACCAGAAGATCGTATGAAAATTACTTATCGTTATGAATTTTATATGATCATTTGTGTCACGGAAGGAATTTGTACTCAATGGATCGATTTTGAACCCATCCATTGTAAAGAAGGGACATTGATAGCAGTAACGCCTGGACAAGTCCATAATTTCGGAGACGATGAGAACTGGGACGGATGGGTTATTCTATTCCGGAAGGAATTCCTTCTTCCTACTTCACTTACATTGAATGAACTGAATTTAACATTTGAGATTGGAAGAACACCTAATAGTCTAACTTTAAATAATACAGAGCTGCATCGAGCAATTACATTGATAGAGCAGATGGTTCAAGACTCTTTAATTCAAGTAGCCAAAGAGGATGTTCATATGTTGTTACGCTTTCAGCTTTATGCATTCGTAACTTGGCTCAACATTATCCATAAACAAAAAAATATCCCTGCTACTTCTCAAGTCTCACACAAGTTTTTAAAATTCCAAGAATTAGTGGAGAAAAATTATGCCAAGTTAAATCATGTTAGTGATTATGCGGCACTTTTAAATTGCACAGAAAAAACATTAACACGGGTTACGGCCGCAGCTGTTGGAATAAGTGCTAAAGCATTTATATCAGCCCGAATTAGTCTAGAAGCTAAGCGTTTATTAATGCATACAGATTACTTGATTAGCGACATTGCTGAAATTCTTAACTTTCAAGAGACTACTCATTTTAGTAAATTTTTTAAACGGGAAACTGGCTATACGCCTGTAGAGTTCCGAAAGCAGAACCTTTAATTATAAATTATCGGGAAACACACTTGTTCTTAAAAAGGGAGTGATACTGTGATACAAGGAACATTATTTGATAATGAACATGATCGGCCGTTGGCTAATCGTGTGCGTCCTCAATCGTTGGAAGACTTTATAGGACAAAAACATTTACTTGGCTCTGGAAAAGTTCTGCAAGATATGATCAAAAATGATCAAGTGTCTTCTATGATATTTTGGGGCCCTCCAGGTGTTGGCAAAACAACGCTAGCCAAAATCATTGCCAATCAAACCAAGTCTAAGTTTATTGACTTTAGTGCAGTAACTAGCGGCATTAAAGAAATCCGAAATATAATGAAGGAAGCTGAGGAAAATAGGAAATTAGGGGAGAAAACCCTATTATTCATTGATGAAATTCACCGCTTTAATAAGGCACAACAGGATGCCTTTCTTCCATATGTGGAGAAAGGGAGCATTATTCTCATCGGCGCGACAACCGAAAATCCATCGTTTGAAGTTAACTCAGCTTTGTTATCACGCAGCAAAGTTTTTGTACTTCACCAACTTAGCAGTGAAGACATAGTTGAATTATTAAAAAAAGCGATTTTGAATCCTAAAGGATACGGAGACCAAAAGATAGATTTAGAAGAGGGCGTACTTCCTGCAATCGCAGAATATTCAAATGGAGATGCCAGGGTGGCATTAAACACCTTAGAAATCGCTGTGCTTAACGGAGAGAAGCAAGATGAAGTTATTGTAATTAGCAAAGAAGGGCTGCTGCAAATTATTCATCGGAAATCACTTTTGTATGATAAAGATGGAGAAGAACACTATAATATCATTTCCGCACTGCATAAATCCATGCGAAATAGTGATGTAAATGCATCTATTTATTGGTTGTCTCGAATGTTGGAATCAGGTGAAGATCCTTTATTCATTGCTCGCAGGCTAGTTAGATTTGCAAGTGAGGATGTGGGTTTGGCAGACAATAGGGCTTTGGAAATCGCTATTTCGGTGTTTCAAGCATGTCAATTTATAGGGATGCCAGAGTGCGACGTTCACCTAACACAAGCCGTTATATATCTGGCACTGGCCCCCAAATCAAATTCTGCTTATTTAGCTTATCGCTATGCGAAAAAAGATGCCCTACATTCCATGAGTGAACCTGTGCCTTTGCAACTTCGGAACGCTCCAACGAAGCTTATGAAAGAGCTGAACTATGGTAAAGGGTATCAGTACGCCCATGACACAGAAGAAAAGCTAACTACGATGCAGACTATGCCAGAATCCCTGATCGGACGCCAATATTACCATCCGACAACACAGGGGTCTGAATTCAAAATTAAACAAAGGATGGAAGAAATTGCGGCATGGTATAAGCAGAACAATAATCAAAAATAAAAACTTTACATATAGGAGGGAATCAAAATGAAATTAGAAGAAATCGTAGAATACTGTTTGTCTTATCCTGCCTCGTATGAGGATCACCCATTTGGAGATGGTTGGACAGCCATACGCCACAAAGGAAATAAGAAAATCTTTGCATTGATATTTGAAAAAGATGGCCATCTTTGCGTTAACTTGAAGTGTGATCCTGATCGATCTGAATTCCTTCGGAATGCATTTGAAGAAGTTAAACCCGGATATCATATGAGTAAAGAACATTGGAATACAATTATCTTAGATGGAAACCTTCCGGAGGATGATCTTCACGATATGGTAAAACATAGCTTTGACCTGACGAAACCCAAACGTAAAGTGAAGAAATAACCCACAAACAATTTGTTAAAGTTTAATAACATTATTGTGAACGGCACGGATAATGTTAAACCATACAGCGGCATTGTAGGATATTGTATCCTATAATGCCGCTGTTTCTATATCCTTTAGCTGCTCAAGTGCTGAAGAACAAAAGATGACGAGAGGGAGGACTTGTCACTTACACGGTAAGTATAAAACATATCATCAATTATTAGCTCCACTTCTGTATTGTCCGAAATATGTCAGTTATAGTCTTGATTTCACCTTTTATTATTATAAACAATGGCCTAAAATGATCATATTATTTCACAAATGAAAGGACCAATACAAATGAAACCTGATCATACCTTCAACGGAAGCACCAACATTACCGATACAGCTGCCCAAGCGGTCCGCTCCTGGCTGGGCATCCCATACGCCAGTGCAGAACGCTTCCGCCGGCCCGATTTGCTGCCGTTTAATCCGGCCCTGCCATACGACCAGTATGGACCCGCCCCGCTGCAACCCGGCGACAATAGCTGGTTAGAGGCTGACAACGGAGTCAGCGAGGACTGCCTTAACCTTAACGTCTGGGCACCCGAAGACACTGGTGACAAACCGCTCCCCGTGATCGTCTACATCTACGGTGGCGGTTTCGAACGCGGCGCGAACACCCAAACCACCTCGAATGCCTCAGGTCTCGCCGCGACCGGCCGCGCCATTGGAGTGTCCCTGAACTACCGGCTTGGCCCATTCGGTTGGCTTTCGCTCTCTCAATACGGTGGCGCTTTCGCGGACGCCACTAACCTCGGCCTGCAGGACATCATCACCGGGCTCAGATGGGTGCAA
>NZ_JBHOFD010000068.1:0-4681 GCF_046543445.1 Paenibacillus nanchangensis
ACCGTCACTCTGACCTTGCTTGCAACTGGCCTGAGTTCGCTCATGGTCACCTTGAGTCTGCTCACGGCCAACCTGAACTTGCTTACCATCAGCCTAACGCTGGCCATAGTCAGCCAGATCCCGCTTACCACCAGCCTAATCCTGCCCGCAACTGGCCTGGTATTGCTCACCGTCAGTTTAATCCTGGCGCCAACTGGCCCGGTCTTGCTTACCATCAGGTTAATCCTGGCGCTAAGTGGCTCTATCTCGTTTACGGTCAGTCTGATCCTGCTCGCCGCCACCCTGATCCCGTTCACCGCCAGTCCGATTCAGCAGCAGCGCTGCTGAGGCAGGCGCTTGTGCATCAACCGGCTTTTTCCCGGGCTGCGCTTGCGCTGGCCGCCCGGCTTCCGGACCGGGCAGCCGAAGAAGCGCTGCGGGAGGCGCTGCGCTATTCGCCCAAACATCCGGGCCTCCAGTGGGAGCTGGCCCGGATTGCCGGACGGCAGGGCGAGCCGGGTCTGGCGCTTAAGGAATACCGGCAGGCGCTTGCGCTCGATTCGTTTAACCGGACGAAGCAGACGGCAGCCGTCGGTGCCATGCTGGATTTGTCAGAGCGGCTGAAGCGGTTGGGCCGTCAAAACGATTCGGAAGATGCTTTGCGCGGTGCGTCAGAGCTGCTGCGGGGTTACCGGCTGCTGGCGCAGCAAACAGGCGGACTTGACGGCCGCTTCAACGACCGGAGCTTTGTGTTAACGCAAGAAGCCGCCGGTTATGGCCGGCGGCTGGAAAAGCATTTTGGAAGACACTAAAAACATAGCACATTTGACCGTGCTGCGAGTGATTGAATGAGGGGAGGGAGCAGCCCCTGCCCTTATCCCCTGCATTAAAGCGATCAGTCCCGAATCTGCCGTGAGATAAACAAGGAATAAAAAAACGGCAGGACAACCGACAGCGCGATGGCGGCGAACAATAACGTAATCATCGCCGTGCCTGACAAAAAAGCGCCGATCAGCATCAAAAGCCCGGCGACGACCCAAGCCCAGCCGGAAAAACGGTGGGTTCTGCGCCACACCTCCGGATTCGACAGCGTCCAAGGCGTCTTGATCCCGATAAAATAATTGTCTTTCAGCTGCGGCAGGTAATTTCCAATCACCATAAATAGAATCCCGAGGAGTGCCATCACGACGCTGCCGATCTGCACGTCGTAGCCCAGCCCGTAGCAGACGGTAAAGACGAGGATCCCGTTAATCACCGCGGAGATGCCCAGACGAATCATGCCGGCTGCAGTCTCAAAACGCGGATAGTTTTGCCATTTCGGATCGACACGCCGGGTAATGCTGAATAGCACCGGCAGCAGCAGACCAAGTCCGCCTGTAAAAGCGATCACCGCCGCTTTGCTCCAGTAGTCATCCGCTTCGCCGTTGACACCAAAGTGGATCGGCAGCTGGTCAGGCAGTTTGTTGTAGTTAAACAAAGCGAATCCAACCGCGACAAGGGACAGAAGGACCATAATCCAGCTGTATCCGTTCCATTTCTTCTGTTTCATTTTTCTTCCTCCTTATTCGGCCGTTCCGGTTCGCCGTTTGTCTTGCCCGTTCCCGTAAGCTCCAGCAGCCAGCCCAGCACTTCCTCCAGCACCGTGGCGTTTAGGGAATACATGATGAACTGTCCCTGCCGTTCGTCCTGGATCAGTCCCGCATTCTTCAGCACGTTTAAGTGGTGGGATATACTCGGCTTCGACATTTGAAAAAAATCGGCGATTTCGCCCGCCGTCCGGTCTTTCTCCCGCAGCAGCCGGATCATGCGGCGGCGGGTGGGATCGGCCAGCGCTTTAAAGGATTCATTCATCTCCGGTTCCCGACCTTTCGATATTTAAATAATTATCTAAATATATAATAATTGCCTGTTCATCCGATTGTCAATCCTTTACACGTCCGCGCTGTACGGCGTATGACATGGGTCGCACCGGTGAATTCCGGCCTGTACGGTGTAAACGAAGTGGATGTCCTAACCTGGCCTGTGCTAGAATAGACTGAGAAAAAAAGCAGAAGTTTATGGAAAACCTATGAGGAGGAGGAGACCTGACCGTGCATTTTCTTTCCGAACTGGTCTCCCAGCTGTTCGCCTGGATTCAGAGCCTCGGCTATTTCGGCATTATGATCGGTTTGATGCTTGAAGTGATCCCAAGCGAAATTGTGCTGGCTTATGGAGGGTATCTAGTTTCGACCCACCAGATCAATTTCTTCGGCGCGGTTCTATTTGGAACCGTCGGCGGGGTCATCGCCCAGATTTTTGTTTATTGGATCGGCCGCTACGGGGGCAGACCCTTTCTGGAGAAGTACGGCAAGTTCATACTGATCCAGAAAAAACACATCGACCACTCCGAAGAGTGGTTCAACAAGTACGGCACGGGCGTTATTTTTACGGCACGGTTTATTCCCGTAGTACGCCATGCGATCTCCGTACCGGCAGGCATCTCGCGGATGCCGCTGGGCAAGTTCACTCTGCTGACCACGCTGGCGGTCATTCCTTGGAGCGCATTGTTTGTTTACCTGGGATATAGTCTCGGCGACAAATGGAAGACGATTGACGAGGAAGCCAGCAAGTATACGCATGAGATCATTTTGGGAGCTTTGGCACTGATCATTCTCTACTTTGTGTACAAGTGGTTCAAATCCAAGAAGAAGCGAGGGAACGAGGCATGAAGCAGAATCTGGCCCGCAAATTTGGACAGGGGCTGACCCCGAGACAATTCGTTGAAGGCATGACCAAGAACCAGCAGGCGTTTGAATCCTGGTATGAGCGGTTTGCTTGGGAGGATGAAGACGACAAGGCGTTTTTTGAAAGCCTGCAGCACCGCGACGACCTGAAAGTGCTGATTCTTGCCGCTGACTGGTGCGGCGACGTCGTCCGCAATGTTCCGGTAGTATTCCGCGTGCTGGAGACCGCGGGCATCAAGGCCGAAGTGCTGATTTTGGAAGAAAATCAGGACGTAATGGATGATTTTCTGACAATGGGCGGACGTTCGGTGCCGATCGTGATCTTCACGGATACCGGCGGCCACGTGCTGGGCCACTGGGGACCGAGACCGGAGCATGTCCAGCGCTTTATGATCGAGTTCAAGCGGGAGAACCCCGATCGCGAAGCCCCCGACTACGAAGCCAAAATCGCCGAGGTCCGCAAAGCGATGGGACAGGCTTACGGAGAAGGAACCGAATCGCACGCCAGGATTGTCAAAGAACTGCGCGCGCTGATTTCCGGTTTTTAACCCATGCTGAATATCAAGACCTATTCACTGGGCCCGCTGCAGACGAACGCTTACCTGCTGACAGGTGACGATCCTTCCGTCGGCGTGGTCATTGACCCCGGCATGAATCCCGCGCCGCTGATCCGCGCCATTGAGGGCATGGAGATTGAGGCGATTTTGCTGACGCATGCGCATTTTGACCATATGGGCGGCGTCGATGAAGTACGGAAGCTCAAGAACTGTCCCGTTTATCTGCATCCGCTGGAGAGCGAATGGCTGACCCATCCGAAGTTGAACGGCTCGCTGATGTGGCCCGAGGTGTCTCCGCCCCTGACTACGGATCCTGCGGAATATGATTTGGGCGAAGGCCAGACGCTGAAGCTGATCGGGCATGAATTCAAGGTGTACCATACGCCGGGACATTCGCCGGGAAGCGTAAGCTTTTTGTGCGGCAGCGATCTGTTTTCAGGGGATGTGCTGTTCCGGCTGGGCGTAGGGCGGACCGATCTGCCCGGAGGCAGAGAACGCGATTTGTTTGATTCCATTCAAGGGAAGCTGTTCAAGTTTGCGGATGAGGTCAAGGTTTATCCCGGGCACGGTCCGCGCACAACCATTGGGTACGAGCGTTCTTCCAACCCTTACGTGCGCTGAACTGCGCTGATTCGACACAAAAACCGATTTTACGGGTGGACAAAAGATCTCAAACTTGCTACAATGACGTTAATTAAATGTTACCTTTCAATTCGCGAAGCACGCAGACTGCGGAATTATCCCGGTTTGCGTTCTTTTTTTATATTCCGATACTTAAGAACTCAACTTTCGCAGAGCGAAAATCAGCTAAGCTCCAGACCTGGCGCGGATTTAACCGCATTGAAGTAATCGTCTTGAAAAAATAGAAAAACACCGCATCGCCCGCGGCGAACGCACCGCTCGGCGTGCTATTTTATTTACGGTGCGATGAAGTTAACACCCTACACTGGGCGGTTGCCTTGGCGCAACTCATAGAACGGCTGAACGAAATTGCGACTCAGGTTGGGAAGAAATGCTTCACCCTAATTCAATGTCAACTCCAGCACTAGATCTCCGGTTTGCCCAGTGATCTCAAGGCGTATCTGCCCGATCTCAGGCTGCCGCCACTGCTTTTATTAACTCAACTTTTGCAGCCAAAACTTGATAACCAATGTCTTCGACTGCCGCTGTTGTCGTTGAACTACCTGGAACGAATCCTCTCCAGCGACAGACCCGCAGCGGATTACCACCGAACGCGATACCGAGGTCTTTCCGGACCCAGAGGACGTTATTTCTGAAATTCCTGGGCTTTTGGGTTGCCTTGCGGACTCCAGATCCGTTATTCGTGCCGAAAACATCCAAACGATGGAATTTCGGCGTAAATAAGGGAATCCGAGTCCGTCTCTTGGCCAAAACACGGAAAAATCAGCAGATAAGGTCCTT
>NZ_JBHOFD010000069.1:0-4321 GCF_046543445.1 Paenibacillus nanchangensis
CAGGTCGTCCAGCTTCAGCTTTTTGTCCAAAAACTCACGTACAACTACGATGACGAAACTTTTATACGGGTATTACATGGGTTATATGAGTTACTGGTTGAATGATGAGTTCATTCCACACTGGGAGGTGATCTATTTCATCTACCCCATACATATAGAGGATAAAAAAGACCACAACACGGGCGGCTAGCTCGCATTGTGGCACTATTGGTTGTTATTGAAGATATTAAACTCGATATATATCAGCCATACAATGAAATTAAAAATTCCGAAAGTGTATCACTAACTTTCTTGAAACCAGTTAGATCAAGACTTTCATCATAAAGATACACAGGTGGGTTATCACCCTCATCCAAGTTAAAATACCAAAACATATATCCTTGATGCATCATAAATACAAACTGATTATCTGTTAATTTTTGCGGAAAATTATTTTCATCCAAAAGTTCAACTGCCCATTCCTTAAGTTCTAATATATATTTCATTGAATAATCTGTACCTGCCAAAAACTCAATCCCATTACCCGCTTTATACATAAATTCCAAATAAGTTAAGGGAAGTTCTTTTGTTGGTATTAGGTTCTTCAATTTTAAAATATCATCTTCATTGCAAGATTTCATTGGATATAAATTTTCTTCGAAGGTCGACAAGAAAGTCCTGATATCACCGTCTTTTAAAAAATCCATTCTAAATCCCCTCCAGATTCTACTCTTCTATGATATAACTCTAGTTACTGGTTAAATGAGGAGTTTATTCGGTACTGGGTAGCTCACCAAAAAGAAAGCCTAGAAAACCAAATAGAGCTACTTGTTGCACTTATTTGTCCAATTTTGTAGAATCCCCATACTTCTTCATCAGATAACGCTAAGTTCATCTTGCATGACATATTATGATGAATTCCTCATTACTGATCAGCCCCACAAAAACTAAGCTTACGACTCCAAATATCACCTGAACTAATTATTTTTCGAGAAATCCGTAAATAGTCACATCGTTTTTCCCGAAGCTTACTTCGCAAAATTCAGCAGGATAAAAATCATGGCCCACACTACACTTTATTAAGCGGTCCAGAATGTAATTTATCACTTCATCTTCCAATTCAAGAAACAAATTCGATGCAACATAGCTTAATTTATCCTGCTCGTTATTACATGAGATAATTAATGCTTTTATTTTCTTATTATCAATATTTGTTGTTTCGTCCAACTCAATATTTACCTGTACACCCTCCTAGGCAGACTGACATGCTGCAATAAGATCATCTACGCCATCGACATCAAATCTTATATGAAATGAATATTTTCCATTTCTATTTTTACTTATCATAAGAAATTTCCCCTATTCAATTAATGGAGCATGTATATTTTTTATAACTTCAAACCTGTTATTTCTTGTTTGTAAAAATTCAAAATGGACATGCGGTGTATTCGGCTGTAGGGTAGCCCATTCATGAGATCCTTGATAGTCACCTGGCTTAATTCTAAACTGACTGTTCCATCCAAACTTTAATCCCGCCTTTTACCGACCAGAGTCTGCAACGGAATACGCAGGCCCTCCTGCACACTTTCACCCGAAGCTGCCTTCAGGTCTTCCAGCTTCAGCTCCACATCCAGATAGGCATCAAATATCTGTTTGACATCCGGCTGACCTAATAATAGGAAAAAGCCCATTCCTACTAAATGATTCATGTGGGAAGGAGCTTTTGCAAATATAAGTGTATTTTTAATATTTGTTTTTGTTAAGGTAGGATACTGTTAGTATAGGTGTAATTGAGCTCATTCAAATTGTTTTGTATAATCAGCGAAGAGCTAATCCTTAGTATAAATTATCGAAGAAATCATTAAAACTATTAGCTAGAAAGAACATATTCCCCATTTCTTCATCTGACTCCATGTCATGGATCCAGAAATATATTTTTCCAAAGTATTCCTCACTAATCCCTATACAAATCTCATTTCCTCCTGGATCGTTACCGATTGAAATAAACCCTTGAGGTAGTTCTCCATCTAAAACCTCAAACACTTTAGCCAAATTACCTTTCATATCACCAATACCGTAAAATTTGTTTACAACACTTTCACCCTCTTGATCAGAAATCTTAAATGTTGATGCTTCAGGGTACCCTCCATTATATTTAAGCAAAAAATCAATATATTGCTCCGGAAGTTTAAGAACATATTTACTTTCAAATTCACGAACCTCATCTACTGTTATTTTCTCGTTTGCTCGATCCATATTGGCCATAGTTATTCTCCTTGTTTATTTTTTCCGTTTACTGTAGACTGACCACCAATATGCCTAAACTCTCTATGAATATCTTCATCGACAAGGATCATTGTCTTTCCATCTTCATGATGATGCCACGTATAGTTTTCAGGAGGTTTATTACTTGCTGGTATAGGTGGATCAGAATCCTTATTAAGGCCCGCTTCTAAATTTGCTTTTCTAAAGTCTTCTTGAGGATTTTTCGGTACAGTCACTTCAATTGTTTGTGGTTTTACAGTAGGGTGATAATATGCTGAGAAATCGGGATATCCATTAGGGTAGCTAATTGTTATGCCCTCTTTATTCGTATAAGTCCAAGTTCCATGTTCATTAATAAAAATATGTCCACCTTTATTATACCATTTTTTTGGAATAGGTGAATTCATAGGCTTGGTTTCCATTATCTCTTTGGTGAAATCGGATAGTTCTAACTTCTTACCTTGTCCCGCCCCCTCAGCGCCCTTCCCTTCCACCTTTGGCGGTTTCGCCGGATCCCCCATCTTCGGAGTCGTCAATTTATCATTAACTCCGCCCAATCCTTCTCCACCTACGCCCATCCAATACAGCGCTTCGGCAGTCTTCTGAGCCGGACTCTGCAGCCCCTTACCTAAAGCAGCCAGACCAGAACCCGCCGTATTGCCGATTCCCGCTATCGCTACTTTGGGGCCCAGCCCGTTCCGCAGGCCTTCCATCAATTCAGGGACGGCATCCTTGGCTGTCTCCGCCAGCTTTCGGGTTACTTTAATCCCGCCTTTTACCGATTTTCCTGCTGCGAACACCACGCAGGCCACTTGGGTAAACGCCTTTCCCCATTCCTTGCTCTCCACATACGTCGCCGTACCGTTCATCACTTTGTCGGTCAGCCGATCCAGAGTCTGCACCGGGATAAGCAGGTCCTCTTGCACACTTTCACCCAAAGCCGCCTTCAGATCCTCCAGCTTCAGTTCACCATCCAGGAAGGCATCGGACATCTGCTTCACAGCAAACGGAAGGGTGACCACGCCAGTCGTCAAGTCCCAGAGTTCGACCCCCAGCTGTACCGCAATCCCTTCTCCCACCGCAAGCGGAGTCTTCCAGCCCGCTTCCTCGGTGCTCTTCGCCAAAGCAAGCAGCGTATCGTCGAAGCTGCCGTCCGGCTTCCTGCCCTGCATCCCTTGAAACTTCTCCACCGCCAACAAAAATTCCTCGTTGTACTGCCCCGTAATTTCTCCCGGATACATGCCCCGCTTCTTCAAGGCTTCCTGCATCGCCCGGATATCTTCGGGGGAGAACTTCTGGTTGTACTCTTCCATCAGCTGCCGGCGAATTTCCCGCTGCCGTTCCAGCTCCGCCGCTCTCTTTTTTGCAGCCTTTTCAATCTCCGGGTAATTGTGAATAGCCCAGTCCTGATAAGCAGGGACCGTCATCCCGATCGCAATGACTAACCGCAGTTCCTCCTCCTTCGGCATCGGGGAAAAATCCGACTGAAGCGGATTGTAGTCACAGGCTGACAGTGGCGGACCGTTGTAGTGCTTCCTCAGACTGATTTTCGGTCCATACCACGCCGGATCAACGCCAAGCCCCGCCAAAATATCCCGCTGCGCGGCAGCGGTCTGCTTCACCTGTTCCATATACTGCTTGTGGTCATACGCTGCGTACACACTGTAAGCCGCCTGGGAGCGGGCGAGGGTATCGAACGCATTTGCGATCTCGTTCAGCTTCATCCGCGCCTCTTCCCGTAAGGTTTCGTCTCCCGTATGCAGTTTGTCCAGCAGTTCCGTAATCCGTGGCTCACTGCTGTAGGAGATCAGCCGCGTTTCGAGCTGCAGATCTTGAACACTGGTCACTGCCGCCTTTAGCAGATCCTTCAGTGACGGTTTCCCGCTCAGCAGCTCCAGCAGGCGCTCCCCGCCCTGCTCCTGCCGCCTCCGCCACCTGTCCCACAGCCGGGCGCCGAGCCCGCCGACCCGGTGGACCGCCGGGAACTTGCGCATAAACTTCGCATTCAGCAGCGCCTTCATTTTGGATTCGGTGTAGCCGTACTGCTCAGCCGTTTCCCGGACCGCCGCCGATTGGC
>NZ_JBHOFD010000070.1:0-3905 GCF_046543445.1 Paenibacillus nanchangensis
CAAATGTTGACCGTTTGGCGTGACAACAAAAATGATTATATCAAATACTCTACAGGAATGCAAATAATATTTTTTTAAAAAAGTAGATGAACTGCCTGCAAAAAAAACGCAAGCAGTTCCCGCCTAGTGCGGCAAACCTGTTTAACGAATCTCCTTACTGTACAGACAGGTCAGAATATCCCGGTTTCGTATCCCGGCTAACGGCTCCGTTTAACCGGGACTTCAAGCGAATACAGATCATCTTCCACCTGCAGCAGCTTTTGTCCAACCAGCTTACGGGCATCCTGTACGGCTTTATTGTAGATATGAGGTGCCGCACTGCTAAGGATCATATCGATCAGCTGCTCCGCGCCAAGATCGCCAATCGTCTCCGAACGCTCCACCTCAAAATATTCCTGCACACTCCGGATCAGGTCCTGCTTGCTCTCTTTGTCCAATTTAATAGGAATCATGCCTTTTCCTCCTTTCCATTTTTTGAGTATATCACTTTCGGATATCTTTCGGATATCTTTCCGGCAGCCGACCTCCCCCATAAGATGGGACTTAAAAAGCCGCACATTACGTGCGGCGAACGGTGAACTTTTTGCTGTGACGAGCGCGCATGGCGGTTTCGACCAGTAACAAGAAAGGCAAATGGTATTCCGGAACTCTACGTTTATACCCTTCTTTCCAAAGAGAACGCCGGAAACCAAATTGCAGCTGCTTCAGCCCTTTTGGTGAAAACACCCGTTCCGGCGGCTTGGCCAGCGCATGCGACACATACACGTCCCCAAAACCTTTGGCATGCGTCAGATCCCCTATTTTGTCCGCTTCAAGACGTGTTGGCGAATGCAGCACCCTGGCAATCGGAGCAATGGCGAGATCAGGGCTTACGGACAACGGAAGCTCAAGCGCAGCCGAAATGGACTGCATGTCCCGGACAAAATCAAGCACGCCTTCATGCATCAGCCGGGCTGCTTCCAGCTTCTGGTCATCGTTGTCATTGGGATCGAAGACCGGCTCCATCTTCCCGTCTTTTTCCTGAAACCCGGTGACACTGCCATGAGGGGCGGTAAACAAAAACTCAAACAGCTCCACACACTTCAAAATCACCGCTTCCCGCTGTTCCGGCAGCCCGGTATCGCAGAGGAAGCCGTTCATCTGATGGCCTTTGCTCTTAATTGCATGGGCTTTGGCAAAAGTGCCGAGATAATAGCCGCTGATCTGCGTATCCCCTTGTCCAATCAGCTTCAGCACCTGATCCAACGCCTGCTGCATCGTGCCGTGCCAGCCGATATCGACAATGGCGGGCCGGCTGCAGTCCAGCATCCCGGTCTGCTTCAGATAGCGGGCAAGCCTCACGCGCTCGTCCGCTGCCGCGGCCAAAATATCCTGCTCGATCAGCGAATACAGTGTCCTGATCTGCATCTGTTCTTTTTCACTGCCGACACGGTCTGCCAGCGACCTGAACCCTGCCTGCCGTGCCTGGGATTCGTAATCCGCCGACCGCAAGCCGACGCGTTCCAGATATTGAGCCACAGTAAGATCAGCTGAATAACTAAGGAGAAAACGCAGATTTTCTTCCCCCAGATCGGCAACTGCAGGGAAATTGTAAGCTCGTCTCGACGCGTAAATATACGCCGCAGGCAGTGCATCCGGATCACCGGCGGTAATAATATCATAAACTTGTTTCATAATGTAGCCGTCTCTGGAGAGGAAAAACAGCTGTTCCGCTCCGTCCTGTTCTGCCTTTGATTTTACCCAGTGCACAAAACCATACAGCAGCACCCCGATCGTCTCATAGCCGAAACGGTACCAAAAGCTGCCGCCGGCATCCACATTCCGCTCCGTATATAGCTTGCCAAGCAGCAGTCCAAGCAGCACCGTCTCCTCGGGCCGAATATCAGGCTTGGTCAGAAGTTCTGAAAATGTCCGCACAAAGGGTTTAACCGAATTCACATAATCCAGGGTTTTATGATAGGCGTAGGCCGCCCAGCCGGCCTCTTTGGCTCTTTTCAAATCGGAGAGAGGATGGTCGCCAATGTGGAGAAACTCCGCAGCGCTCCGGCCCGAATCCTCCGTAATATGCTGATACAGCGCACCATGATGTTTGGTTAATCCGACTTCGGACGATAAGTATAACTTGGCATAATCCGTATATCCGTTCCGGTGCAAAATGTCTGAGATCACATCGGCGGACAAGTACATATCCGAGGTGAAGATGACCGTTTTCCCCTGCAGTACGCAGTAGCGGTACACTTGGTACATATACTCATTCCTGCGGCAAAATAAATACTCCAGCTTAACCTCCAACTCCTGCAGGTGGGATAACTGGTCCGCCGGCCAATCCGAGATTTCGGCAAGCTCGCGGTAAATGTCGTGCAGTTCAATTTCATGCCGGGTTTGCCCTCCGGGCAGCGGACGTCTTCTCGCCTGTGTTTCCGCCTCTATACGTTTTGCAGCAAAACCTGCCGACGCTTGTCCCCCCGCCAGCTCCACCAACATAAACAGATCTGCGGGCTTTCGCAGCAGACGGACAATCACCGTGTCAAAAATATCGAAAGAAACTACCTTTGCTTTGTGAATGGCCTGTTTCAGCTCGCTGTTCATCCGTTTACGCCTCCTTAGAGTTAGTCCGCGAGTGCCTTATTCCGGCCTGTTACCGAGGGTTCTCTCAGCAGGCTGCGCAGCTGTCGGATTCCCCTACGGTAACCTATAGCCGCTTCCTTGTTCCCTTGAATTCGTTTTTCGCCGTAAAGGAACAGGATGGTCCACAGCAGCATTCCGATATGCCACAACCCCCGTTTACGCCGCAGCTCCAGCAGCCGGAAGTGGTTGATCACTTTGGTGTAAGCGACAGCTTCTTCCTTATCGCGTGATACGGGGGAGCCGTGATGAAGCAGCTTCAACTCCGGGTTTACATACATTGGCCCATGCCGGCCGGCAAGATGGGACAAGTACAGGTCTTCGCCAAGGCTGTATCCGGTCAGCCAGTCGACACACTCCACGCCGGATAAGGCGCTTTTTCGGTAACACATGTTGCACCCGTGTAAAAACTCCGTCCGGAACACAGTCTTCTGACGGTTCCATGTATTCATGGAGGAAGCAAATCCGCTGCGGGACAGGCTGCCTGGAGACCAAGCGCCGCGTCCGCTAAGCAGCATAAGCGCCCGGCCTTTGGGGCTGCATACGAATCCCTGATCGGCACCCGATATACCTACAGCATCCGGATACGTTCTCCATGTTGTTTTTAATACCTCAAAATAATCTTCTTGCAGCTCTACATCATCATCAAGAAATAACAAAATATCGTGGCTCGACAGCTCCAGCGATTTAATCCTGGAACGCAGCAGGCCTGCCTCTTCCCTAGGTTTCGCATAGTAACACAGATGCATGGAGGAAGGAAGCAGGGATCTTGCGCGGGAGAGCCATCTCTCATCCGTGTCGCCATCATCTACAATCCAAATTTCAATTTCATCTTTATCCATTCCAGTCTGGCGGGCAATAGAGGTCAGCGTTCTCCATAAGTCCTCATGCCGATTTCGCGTACATATTGCCACCGACATTGCAAATTTAGTTGTCACAGGGTTTCTCACTCCTCCGTACGGGTTCCGGCGTTCTGTTAGGCGTGCCGGTTTCTAGACGACGGTGATGCGATGTGCTGCAGGCGGGCAGACTAGCCCATATGACAGGATAGGGCGGGACTGTAAATTATTTGTTTTCATAATTTTACCTACCAAAACGCCATCCAATGAAAACGGAAACATGGTTTATAAGAAGTTCCAGCGTTAGATGCAGTGAAGCGGACTTGTTCTCTCATTATAGTCGGCATCTGCGGACCGGGACACCATCCTTTGTACCAGGCAGCTTCTACTTTAGTGGCATATAAAAAAGAAATAAAACACAAAAAAACCACCGCCTGAATC
>NZ_JBHOFD010000071.1:0-2536 GCF_046543445.1 Paenibacillus nanchangensis
CATAGGGGAGGACAATGTTGAGCTGCTTCAAAAGGCCTCCAAAGTTTGGAAAATCGAGACAGTGTTCAGGCAGGGAATGTTGCTGTAACGTAGAGCTCCGCCTGTCAGCTCTGCCGCTCAGCTCCGCCGGTCAGCTCTGCCGGTCAGCTCCGCCGGTCAGCTCTGCCGGTCAGCTCTGCCTGTCAGCTCGGCCGCTCTGCTCCGCTGGACAGCTCTGCCGGTCAGCTCTGCCGGTCAGCTCCGCCGGTCAGCTCCGCTGGTCAGCTCCGCCGGTCAGCTCTGCCGCTCAGCTCCGCCAGTCAGCTCGGCCGCTCAGCTCCGCCGGTCAGCTCTGCCGTTCCGCTCGGCCGCTCTGCTCCGCTGGTCTGCTCCGCCGCTCTGTCTGCCGGTCAGCTCCGCCGCTCAGCTCCGCCGGTCAGCTCTGCCGCTCAGCTCCGCCGGTCAGCTCTGCCGCTCAGCTCTGCCGGTCTGCTCCGCCGGTCAGCTCCGCCAGTCAGCTCTGCCGCTCTGCTGGTCAGCTCGGCCGCTCTGCTCCGCCGGTCAGCTCTGCCGGTCAGCTCTGCCGCTCCGCTCCGCTGGTCAGCTCCGCCGGTCAGCTCGGCCGCTCTGCTCCGCCAGTCAGCTCTGCCGCTCTGCTCCGCTGGTCAGCTCCGCCGCTCTGCTCTGCCGCTCTGCTCCGCCGCTCTGCTCCGCCGCTCTGCTCCGCCGCTCTGCTCCGCTGGTCTGCTCCGCCGTCTGCTCCGCCGGTCAGCTCCGCCGGTCAGCTCCGCCGGTACAGACGATTCAAGTTTAGCTGGAATCTTTGGTTTGCCGTTTCTTGTATGCCAAGGGAGTCATGTGCATTTCCTTTTTGAACCGCTCAATAAAATAACTCGTACTGTTGAATCCAACCTGATAAGCAGCTTCTGTGACACTAGATTCCGCTGTTTGCAGCAGAACTAAAATTTTTTGAATCCGGTAATCCGTTACATAATTTAGCGGCGTTGTTTTTAAAATCCGTTTAAAATACCGGCAGCATTCCGAACGGCTCAGTTGACCGGCTGATGCGATATCCTCGAGCGTAATTTTTTCAGAGTAATGGGAATGGACCCATTGTAACATCTCCTTCATCCGGTGACTTTTTAACCGCTCCGTCTGATCGTACTCGAGCTTGAAGCCATTCATGATCAGGTTTTTCCAGATGACCGCCAGCTGCTGGGTGATATCAATTTCGAAAAAAGGCAGTTTCTGCTGGATGCACTGATTGATCCGCGTAATCGCGTTCACAATATCCTTTCCCCAAGGCGAGGCAGGGTCGATATACAGGTAGGGCAAATTGGTCGCTTGGATAAAAGGCGATACATAGGTTGAATAAAGCTCCTGGGACAAAACAAAATGCGGCGATACATTCAAGCAGATATAAGAACAATCCGACCCCTTTTTGTCTTCCGCCATGTGCAGGCAGCCGCTGTTTATAAAAAGCCCGTCGCCCTGCCTTACACTCACTTGCTCTTCATTGATTTGAAACACGGCTTCTCCCTGTGTAATCAAAACAAGCTGAATTTCATCATGCCAATGCAGCGGTATAAATCCGTGGATATTGTGCCGGATTGTTGTTTCATAACAGGCAAAAGGCAAGACGACCGTCCGATGCTCGGTCAGCTCTTTCAGGTTTTGGTCAATCAGGAAATCTGGCATGGCAGCATAACCTCAATATAGTTATATTTTTAAACGATATATAGATATAATTGCAAGGATTTTTCACCTATTATAACACTATCATTATATTTTAAGGTGGAGAATCATGTATGGCTAGAAAAAGAGGAATATTCCTGGTCACTACAGGAGCGCTTTTTTGGGGAATCAGCGGTACGGTTTCAAAAAGACTTTTCGAGCAATTTCCGATCGGTGTAAATTGGCTTGTCACTACCCGGCTGCTCATAGCCGGAGTTTTGCTTCTGGCCGCCCAGTTCTTTTTGAAAGACCGTTCCCAGCTGCTTGGCGTATGGAAAAAAAGAACAACAGCCGCTCAGCTCATCATCTTTGGTTTAGCCGGTATGCTGGCGGTTCAATATACGTATATGGCATCCATCCAACATGGGAATGCCGCAGTCGCCACGCTTTTGCAGTATCTGGCTCCGGTCATGATTATCCTCTATCTGGCCATACGCAAGCGCCTTGTCATCACCCGGCAGGATGTACTGGCCGTTTTTCTTGCTTTAGCCGGCTGTTTCTTTTTGTTGACGAACGGTTCCGCTTCGCAGCTGTCCGTGCCGGCAAACGCCATCGTATGGGGACTTTTATCCGGAGTTGCGTTAGCTTTTTACACCTTGTACGCCGTTCCTCTGCTGAAGCAGTTCGATTCCCTCGTCATCGTCGGCTGGGCCATGATTATCGGCGGTTTCGGGTTAAGCTTGATCCACCCGCCATGGCAAATCGATGCTGCAGCCTTAACGGCGGAAGCTTATTTCTACTTAGCGTTTGTTATTTTATTCGGCACGATGATTGCATTTTGGTTCTATATTGAAAGCTTGCACAGCCTTTCGGCTAAAGAAAC
>NZ_JBHOFD010000072.1:0-2236 GCF_046543445.1 Paenibacillus nanchangensis
AGATTCCCTTATTTATGAGGAAAATTCATCGTTTGGATGTTTTCGGTACGAATAACGGATCTGGAGTCCGCAAGGCAACCAAAAAGCCCGAGAATTTCAGAAATAACGTACTCTGAGTCCGGAAAGACCTACGTATCGCGTTCGATGGTCATCCGCTGCGGGTGTGACACAGGAGAGGATTCGTTCCAGTTCGTTCAACGACAACAGCGGCAGTCCAAGATATGGTTTAGCAAGTTTTGGTCCGCCACTGCTTTTATTAACTCAACTTTCGCAGGCCGAGACCGGCAGCGCAACCTAGATCGGCAGCGCAACCTGAGCTCGGCAGATACGCCTTGAGATCACTGGGCAAACCAGAGATCCGGTGCTGGAGTTAACTTTGAATCAGGTTGGAGTATTTTTCCCAACCTGATTCGTAATTTCGTTCAGCCGCTCTATGAGTTGCACCAAGGCAACTGTCCGGTCTAGCGTGCTAACTTCCTCACACCGTAAATCCCCCCGAATGTGCGTTCGCCGCAATGAAGCACTGTTTTTCTATTTTTTCAAGACGTTTGCTTTATTGTGGTTAAATCGGCGCCAGGGCTGGAACTTAGCTGATTTTCGCTCTGCGAAAGTTGAGTTATTAGATTTTTTCTCGGTCTTTTCTCCTAAACCCGGGACCGTTTCAGGTCAATCAGCCTCTCGTCATTATAGTAGAATTTATGATAGGATGGTTATTGCTGGAAATTAAATGGGTGTATTCCTTCTGTTATTGTTCGTAAAACAAGGGAAATTGAAGTTTTTTATGAGGAGTATGGGGTTGGGCAAGGTACTTGAATTACTGGCTGTCTGACAGCCAGCAGACCTTTCATACATAGGGTTAAGGAGGCACAAGATGCAGCAAAAAGTCGATCTTTCCCGCCTCCAGGAGCTGTCCGCCTCGCTGGACCGGATCAGCCGAAACCTGGAGCGGGAAGCGTATGGGATCGAACGGGGAATCACGAATATCCTGTCTGCTGCCAGGGATGCGTACCAGCCGGAGTGGTATGTCGGGCAGTCGGCCGGAAAAGCAGAGGCGCTGCTCCGGGAGGTGCTGAGCCAGACGAAGATCATTTTGGATGAGCTGAACCGCCAGTCGGCGGCAGTCCGGGAAACGGCTGAGCAGTATGGCTACACGGAATCCAAAATGAAGGCGCTGCTGAACGCGAAGTTCATGCGGAAGTTCCCGGCAGTCCAAAAGATCGGCGGGCTCGGCGCCCGGCTCTGGGACATGTGGCGGAGGCGGCTGGAACAGGGCGGGGAGCGCTTGCTGGAGCTGCTGAGCGGGAAACCGTCACTGAAGGATCTATTGAAGGCAGCGGTGACCAGTGTGCAAGATCTGCAGCTTGAAACGCGGCTGATCCCTTACAGCAGTGAACCGCGGATTACGGAGCTGCTGGACAAGCTGCATACGGGAGATGAAGCCTTACGGGAAGCGGCACGGGTTAAGCTGAACGAGATCGCAAATGCGTTCGATACCCTGGCCCGCTCCCAGGCGGCTTACAGCGTGTATGCAGCATATGACCATAAGCAGTACATGGAGCAGGTGAAGCAGACCGCTGCCGCACAGCGGGATATTTTGGCTGGACTTGGCGTCGATCCGGCGTGGTACGGACCGGAAATCAGCCTGCGGAAGCATTACAAAGGTCCATTGCTGTCGGCCTGTGACTATAATCCGCTTCAGTCGGATTTTTCCCCGATGCCGAAGGAGGAGGAGCTGCGGCTGGTCATTGCCATCGGGATGACGGTCCCTGCTTATCAGGACTGGGCTATTCACAATTACCCGAAGATTGAAAAGGCCGCGAAGAAGAGAGCAGCGGAGCTGGAGCGGCAGCGGGAAATCCGAAGGCAGCTGATGGAAGAGTACAACCAAAAGTTCGACCCCGAAGACATCCGGGCGATGCAGGAAGCCTTGAAGAAGCGGGGCATGTACCCGGGAGAAATTACGGGGCGGTATAACGAGGAATTTTTGTTGGCGGTGGAGAAGTTTCAAGTCATGCAGGGAAGAGAGCCGGATGGCAGCTTCGACGACACCCTGCTTGCTCTGGCGAAGAGCACCGAGGAAGCGGGCTGGAAGACACCGCTTGCGGTGGGGGAAGGGATTGTGGTGCAGCTCGGCGTCGAACTCTGGGACTTGACGGCTGGCGTGGTCACCCTGCCGATTGCTGTGAAGCAGTTAATGGATGCGTTTTTGGACAAAAAGCTGAAGCTGGACGACCTA
>NZ_JBHOFD010000073.1:0-1761 GCF_046543445.1 Paenibacillus nanchangensis
ACCTCTCTTGGTTGGACTTTCACCAACTAGATAATGCGTGCCTCTGGGCACGCGCCCCACAGAAAAAGCCGCTCCTGTTGACACAGAAGACGGCTCGTTGCCCGCGGCAGGAATAAAAGTTTGGCTTACCCCTCAATATTCTATTTCCTCTTAGCGGGCCTCCACTTGAAGCCACAGTTCATACAGCCGTTAACAATTTCACTTCTTCCGACGAACCCAACTGAGATACTAACTGGTAGCGCTAGAAAAAATGAAATCGCACCTATTGCAATGACTAACTCCATTACTCCTCTTGGAACATCGCTCACACTGTACAAAAGGACAAAGTTGCTCAATACTATAGTCAATACGCCTATAAAAATCATAATACCAAGGGTCTTGAACATATTGGCGAAGCTGTACCCTCTTTTGTTGGCTACCACCTGCTGTGACTTGCATTTACGGCAAGTCACAGCAGTGACGTTACTTGTGGGGTTTGACTGTCCTCCTGCTCTCCCTGCTGGGCTGAGTGCAGTCCTATTAACTTGAGGACTAACCGCCCCAGATTTCCTGCTAACAGCCCTACTTGCTTGAGCGGACGTTGAGCTATTGGGCTGATTGGATGTAGTTCTAGTGTCACGCTGCACTTCTTTTGACTCCCCCCTGATGGTCTCTTATAGGTATGTTGAACTATTATTCGGCAAGACTTTACAAAATCCTCTTTACAGCGGTGAGATTTGGAGTTTGATCGACACCCGCTGTCTCATCAAAAACGCCTCAGAGATCGTCTCTGAAGCGCGGGATTAATCGCAGAACATATTTATATCATCTAAAGCTGAGTGAGCATGCCCTCTAACAAACGTACTTTCATCATTCAATGCATCACTAATAAGCGGGATGATTAATTCTTTATTAACCGCTCTGTGCATTCTTGCAATATGACCAAAACATAGAATGGCTATCCCTCTTATAGTTTTGTTTTCGTGCCGGCTATATCGGACCATCAGGTCTTGTACAAACTCTCCATCATCCGCATTTAGTGCTAGAGAAAGCAGACCATCTACTATTGTATCGGGGTTATCAGAATTAATTAGGTTTATGATTTCTTGATTTCTCTCTATATTACTGCTATAGCGTTCTGTCCTTTCGTGAACCATATCAGCTAGTGCCTTTTCAAGAAAAGCAACCTCATTCCATATATGTTCAACCGATTCATCAGTAACAGCATTCAGTCTCTCGAACTCATTTATTAAGGCTTTTTTAGTCAATATTTCTTCCTCTGAATGCCTAAAGATGTTTTTATTATCTCTGTACATTGTGTAATTCTTTTTAAAATTCTCCCTAGCCTCCGTTAAAGAACAATCACCATTTGGACCACCCCACACCTCATCTGCATGAGGGTCATCTTGCCCGTCATCCTCCCATTCACATAAACAACAAATCTCCCAAGCTCGTCTTTCTTCTAATGTGGGATAACCACAACAGGGACAATTATATCGGTTCATTTTTATTCCCTTCGTTGTTCTTTATCGTTATATATCTAATATGCTTTTCATTTCTAAATCACACAGTTTACCACAACATCATAGCATGTTCCTTAAACCATTCGGACCAAGATAAATAATTTTTCTCAATACTTCCAGTAAACATTCTCACGCTTGTGCTTGTGCTTAATCCCGTACTTCCATATTTTCGCCGCACATAGCAGAAACCGTGCCAGCAATAGCTGTCACGGTTTCTTTTATCCTTATGCAAAGCTCTTATTTATTATACAGTCTGTAA
>NZ_JBHOFD010000074.1:0-1231 GCF_046543445.1 Paenibacillus nanchangensis
AGCGAATAAGGGAGCCGCGGGAGTGGATGCCGTAACGCTCGCAGATATCGAAGAACAAGGAGAAACAAGTTTCCTCAAGGAATGCGAGCGAGAACTAAAGGAAGGCCATTACCATCCGCAGCCCGTACGACGGCACTACATCCCGAAGAAAGATGGGAAGCCAAGACCGCTAGGCATCCCCACCGTACGAGACCGAGTCCTACAGATGGCAACCAAACTGGTGATTGAACCCATCTTTGAAGCCGATTTTAAAGAAGTCTCCTTCGGATTTCGTCCGAAGCGAAGTGCAAAGGGAGCGCTGGAGCGAATCCGGAAAGCCTGCAACCGCAAAGGAAATTGGATAGTCGACGTCGATATCCAAGGTTACTTTGACAACATGAATCAAGAGAAACTCATGAAATTGGTACAGATGCGTATCAACGACAGGAGGATCTTGAAGTTAATCCGAAAGTGGCTACAAGCGGGAGTCATGGAGGAAGGAAACGTAAGACGGTCTGATTTAGGGACACCACAAGGTGGCGTCATTTCACCGCTTCTGGCGAATATCTACCTGAACTACTTTGACCGACTGTGGGAGAAACATGGTAGTGGGCTGGGAGAATTAACAAGGTATGCAGACGATTTTGTTGTGGTCTGCAAAACCAAAAAGGACGCCGAGCATGCCTATGAACGGCAGAATTATGGAACGTCTGGAGCTAACCCTACACCCGACCAAAACTCGCATAGTGGGCTTATGGACAGGAGAAGAAGGATTCGACTTCTTAGGCATGCACCACCGAAAAACAAAAGCAGAGACCTCGCAAGGGAAGGTGTACTATACCACACAACAGTGGCTAACGAAGAAGGCGGAGGAACGTATCCGAGGCGTGGTCAAAGACAGATTAGCCCCGCCCGGCATGCGTTCGAAATCGTTCGCGGAACAAGTGGAATGGCTTAATCCAAAGATCCAGGGATGGAGAAATTATTACTACACGAACTATAGCCAAAAGAGATTAGCGAAACTGGATTGGTATATTCTGCAGCGATTCACCCGGTGGTATGCGAAGAAGAAACAACGCAGGAATTGGATGAGTTCAATATCTGAAGTGAAGTATATGGCCAATAGGTATGGATTGAAAACGCTATTGTAATCTGCATGCCCATGAATGACGGACATCGGAAAGCCGTATGAGGGAAAACCTCACGTACGGTTTGATGAGGAGGGGCTGGCGAGCCAGCCCTTTACTCTAGC
>NZ_JBHOFD010000075.1:0-1160 GCF_046543445.1 Paenibacillus nanchangensis
CAAGAACAGACGAAGACACTCGGGGATTTGGCAGAAGAACTCAACATTCCGAAAAGTACGTTACACCAGTGGATGAGCAAGTATCGTGAACTGAAAAACGAGCCCGTAGCTAGCATGGATCGAGTGAAGGAGCTGGAAGCAGAACTCCAAGAGATGCGCCGGTTGCTTCAAGAGAAAGAAGATACACTTGCAGATACGCAAGAGGAACTCGCTATTGTAAAAAAAGCAGTGCACATCTTCAGCAAGCCAAAGAGCTAAGATTTCAGTTTGTGGAAGACCATCGCTCCCAGTTTTCTTTGGAGAAGATGTGCAGATCGTTGCAAGTGTCACGGAGCGGATATTACAAATGGCGAATAGATCGAACAAGCACGCAACAGAACCGGAGAGCCGAGGTCATGAAGCGTATTCGGTATCATTTCTACGACCACCAGATGCGGTGTGGGAGCCCTAAAATTACGTATCTGCTCCATCTGGAAGGGTATAGAATCTCTTCACGTACCGTCAGTATATACATGCGTCAAATGAATCTTCGTTCCGTGGTAAGTCCCAAATATCGTGTCCAGACCACGGATTCCAAACATGACCATCCCATCGCACCGAATACGCTGAATCAGCAATTTAAAACGTCCAAACCCAATACGGTGTGGGTCACCGACATCACCTACATTCCCTGCCGAGGAGGTCGTCTATATCTCGCCAGCGTTCTGGATTTGTGTACGCGTGAGATTGTAGGCTGGCGTCTGTACAACCATATGGAAACAAGTCTGGTGCTGAATGCATTGAAGGATGCGTACCAGGCCAAACGTCCCGCTCCGGGATTGCTCCACCACTCGGATCGCGGGTCTCAGTACACCTCAAAAGAGTACGTGGAGCAACTGAAATCATACGGAATGGAGTCGAGTATGAGCCGCCGAGGAAACTGTTACGATAACGCGTGTATCGAGTCATGGCACAGTATTTTAAAAAAGGAACTCATTTACTGTAACCCACGTTTTAAGACGCCGGAAGAAGCTTATACCGCCATCTACCAGTACATTGAGTTCTATTACAACCGCAAGCGAATTCACAGCGCGTTAGGGTACCTTTCCCCTGCTCGTTTTGCGATGCAATTTACCGGAAAATCCGTAGCGTAAGTGTCTACTTTCTTGACATAAGTCCAC
>NZ_JBHOFD010000076.1:0-1061 GCF_046543445.1 Paenibacillus nanchangensis
ACGGCCTGGGTTGTTGCTCGCCCGGCCTCTGGCCGGTACTTTTGTCGATGCGCTTTTACACACAGATTTCGCCATGCGTAAGCATCCTAGCTACAAGAGTGGCTTGGCCCCTCTCTTGGTTGGACTTTCACCAACTAGATAATGCGTGCCTCTGGGCACGCCCATACAACAAAAAAAGCCACCGTCTAAACGGTGACTTCTTATAAAGATGAGCCATGAAGGACTCGAACCTTCGACACCCTGATTAAAAGTCAGGTGCTCTACCAACTGAGCTAATGGCTCGTAACTGGTGGAGGATGATGGATTCGAACCACCGAACTCTCACGAGAACAGATTTACAGTCTGCTGCGTTTGGCCACTTCGCTAATCCTCCAGGAAAGTGGCTCGGGACGGAATCGAACCGCCGACACGAGGATTTTCAGTCCTCTGCTCTACCGACTGAGCTACCGAGCCAGATCAATATTCAATTAAAAAAACAAAACGAAGCGGCTCAATTAATTTCCCGCTTCAATAGCTGGAAGTATTTGAATGGATGGCGGAACCGACGGGATTCGAACCCGCGGTCTCCTGCGTGACAGGCAGGCATGTTAGGCCTCTACACCACGGTTCCGCATTCATCAAATGGTGCCGGCGAGAGGACTTGAACCCCCAACCTACTGATTACAAGTCAGTTGCTCTACCAATTGAGCTACACCGGCAAGGTTATAAGGTACTGCACAAGATAAATATGGTGGAGGCTGAGGGGATCGAACCCCCGACCCTCTGCTTGTAAGGCAGATGCTCTCCCAGCTGAGCTAAGCCTCCAGGTATGTATGGTAGCGGCGGAGGGGATCGAACCCCCGACCTCACGGGTATGAACCGTACGCTCTAGCCAGCTGAGCTACGCCGCCATACAAAATATAAAGTGGATAATAGATGGCGGAGAGAGAGGGATTCGAACCCTCGCACCGCTTACGCAGTCTAACCCCTTAGCAGAGGGTCCCCTTATAGCCACTTGGGTATCTCTCCAAATCAATCCGGACCAGGCGGAAGGCCTGTCCCTGACGGGTTGCCATAATATC
>NZ_JBHOFD010000077.1:0-1031 GCF_046543445.1 Paenibacillus nanchangensis
ACCAATCGGCGGCGGTCCGGGAAACCGCGGAACAGTATGGCTACACGGAATCGAAAATGAAGGCGCTGCTGAACGCGAAGTTCATGCGCAAGTTCCCAACGGTCCAACGGATCGGCGGACTCGGCGCCCGGCTGTGGGACATGTGGCGGAGGCGGCAGGAGCGGGGCGGAGAGCACCTGCTAGAGCTGCTGAGCGGGAAGCCGTCACTGAAAGATCTGCTAAAGGCTGCGGTGAATAGTGTACAGGATCTGCAGCTCGAAACGCGGCTGATCCCCTACAGCAGTGAACCGCGGATTACGGAGCTGCTGGACAGGTTGCATACGGGAGATGAAGCCTTACGGGAAGAGGCGCGGATGAAACTGAACGAGATCGCCAATGCGTTCGATACCCTGGCCCGCTCCCAGGCGACTTACAGCGTGTATGCGGCATATGACCACAAGCAGTACATGGAACAGGTGAAGCAGACCGCTGCTGCGCAGCGGGATATTTTGGCGGGGCTTGGCGTTGATCCGGCGTGGTATGGACCGGAAATCAGCCTGCGGAAGCACTACAAAGGACCGCTGCTGTCGGCTTGCGACTATAATCCGCTTCAGTCGAACTTTTCTCCAATGCCGAAGGAAGAGGAGTTGCGGCTGGTCATCGCCATCGGGATGACAGTCCCGGCTTATCAGGAATGGGCTATTCACAATTACCCGGAGATTGAAAAGGCCGCGAAGAAGAGAGCGGCGGAACTGGAACGGCAGCGGGAACTCCGCCGGCAGCTGATGGAAGATTACAACCAAAAGTTCTCCCCCGCAGATATCCGGGCGATGCAAGAAGCCTTGAAGAAGCGAGGCATGTACCCGGGAGAGATTACGGGGTGGTACAACGAGGAATTTTTGTTGGCGGTGGAGAAGTTTCAAGGGATGCAGGGCAGGAAGCCGGACGGCAGCTTCGACAGTACGCTGCTTGCTCTGGCGAAGAGCACGGAGGAAGCGGGCTGGAAGACACCGCTTGCTGTAGGGGAAGGGATTGCGGTACAGCTGGGGGTT
>NZ_JBHOFD010000078.1:0-902 GCF_046543445.1 Paenibacillus nanchangensis
GAGGTCGCTGGCGAGATGAAAGAGCGAATCGGACGCCTGCTGCAGCGGTACGAGGCACTGGAAGAACAGTCGGCCGCCATTGGAGAGGGGCTCGAGAAGCTGCTCGCTCAGCTCTCGCCTGAAGCCAGACAGCCGCTGGAAGCACTTTGTATTAGCCCTTGGCTGACAGCGGTCCTGCTGGCGAATACCGGAGATTTGAGAGCTTATGCACATGGGAACCAAGTATTGGCGCTGGCCGGGCTGAACCTGGCGGAGTGTAGCTCAGGCAAGCGCCGAGGGCAGATCACCCTCTCCAAGCGCGGGCGACGACAGCTTCGGAAGTATCTGTATCTGACGGTATTGGGTCTGGTCGTCAATCACCCGGCGTTCAAGCGCTGGCATGCGCATAACGTGAACAGCTTACGAATGAAGAAGAACACGTCCATTTTGAAACTGGTAGGCAAGCTCGCAAGGATTCTGGTAGGACTTGCCCACAGCGGCGAGTGTTTTGACGAGCAGCGCCATCCGGTGCACCTGGCGGCTTAAGTTCAGTAGATTCAAATCACGAAAACCTGATAGACAGCACACGCAGATTGACGGATTCGCAGTATTTCACAAGGCATGTACGGAAACCAAGTTCAGAAGGCGAAAGGGCATAGACCCGTCAAATAAACAAAATTGGACTCCACTTTCCTAGGCAGGCGTAACGAAGGAAGGTAAGGGCGTGGACCCGAAGAGACATGGGAGAGTAACCCCCTGGCGAATAGTGGACAACACATGCAACATATGGGAAATCATGGGATTCTCCGGGTATCCTGTGTTTGCATCTGCCTTTTTCTTCGACAGGGGGCTCCCCCGACCGTTCCTTCCGTAGCACGCTTCATCTAAGAAAGGTGAAATACTGTGAATCCGTGAGCATACGT
>NZ_JBHOFD010000079.1:0-842 GCF_046543445.1 Paenibacillus nanchangensis
TTAAGATGGTGCGCGTGGAGGGACTTGAACCCCCACGTCAAAGACGCTAGATCCTAAGTCTAGTGCGTCTGCCAATTCCGCCACACGCGCATATTACATAAGAGTGAGCCATGAAGGACTCGAACCTTCGACACCCTGATTAAAAGTCAGGTGCTCTACCAACTGAGCTAATGGCTCATATTATGGAGCTCCGAACCTATCAGGTAAACTCCGAAGCCTATTCTATCCACAGAAGTAAAATGGCTGGGGATATAGGATTCGAACCTATGCATGACGGAGTCAAAGTCCGTTGCCTTACCGCTTGGCTAATCCCCATTATTGTAACCTTAGTGTGTCCATAAATCGCTGATCTATGAGTAGATATGGTGGAGGCTGAGGGGATCGAACCCCCGACCCTCTGCTTGTAAGGCAGATGCTCTCCCAGCTGAGCTAAGCCTCCAAAACCATTTAGGTACCCACTGCGTGATTACAAACCAATAAGGTGCACAAAAAAAAGAGACACGCAAGCGAGTCAAAAGCATAGCCATTCCAAAGGAATGGTGACCCGTAGGGGATTCGAACCCCTGTTACCTCCGTGAAAGGGAGGTGTCTTAACCCCTTGACCAACGGGCCACAAAAGTGGAGCTCTCAACCGGGATCGAACCGGTGACCTCATCCTTACCATGGATGCACTCTACCTACTGAGCTATGAGAGCATGGCTCCCCGAACAGGACTCGAACCTGTGACAACTCGATTAACAGTCGAGTGCTCTACCAACTGAGCTATCAGGGAATATTACGCTTGGCGACGTCCTACTCTCCCAGGACCCTTCGGTCCAAGTACCATCGGCGCTGGAGGGCTT
>NZ_JBHOFD010000081.1:0-679 GCF_046543445.1 Paenibacillus nanchangensis
TTGTCAAAAGAAAACCATACGCTATGCGTATGGTTCGGGGGAGCTTTCAGCGATGTATCAAAAAAATTCCTCCCAGTGTTACAATAAATTTGGTTCGCCAACCGAATTTATCGCACAATAGGAGGAATACAGATGTCATCTGATGTGAACAGTTTAGCACATACGAAATGGAATTGTAAGTATCACATCGTGTTTGCCCCAAAGTATAGACGCCAGGTGATCTATGGGAAGTTAAAGCAAGATATTGGGAAAATATTGCGACAATTATGCGAAAGAAAGAACGTAGAAATCATTGAAGCAGAGGCGTGCAAAGATCACATTCACATGTTGGTAAGCATTCCACCTAAGCTAAGTGTGTCCGCGTTTATCGGATATTTAAAAGGAAAAAGTAGCTTGATGATCTTTGATCGACATGCCCAATTAAAATATCGGTATGGGAATCGGAAATTTTGGTGCAAAGGTTTTTACGTGGACACGGTTGGAAGGAACAAGAAAGTGATTGAGGAGTATATCCGCAATCAGTTACAAGAAGATATCGTCGCGGAACAAATCACGATGATGGAGTACATCGATCCATTTACAGGAGAAGAAACCAAAGATAATCGAAAGAAGAAGAAATAGAAAAACCCCTTTAGGGGTAGCCGAAAAAGCAGTGCGGTTGGCGAATCACTCAGTGCCC
>NZ_JBHOFD010000082.1:0-619 GCF_046543445.1 Paenibacillus nanchangensis
GAGATTGCCGGGCCGATTTTGCCGCATACCGATTATGCGTTTTTCTCATATGAACAAGAGGACGACGAAATGGAAGGGTTTATCCGGTGGGCGCATGCGCAAGGGCCGCGTGTCGTTGTGGTGACGCTGGGTGAGCAAGGCAGCGTGGCTTATGACGGAGAGAAGTTCTACCGGGAAGGCATCGTGTCGGCCGAGGTGGTCAATACGGTAGGCGCGGGCGATTCGTTTTGCGCAGGTTTCATGTATGGCCAGCTAAGCGGCTGGACGATCCAGGAATCGCTTAAGCAAGGAGCCAAGACGGCTGCCGAAGTCGTATCCAAATTCGAACCCTACTAACCGGTGACGCAAAGCCGGCGGAAAGGCGGAAAAATCTGTTGATCATCGATGTGCATACCCATCCGATATTTTACAAAGCGATCAGCGAAGACAAAGAGACGCTGAATTACCGCAAAGCGCAGTTCGGTGTGTTCAAACAAGGCCCCAGCCCCATTGAATCCGTGCTGCAAGAAATGGACTATAACGGAATCGACCGTTCCATTTTGCTTCCTCTGGACCTGACGACGCAAAGCGGAGGCTGGATTGTCTCGAATGAGGAGGTCAAACAAATCGTTGACCTTGC
>NZ_JBHOFD010000083.1:0-592 GCF_046543445.1 Paenibacillus nanchangensis
AAATATGGTGCGGTCGAGAGGACTCGAACCTCCACGGGGGGTTAGCCCACACGGACCTGAACCGTGCGCGTCTGCCAATTCCGCCACGACCGCATACTACCAAGTAAAACATGGTGAGCCATGAAGGACTCGAACCTTCGACACCCTGATTAAAAGTCAGGTGCTCTACCAACTGAGCTAATGGCTCTAATTTTGAAAAGAATGGCTGGGGATATAGGATTCGAACCTATGCATGACGGAGTCAAAGTCCGTTGCCTTACCGCTTGGCTAATCCCCAACAGGATCAAAGTTACAATGGGGCGATCGATGGGACTTGAACCCACGAATGCCGGAGCCACAATCCGGTGCGTTAACCCCTTCGCCACGACCGCCATAATAATGCAAGCACTGCTGCGAAAGCTAAAACTGAAAGTGGCGGAACCGACGGGATTCGAACCCGCGATCTCCTGCGTGACAGGCAGGCATGTTAGGCCTCTACACCACGGTTCCACAAGAAATAATTTGGTTGCGGGGGCAGGATTTGAACCTGCGGCCTTCGGGTTATGAGCCCGACGAGCTACCGGGCTGCTCCACCCCGCGTCAGTATAAAGTG